>JAKBCR010000081.1 GCA_021807675.1 Pseudomonadota bacterium
GACCGCCGGATCGCAGAGCCGACACTAGATGCAGGTTTGAAACTGGGAGCGCGCGCAGCGGTTTCGCCCTCGCGCGCCGCCTGCTTGCCGCCTGAGCAGGGGTCACGTAGGCTGGCTGCTGCCATTCCATGCGAGACTGCGAGCATGACTCAGCGCTTCAGCGGGACCGACCGGTACATCGCCACCGAGGATCTCATGATGGCGGTGAATGCCGCGATCACTCTCGCGCGGCCGCTTCTCATCAAGGGTGAGCCGGGCACGGGCAAGACGCAGCTCGCGCAGGAGATCGCGCGCTCGCTCGCGCGCCCCCTTTACGAGTGGCACATCAAGTCGACCAGCAAGGCGCAGCAGGGTCTCTACGAGTACGACGCGGTCTCGCGCCTGCGCGACTCGCAGCTTGGCGAGGCGCGTGTACACGACATCGCCAACTACATCGTCAAGGGAAAGCTCTGGGAGGCCTTCGAATCGGATGTTCAGCCGGTGCTGCTCATTGACGAGATCGACAAGGCGGACATCGAGTTCCCGAACGACCTGCTGCGGGAGCTCGATCGAATGGAGTTCTACGTCTATGAGACTCGCGAGCTCGTAAGGGCGCGGCACCGCCCGATCATCCTGATCACCAGCAATAACGAGAAGGAGCTGCCGGATGCATTCCTGCGCCGCTGCTTCTTTCATTACATCCGCTTCCCCGATGAGCCCACGATGCGCGCCATCGTGGATGTGCACTTCCCGGGGCTCAAGCAGGAGCTGCTCGCCGAGGCATTGCGTGCTTTCTACGAGCTGCGCGAGACCGCGGGCCTGAAGAAGAAGCCTTCGACCTCGGAGCTGCTCGACTGGATCAAGCTGCTGCTTGCCGAGGATATCGATCCCGCGCTGCTGCGTGCCGGCGATGAGCGCAGGGCGCTGCCGGTCCTGCACGGCGCACTGCTCAAGAACGAGCAGGACGTGCACCTCTTCGAGCAGCTCGTCTTCCTGCATCGCCGCGCCCGCTGAGCCCGGATGCAGCGCTTCGAATCGGTTCCCCATGGACCGAGTCGACCCCAAAATCACGAAGCGGTCCGCAGGCATGCTCGTCAACTTCTTCTTTGCGCTGCGCGCCGCGGGAGTGCCGGTCAGCATCACCGAGTTTCTGACACTGCTCGAAGCCTTGCAGGCACGGACGGCAGGACTCTGCGCGCAGGACTTCTACTTTCTGGCGCGGGCCTGTCTCGTGAAGGACGAGCGGCATTACGATCGATTCGACCGGGTGTTCGCCGAAGTCTTCGAGGGTGCGCAGAGCGCGTTCGCCGCGCTCCTCGCGGCGCAGGTCCCTGCCGAATGGCTGCAGGGACTCGCCGGGCGTGCCCTGTCGGAGGAGGAGCGGCGCGCCATCGAGTCCCTGGGTGGTTGGGAGAAGCTTCTCGAGACCCTGCGCGAGCGGCTGCGCGAGCAGAAGGAAGCCCATCACGGCGGCAGCAAATGGATCGGGACCGGTGGCACCTCGCCGTTCGGCTCCGGCGGCCATCACCCTGAAGGCGTGCGTTTCGGGGAGGCGGGCGCACGGCAACGCCGGGCGGTGAAGGTCTGGGAGCGGCGCGAGTACCGCAACTTCGACGACACCGTGGAGCTCGGCACGCGCAACATGAAGCTCGCGCTGCGGCGACTGCGCAGGTTCGCCCGCCAGGGCGTCGCCGATCAGCTGGACCTCGATGGCACCATCGAGGCCACTGCCCGCAACGCGGGGCTCCTCGAGCTCAAGCTCGTGCCGGAGCGGCGCAACGCCGTCAAAGTGCTGTTGTTTCTGGATGCCGGGGGCTCCATGGACGATCACGTGAGGGTCTGCGAGGAGATCTTCTCCGCGGCGCGGTGTGAGTTCAAACACCTCGAGCATTTCTATTTTCACAACGTGCCTTACGAGAAGGTGTGGAAGGACAACCGCCGCCGCGCCACCTCGGCGATCCCGACCCTCGAGGTGCTGCGGACCTATGGCCATGACTATCGGGCCATCCTCGTCGGCGATGCCACCATGAGCCCGTACGAGATCGTGCAGCCCGGGGGCAGCGTCGAGCACTGGAACCGGGAGGCCGGTGCGGTGTGGATGCAGCGGCTCTGCGCCGCGTTTCCGCGGCTGGTCTGGCTCAATCCCGAGCCGGCGGAGCGCTGGGAGCACACCGCCTCGGTGCGGATCCTCAAGGAGTTGGTCGGGGAGCGAATGTTTCCCCTCACGCTTCAGGGGCTCGACTCGGCCATCGGCGAGCTGCGCCGCACGTCGCAGCTGTCACCGCGGACGGAGATGCGCGACCCCTGAGGCCGCCGGTGGCGAGACGACGCCCGGCCGGGCTCAGGTCGGAGTCACCTCCCGCGGGTCGCCCCCGGACAGGTGTCTTGCGGCGCCGCGATTCGTCTAGGAGAATGGGAGCTCACCATTAGACGCCGCCGGTCTTCACGAGCGGGCGCATCTCGAGAACGGGGCAGAAATAGTCTGGCTCTCCGTCGCACCGGAGGAGCTTGCGCGGCTGGCGATTGCGCGCGTACGGGCTCACGGGGAATAACTTGAGCGAAATGAACACACCCGTGTCCCCGGGTGCAGCAGCGAGCGATACCGCGGGCACGAGCTCGGCGCAACGCCCGGGTGTGCTATTGGTCGATGATCAGCCGGCGCGACTGCTCGCGTACGAGTCGGTTCTCTCCGGGCTCGAGGTCCGCTGCGTCAGGGCGCTCTCCGGTGAGGAGGCCTTGAGGAAGCTGCTCGAGCAGGAGTTCGCGGTCATCCTCCTCGATGTGAACATGCCGGGGATGGACGGATTCGAGGTGGCCCGGGCCATCCGTGAGCATCCGCGGCTGGAGCGCACGCCCATCATCTTCGTCACCGGGGTTCACGTCAGCGAGCTCGACCGCCTCAAGGGCTATGAAGTCGGCGCGATCGACTATATCGCCGTGCCCGTCGTTCCCGAGATCCTGCGCAGCAAGATCGCGGTCCTGACGGAGCTCTACCGGCGCCGCAGCGAATTGCTCGCCGTGAATCACGAGCTCTCCCAGGTGCGGGCGGGCTCGAGCGATCGGTTGCGCGCCGATGTGGTTTCGGATGACACGCAAGAGCGCTACCGGCTGGCGGCCGAAGCGGTGCAGGGCGTGATCTACGATTGGAACGTGCGCACGGACGAGCTGCACATTTCCCAGGGTATTGAGGATCTCCTGGGCGTGGCCGCCGAAGAGGTGTCCTCGTGCGCAGGCTGGTGGAGGAGTCGGATTCATCCGGACGATGTGCAGGCGCTCGAATACCGGATCCGATCGGACACTGGCGGCCTTCCGACTTTCCTTCGCACGGAGCTCAGGCTCAGGCACCCTGACGGACGCTGGATCCACGTGCGAGACCAGTGCATCGTTCAACGCGCTCCGGACGGCTCCGTCGCGCGCGTGGTGGGCAACGCGATCGACATCACGGACCTGCGGCTTGCAGAGCAGGCGCTACGCGATGAGGCCGCGCGTTTCCGGCTCATCACCGAGTCGATCCCGCAGCTCGTCTGGTCCGCGCGGCCGGACGGCTTTTCCGATTACTACAACGAGCGGTTTCTCGAGTATCTGGGTCTCAGCCTCGAGGAGATGCAGGGCTACACCTGGGCAACGGCGATTCATCCTGACGATGCACCGACCGGGGAGCGGCTCTGGACCCAGGCCGTTGCGACAGGGGGGGAGTATTGCGCGGAATTCCGCATCCGCCGCGGCCGCGAAGGTTCCTATCGGTGGCATGCCGTGCGGGGGACCCCGCTGCGGGACTCCTTGGGTCGGATCGTGCGTTGGTTCGGGACGTGTACCGATATCGACGACCGCAAGCGCAGCGAAGAGGCGTTGCGCGAGAGCGAGGAGCGGTACCGTGAGCTCGCGGAGACGCTCGAGGCGACGGATCGGCGCAAAGACGAGTTTCTCGCGATGCTGGCGCACGAGCTGCGAAATCCGGTGGCACCGATCGCGAGCGCGGCCGAGGTGCTCTCCCGGCTCGCGACCGCCGATGCGAAGGCCAGCTCGTGCGTCGCGGTCATTCAACGGCAGACGGTTCATCTGTCGAGACTTCTCGATGACCTCCTCGATGTTGCCCGCATTACACAAAGGCGGGTGGTGTTGCAGCGTGAGGTGGTCTCGCTGATGAGTTGCGTCGAGCAGGCAATCGAGACCGCCGAGCCATTGATTCGAGAGAAAAGACAACGGCTCACCGTCGTGAAAGCGCCGGAGCCGCTGCTCGTGAGCGTCGACAAGGTCCGCATCGCACAGTCGATCGCCAATGTGTTGATCAATGCGGCCAAATACACGGACCGGGGAGGCGAGATCCGCGTGATGGTCTTCTCCGACGCTTCATGCGCCGCGGTCGAGGTGAGAGACAGCGGCATCGGGATTTCCGAGCAACTGCTCCCGCGGATCTTCGATCTGTTCGTCCAAAGCGAGCAGCCGCTCGACAGGGCCGAAGGCGGTCTTGGAATAGGTCTTGCGGTGTGCAGAGAGCTCGTGGAAATGCACGGAGGCACGGTGAGCGCCGCCAGCGCGGGCCCGAATCGAGGCGCGACATTCACCGTCCGCTTGCCGGTCCTCGAGGCTCCCGCCGAGAGCGCCCGCAGCGGCGAGTCGGGCGCAGCGCCGCAGCGTCGGATACTCATCGTCGATGACAATCGCGACGCGGCGGATATTCTCGCCCTTCTGCTCGAGTCCGAGGGACACGAGACGCTCGCGGTCTACGCGGCTGCGCAGGCTCTCGAGCAGGTCGCGATATTCGAGCCGGATGTCGTACTGTTGGATATCGGGCTTCCGGGCATGGACGGATATGAAGTGGCGAGGCGCATGAAGCTTCTGGCGCGCCCCGTGCGCCTGATCGCCCTGAGCGGTTATGGCCAACTGGAGGACAAGCAGCGCTCGAGCGCCGCGGGATTCGATGCGCACCTGGTGAAGCCTGCCGAGACGGCGGTATTGCGGCAGCTCCTGGCGGCGAGCGGCTAGCACCCCGGGGGTTCGCGATCGCGCGCAGGGGCGCTCCCAGGGCATGCGCACGCGCTTGCGCGGGTGCGCTGTGCGCCAGTTGCGGTATCTGTCAGACTACCCTCTGGCTTTCGGGGAGGGCGTGAATGGGACCGAAGTCTCTGGCGGTCATCGGGGGAACGGGCGCATTGGGCCGCGGCCTCGCGCTTCGCGCGTTGCGGCATGGGCTGAAGGTATGTATCGGCTCGCGCGAGGCGGGTCGCGCCAGGGCGACGGCGGAGGAATTGCGCCGCGAGGTCGCCGGGGCCGAGGTCACCGGAGCCTCGAATGCCGAAGCAGCGGCCGCGGGCGAGGTGATCGCCGTCACGGTGCCCTTCGCCAGCCAACAGGGCACGCTGCAGGCGATTCGAGAGGCGGCACAGGGCAAGATCGTGATCGATGCGACCGTGCCCCTGATTCCGCCGCGTGTGGCGCGAGTGCAGCTGCCACCGGAGGGCTGCGCGGCCGTGCGCGCGCAGAATGAGCTGGGGCCTGATGTTCGGGTCGTATCCGCCCTGCACACGGTTGCCGCGACGCGTCTGGGCTCGGATGCTTCCGCCCAGGAGCTTGGAGACGTCCTCGTCTTCGGCGACGACAAGGCCAGTCGCGAGGTCGTGGTGGCGCTTCTTTCGCAAATGGATCTGGCGGCATTTCACGGTGGGTCGCTGGCGAATTCGGCTGCCGCCGAAGCGCTTACCTCCGTGCTGATCTTCGTGAACAAGCACTACGGCGCGGATCACGCCGGGCTCAGGTTGATCGGGGTCGAGGCGCGACGCTCGGGCTGACGGACTCATCGGCGCGGCAGTGCAGGCTGTCTGACCGCGCCGCGCCCGCTTGACTGCGGGCACGCGGGGCATATACTTTGCTGCGCAAAGTTAAAGGTCATCGCCGCGGCCTCGTTCCGGCCACGGCTCCATGGAACATTGACCGTCGCGACTGCCGTGCCGGTGGGACCGGAGGCGCGTGTCGCGCGCGCGCCAGTGGAGGCGGATGCGCGCGCTTGCATTGCACTCGTTCCAGCAGAGCTCCATTCGCGACGGATCGCGCGAGGGGTTCGGTCTCAAGCCCATGGATCCAGGATTTCCAAGATGAGCGACGTTTCCGCCAAGTCAGCTGCCGCCACGGTTCCCGCGCATGTGCCGCCGGCGCTCGTGTGGGATAACAGCTACGACCGATTCAGTTGCGAGCTGGAAGACCCCTATACGGCGATCACGCGCCTCCATGAGGGGCCGGACATCATCTGGGCGACGGATGCGAGCTATGGCCGGTCGGGCTGGGTCCTGACGCGCTATGACCTGATCTCGGATGCGTTCATGGACTACGAGCGCTTCGGCGCAGAGCGGCCCGGGATGATCGCCGATCTGCTGGGAGTCAATCTGCGCCTCAATCCGATCGAGATCGATCCGCCGCGGCATTTCGGTTACCGGCGCAACCTCAATCCGCATTTCGCGCCCAAGGCGGTGAATCAGATGGAGCAGAGGGTGAGGAGTGCGTGCGGGGAGCTCATCGACACGTTCGCGGACAAGGGGGGCTGCGATTTCGTCAGCCAATTCGCCGTTCCGTTCCCATCCTACGTCTTCCTCGATCTGATGGGCATGCCTCGCGCGAGGCTCGCAGACTTCATACATTGGGAAGACACACTGATGCGCGGCCCCGACATGGCTGCGCGCGTTCAGGCCGCCCGCTCGATCTACCATTATCTCGAGGAGTTTCTCGCCGAGCAGCGCAAGCAGCCCGTGAATGATCTGATGGCTGGCATCACCCACGCGACATTCGAGGGGCGGCCCCTCGATCATCTCGAAACCATGGGCATGCTTTACGTCCTGTATGTCGGTGGCCTCGATACCGTCTACAGCACGCTCGGCTGGATAATGCGCCA
The DNA here is from genome assembly GCA_021807675.1 of Pseudomonadota bacterium. Lineage (GTDB taxonomy): Bacteria > Pseudomonadota > Gammaproteobacteria > Steroidobacterales > Steroidobacteraceae > 13-2-20CM-66-19. Next base: position 6,863 of record JAKBCR010000081.1, read on the forward strand.
TCTGGCCACCCATCCTGAGCTGCAGGCGCGGCTTCGCGCCCATCCCGAGCTGATCCCGGACGCGGTGGAGGAGTTCTTACGCGCATTCTCCGTGGTGACGACACACCGAATGGCGGTCAAGGACTTCGATTTTCACGGCGTGCCGATCAAGCGCGGCGAGGAAGTGATGATGCCGCTGTCCCTGGCCAATCGTGATCCGCGCAAGTTCGCCTCTCCCCACGAAGTCGACATTGCGCGCAAGCCCCGCCATCTGGCGATGGGAACCGGCTCGCACGCTTGTCTCGGGATGCACCTGGCCAAGCGCGAGATGCGTGTCGTCATCGAAGAGTTCCTCGAGCGCTTCCGCAGTATCCGTATGCGGGCGGGCGAGACATACAGGTTTCATGGCGGACGCACCTTCGGGGTCGAGTATCTGCCGCTGGAGCTTTCTTGAGCGAGACCCGGGGGCAGGGCGGCACTGTTTGCGCAGGACGACATCCACGACCCATGTAGGCCCGCGCCTGGCCCATCGACCGAGCAAAGCGGTTCGCGGGCATGAACCAGGCACAGGGAGGTACCCCGCCGCCGCCGGTGGCTTCAAACTAGCCTGCGATCGTCATTCCGCCATCGACGGTCAGGCAATGTCCGTTGACGTAGGCGGCGGCACCGCTCGCCAGGAACAATGCCGCATGCGCGATGTCTTCGGGCTCGCCGATGCGCCCGCTGGGGATCCGTTGGGTGAGCTGTCCCATGGCGTCCGTGGCAAGCGATGCGCGCGTTCCTTCCGTGCGGACGATCCCAGGCAGGATGGCGTTGACGCGGATGCCCTTGGGCGCCAGATCGACCGCGGCGGAGCGGGTGAGGGCATTCAGCGCGGCTTTCGACGTACAGTAATGCGCGATTCCGGGGCCGGCCGTGCGCAGGGACTCGATTGAAGAGATGTTGATGATGCAGCCCCCCGGCTTCATGCGGGAAGCCGCCTCGCAAATATACTGAAAGGCGGCCGTGACGTTGATCTCCAGGGTGCGCACGAATGTCTCGCGTGCGAGCTCGGGAAGTGGCTGTCCTCGAGGGTAGACCCCGGCGTTGTTCACCAGGATATCGAGCCTGCCGAAGCGCTCCATGACAGCGTCGAGTATTGCCACGGCAGCAGCCGCGTCCGTGACATCCGCCGCGGCAGCCATCGCCCGTCCCCCGGCCGCTTCGATCCGGGCTCGTGTTTCCTCGGCGCTGGCAGAATTCTGATCAATGGATACGACCGAAGCGCCGGCTCGCGCGAACACCCAGGCGATGCCCCGCCCGATCCCGGCGCCGGCGCCTGTTACGATCGCGGTTTGTCCATCCAGTCGAAACGGGGAATGAACGGACGTGGCGGCGGGTGACATGGTGGTCTCCGATCCTGCGGGGGGAGTCGCGGCCGAGGATTGCACAATGACCTTTGCCTTGCAAAGTAATATTGTCCGACGGCGTCGCGCGCTCGGCCCGGTGCCCCGCGCGCAGGGGGTCTCGCCGGATCGCCGGGTGATTGTCCCGAGCGCGCTTCCGCTCAGCTCAGCGCCCGGTCGAGAGCGGCGCTGAAGTCATCACCCTCCCAGAGCGACAGGAACATCGTGAACACGTGGAGGAAAGTCCGCGCAACCTCGCTTCCCTGGAAGACCGGATCGAGAGGTCCCGCGGCGCTCGCGGCCTCGGGCACACGCGACAACACGAGCGCTGGCACGTCCATCATCAGCGCGAGGCCAAGAAGCGCCGTCGTGAGGTCCAAGTGCAACCGCAGCTCCGATCGCTCGAGCGTCGGTCCGCCGCGAGCCCGCAGCTCACCGATGAAGAGGACCAACAGCTCGTCGAGGTGCCGGTCCCAGAGCTCCCAGCTCGCCCCGCAGAGTCCGCCCCAGAGTCCGGTCGCCACGTTCATCTGACGGACGAGCGCCCAGTCGAGTAGCCCGCACTTCAACGTACCGGAGGCATCACGCCAGAACCATGCATTGTCGATGTGGGAGTTCCAATGGCAGAGCGCGAGGTAATCGGGTTTCGAGAGGAGATAACGCTTGACGGCCGCCTCATGCACGACGAATCGGGCCGCGTCGCGCTCGAGACGGCTGATGAATGCCGGCGCGGCGAGCCGGGCGGGCAGCAGTCGAGGGCATTGCGCGGCGAAGCGCGCATACCGCGCAATCCGCTCGCCGAGCTGCGCTTCAGTCCACGGAATGGGAATCTCGGCCATCGCGAGTGCGGGATCGAACGGAAAGAGGGCATCGGCCTCCGGTGAGAGAGCGCCGCACTTGTGAGCCGCGGCGAGATGGGCGAGTGCCGTGACCGTCGCCTGGTAATACTCGAGCGGCTGCTCGAGCTCGTGGTCCATGCATTTGGGCCGCAGCGGCTCGATGCCGTCCCGACCGAATGGAATCCGTTGCGTGATGATGAGACCGGTGCCGGACGCGCAATGGAAGTCTCCGAAGTAAGGCCTGGGTACCGCGATCGGGAAGCCGGGCTTGCGCGAAAGCCGCGCCAGGCGCACCTCGGACTCGAGCTCGTGCCGGCGCCGATCCCGGAACGGATCGGCGAAGTCCCTGGAGAACTTCACGAAGAGGTCGGTATGCAGTCCGGGCTGCGCAAGGGCGTAGTCGACGGACAGGAGCAGCTTGTGTCCGGAGTTTCCGCCGGCGAACGGCTCGATTCGGCTGATTCTGACGATCCGGTTATCCGGATCGATCGATCCGAACGCGCGGAAGGCATCGGTCAGGAAAGTCTCGCCGGCCGCTCGCAGCGCTTGCTCGTGGGCCGGGAGCGCGAGACCCGTCGCATCGCCGCGCACATAGTCCGTAGAGTGCTCACTCGTCTGTCTCATGCAAGTATGATCGCGGAAGAGCCCTCGGTTTGACAGGGCCGCCGATCGGCGATCGCGCTGCCGAGCGCCCGACACCGACATTTTTTTGCGCTGTCGGATCAGTTTTACCACCGGCATCGCTCTTTACCTACATGAAACTGCCGCCGCACCGACTGGCAGTGACGATGGGGAGCGTGCAAGTGGGGGGGGGATAGGTATGCGATTCATCGCAATCGCCGCGATCTGTGCGTCTTGTGTGGGTCTGTCTCTGGCCGATCCGGCGGCTGGCATCGCGGCGGCTGAAGCCTGGGTTCAAGCCGGCGCCCTGCAAGCCCGTCGGGATTCAGGACTTCAGCCGGATTCCGAGGCAGTGAAAGAGTCTTGAGAGTCCGCTGGCCCCGGCCACGCGGCAAGGTACTTGCCGACTAGTCAGTATTCAGATACAGTAATCCACCCCAGGGAGCCCGACCGACTCCCAGACGGCCAGAGGCTTGGACGTGACGTTTTTCGACAAGGCTCAGGCGCTCCTCGCGCGGCGCGATCCGCTCACCGTGTGGCTCGTTGCGTTTCTCGCCGGCGGCCTGATCGCCGGAATCGTGACCGGGTATTTCCGTGCCCGGAAGATTCAGCCGAACGGCTTTCGCTGGCGCATCTTTCGGCACGAGATGCTCTTCGCAATCCTGAATCTCGCCGTCTCCGGGTTTCTGCTCGGCGGCCTGAGCAAGCTCCTGCAGCGCGAAGGGCTCATCACCTTCAACCACGCGGCCGCCTCACCGTGGATCGTGGCGGGAGAGTTCGCCCTCTACTTCTTCGGGTTCGACACCTATTTCTACTGGCTGCACCGGCTGATGCACATCGAGCCCATCTACACCCTGGTGCACAAGATCCACCACCGCTCGATCGCCACCAATCCGCTCACGACGCTGTCGGTCAGCCCTCTCGAGTCTCTCATCAACGGTGGTTTCGTGCCGCTCTTCACCGCCATGATGACCGTGCACGTCTCGACCATGGCGCTGATCACGCCCTGCAACATCGTCATGGGGTTCTACGTGCATTCGGGATTCGAGTTCCTGCCGAGATGGTGGAACAAGACCTGGCTGACGAAGTGGTTCATCACGGCCACCTTCCATGACCAGCACCACCGCTTCTTCAAGGGAAACTACGGCGGCTACACCACCGTCTGGGATTGGATCTGCGGGACCATGCGCCCTTCCTTCGCGGCCGACTTCGAGAAGGTGACGAGCCGGCCGCTGCAGCCCCTGGTGCCGCAACGGTAGGGGTGAATTCCGGGGCCCGTTCCGGACCTCGGAGCCTGGGGGGGGGCGCGGCTGACGGTCAAGGCTTCAGCGTCTGAGACCCGTCCGAGACCGGCGGGCGCGGGCCGCGGGAGGCAGCACCATTGCCGCGGCCTTGTCCCATGCGCCGAGCAGATCGAAGCCCTGGCCGGCCCGCAGCCACTGCGACTCCAGGCCGAATATCAGAGCCAGCAGCTCGCGCGCCGTCAACTCGGGCTCGGGGACATGCGGCGCAAGCATGCTCGCGAAACTGCCGAGGACTCGAGCCTCCCGCTTGCGGAAATAGTCGTGCGCGGGGTGGCCCGGATCCAGCGCTTCGGAGGCGAGGACGTTGAAGAGGCGCACGATGTCCGGCTGAGAGACGTTCCGCGCGATGATCTCGTGGAATACCTGCCGCACGTCCTCGAGCGAGAGGCGATCGACGCTCTCGCGCTGCAATCCGGTCGCGCTGGTGACGGCCGTGGTGTCGCGCCGCTCGCGGTCCTCCAGCAGCTCGATCAGCAGCCGCTCCTTGGAGCCGAAGTAGTAGAGCAACCCGGCATTGGTCAACTTGCAGCGCTGCGCCAGCTCCTGGATGCTGAACCCGTGATAGCCGCGCCTGCCGACGAGGCGCATCGCCTCGTCGAGGATCTGCTTGCGCCGCTGCGCGGCATCGAGTCGCGTTCTCTTTCTGGGTCGTCGGTCCGGGGTCATCAGGCTGCCTCAGAGTGTCTCTGGTACAGGATACGCTGAAGCCCGGCGGGACGCCGGATCAGCCTCTGTCCGGGTGGACGCTTCGTGCGCTGCGGCCCCTGGTAGGGCGCGGGCAGGATCAATCGGCCCTCACGGGGAAGCTTCCGCAGGCTGCGGCTTCAACAGCCGCGTGGCCGCGGATTTGAAGACGTCGACGGCCTGCTGGGTGTCGAGGTCCGGATTGCGAATGCTCAGGGTCTGAGCGCCATCCATCAGACTCATCACGGCCGCGGCGGCGAGTTGCGGGTCGAGACCGCGGTCGATCTCTCCGCGAGCCTGTCCCTTGCTGAGGAGGTGGCGGATCAGCTCGCGCACGCGGGCACTGTGCTCGTGCAGAAGTGCGGCCATTCCCCGGTCCCGCGCCGCCTCCGCCAGCATGTCGAACAGGAGGATCCGCCCCGGACTGCCGTGAGTGCCGACGTAGTTGATGATCTCCTCGACTATGCGCAGCGCGTCGGAAGTCTTCAGTTGCTTGCTGAAATGGCTCGTAGCCGCCGCGAGGGCCTCATCCGCCATTGCGCGGATGATCGCCTCCTTGCTCTCGAAGTAGTGGTAGAGGTGCCCGGGGCTGATCTGCGCTTTGCCGCAGATCTGGGAGATGGAGGCCCCCCGGATTCCGTGACGCTCGAAGCAGCGGGTCGCGGCCCGCAGGATCTTGCGGCGTCTGGCCTCGCGTCTGGCTGGGTCGGCTTTGCGCATGAAACTCCACCGCGGGTCGATCCACCCGTCCCGGTCCGCAAGCGGTGCGCCGGGCGGAGAGGGTGTCACCGGACAAGAGTACCGATGGGCACGGCCGGCGGGACGAGGTGAATTCTCAGCGAGCGACTGCGGTGACGCAAGTGTGCCTGAGCCCCGGGGCTCCCGGCCGCCTTACGGGCGAACCCGCGGAAATCGGCTCTGGCAGGGTGACCGGCCACCAGAAGGTGACGACGGCCGCTGCGCCGGCCGTCATCGATGCGCTGGGGACCGAGGGGAGGGCTGCCACCTGTGATCGATCCGCGCCCGCATCCAGGCTGCGCCATGCTCTCCTACAGCGGCCAGGGCCGATGCGCGTTGGCCTACGACACCGACGAGCGCGAAAGTGCCTCGACACCGGTGGCTTTCCTCGCGCGCGTGACGCCCGGCGTCGCGCTTTCGCGCCTCGACAGCGAAGCGGATACGGCGGAACGAGATTGAGCGTGGTACTGAACAAAAATATAGTACCGTTCACGCCGAGTCATGATGGGTTGTGGGGCGAGGTATGGCAAAGAGAATTCTGAAGAAGCGAAGGCGCGGATCGATCTTCGAGTGCCTGCCCGTTGCGTTCCTTCTCGGGCTGCCGATCGCGATCGCCGGCCAGACGGTCCCGAGCGCGTCCGCACCGTTGAGCCCTTCGCTCCTCTCGGGTTTCGAGTCACCGCCGCAATCAGCCCGCCCCCGCGTCTGGTGGCACTGGCAGAACGGAAATGTCACTGAATCGGGAATCAAGAAGGATCTGCAATGGATGCACAGAGTCGGCATCGGCGGTGTCGATCTCATCGACGCGGCGCTGTTCACACCACAGGTGGTCAAGACTCGCTTGAGATACATGTCGCCGGGGTGGAAGGATGCGTTCAGGTACGCGGCGCATCTTGCGGGGCACTATGGCATGGAGTTCGGCATCGACTCCTCGCCGGGGTGGAGCGAGACCGGGGGGCCTTGGGTGAAACCCTTCCAGGCCATGAAAAAATTCGTCTGGAGCAGCACGGTCGTGACGGGCGGGAGGCCCTTTCACGGCGTTCTGCCGCAACCGCCAGCCGCGACCGGGCCCATTCAGAACTCGCCGCTGATCTCCGGGCCGCTGACTCCCCCGCAAATAGCGCGCCTGAAGTTCTATCGTGACAGCGTGGTGATCGCCTACAAGGCCCCGGTGCTCGACCCGCGGCCCGCATCCGCAAACTCGAGCTCGGGACCGGTGAATGCGCGGGCGCTGTCCCAACTCTCGGACGGCAGCCTGACCGATGGTGCAACGGTCACCGAGGCGAACGGCGGCGCCTGGTTGGAGCTGCGGTATGCCCGGCTGGTGCGCATCCAAGGCGTCACTTTGGCCGCGTCGGCGTCGGGGGGGAGCAGCTTCGCCGCAACGGTGTACGGGAGTGCCGACGGCACGACCTGGAAAGACCTCACGCGGCTCTCATTCACTCAACCTCTGCTCGGATCTGTTTTTCCGCAGATCACGACCTCCTTTGCTCCGGTCAGGGTGCGGTACGCGCGCGTGGTGCTCGCGGTGTCGCCACCGCAGGATCTCGCCGCATCCCTCGGCACCGGTGCGGCACCCGGCGCCGTCTCCTCCAGCCTGCTGACGGGAGCCCCCGTGGACCGGAAGGCTCGCGCGCGATTCCATGTCCACGAGCTCGTCCTTCACTCCCGGGCGACCGTCAATCAGTTCGAGGCCAAGGCGGACTTCCGCATCGTGCCCGACTACTATGCCGTCGCCTCGAGCGCGCCCTGCGCGCCCGGTACGACAGTCAACCCGAAGGACGCCGTGGATCTCACCAACCGCATGAAGCCCGGTGGAACCCTCGACTGGACACCGCCGCCGGGCCGCTGGGTGGTGTTGCGGATCGGTTACTCGCTCGAGGGAACGACGAACCACCCCGTATCGCAGGCGACAACGGGTCTTGAAGTCGACAAGCTCAGCCGGCGCTACGTGAAATCGTACATGGAGCATTATCTCGACACCTACCAGGCGATCACCGGGCCTTTCGGGCCAGGGAGCGTAAACGCCCTGACAAATGATTCGATAGAGGTCGGCATGCAGAACTGGACGGACGACATCCTCCAGGACTTCAGGCGCCTGCGCGGGTACGATCCTCTCCCGTGGCTGCCGGCACTGACCGGTGTGGTGGTCGGAACCGCAGCGCAGAGTGACCGCTTTCTCTGGGACTTCCGCCGTACCGTCAATGAGCTGCTGGCGAAAGACCACTACGGGGAGATCGCCAGGATCGCCCGTGCCCGCGGCCTGAGAAGCTACGCCGAGTCGCTGGAGGGTCATCGCGTCGGTATCGGAGACGACATCGAGATGCGCCAGTACGCCAGCGTTCCGATGGGCGCAATGTGGACGTACGGTGGCCGAGACAAGCCGGCGGCTGCCTATGTGGCTGACCTGCGCGGCGCCGCCTCGGTGGCGCACGTGTTTGGACGGAAGCGGGTGGCGGCGGAGTCAATGGGCTCGGCCGACTGGCCGTGGGCGTACGCGCCGCGCGAGCTCAAGCCGGTCGTTGACATGGAGTTCGCGCTCGGAGTGAACCGGATCTTCGTCCATGAATCGGCTCATCAGCCGAAAGACAAGCCGCCGGGCCTGTCGCTCTACGTCTTCGGACAGATGTTCGACCGGCTCGACACCTGGGCCGCCGAGGCCGGTCCGTGGGTGCGCTACATGGCGCGCTGCTCGTACCTCCTGCAGCAGGGCCGATATGTCGCCGATATTGCCTATTTTTACGGCCAGGAGGCGTCGCCGGCGGGGCTCTTCAGTGACAAATCGATCGATGTCCCGCACGGGTACGGCTTCGATTTCATCGATCCGGATGCTCTTCTGCACGCGCTGAGTATCGACCGCGGCAGGATCGTGACGCGCTCGGGTATGAGGTACCGCATTCTGTATCTCGGCGGAACCAGCGGCATGATGACTCTCGATGTGTTGCGGCGCATCGAGCAGCTCGTGCGTGAGGGCGCGACGGTGGTCGGGCGCCGGCCGGTGGCATCCCCGAGCCTGAGAGATGATCCCTCGCAGTTCCGGGCGATCGCGGCGGAGCTCTTCGGGTCCGCGGGCAGCACGGCCGAGCGGCACGTGGGGGCCGGCTCGGTCTTTCCGTCCGGGTCCCTTCCCGAGGCCCTCAGCGCGCTTCACCTGCAGCCGGACTTCACTTACTCCATCCCGCAGCGCGATGCAGCGATCCACTTCACCCACCGCAGGCTCCGGGACGGCGATATCTACTTCATCACGAATCAACTGAACCGTCCCGAGAATCTCACCGCGAGCTTCCGCATCACGGGCTTCGCGCCGCAGCTGTGGAGCGCCGTGACCGGAGCTGTCGATCCGGTGAGCTTCAAGATTGCGAATGGCCGTACGAGCGTCCCTCTCGATCTTCCGCCCTATGGGTCGGTGTTCGTCGTCTTCCGCAAGCCGGCTGCGGGCTCAGCCGCATCCGTCCCCAGCCCGAAGCCCAAGACGTTGCTGACACTTCACGGTCCCTGGAGAGTCTCGTTCCAGGCGAAGCGGGGTGCTCCGGGGGGCATCGAAGTGCGGCATCTCGCATCCTGGAGCGGCAGCACGCTACCCGGTGTGAGGTATTTCGCGGGGACGGGGACCTACACCAAGAGATTCCGAGCCCCCGGTCGGCTCGCCGGCACTCGAGTGCTGCTGGATCTCGGGCAGCTGTGGGAGCTGGCGCAGGTGAGGGTGAATGGCAAGCCCGCCGGCATCGTGTGGACGCCGCCGTTTCGCCTGGACATCACGAAGTACGTGCATCCGGGGGAGAATACCCTCTCGGTCGGCGTGACGAATTTGTGGGTCAATCGGCTGATCGGTGATCAGCAACCGGGTGTCAAGGAGAAATACACGTTCACCACGATACCCACGTACGGGCCCGACGCACCGCTGCGGCTCTCGGGCCTCCTCGGGCCCGTCCGCATCGAGCAGGTTGCCGTGCCTGCGAACCGGACTCGAGGCATCGGCTCCTGATGTCGGCGCCCACGACGAGGGTTTGATATTGGCGCGATTACTTGAATAACTGTTCAGTTTCGCTGATCAATGGCGCGTCCGGTGGGATACGTCCGCGCCGGCGCCGCGCGCGCTTGTTCGCGAGCGGGTCGGTGGAGTAGATTTACGGACGGCACCGGGGACCGGATGAGCGAGCCTTGGGCGCACAAGTGGCGGACGTGCGCGCAGCGATGGCGGTGCCGAGAATGCCGCAGAGCGCGGCGTCTGTGCGTTGGAAACGCATACGGCAGCCTGAGGTTGAATTTCTTTTTATCGAGGACCTGAAAGATGACTTCAAACGCTCCCGTCGCCGTGGTGACCGGCGCAAGCCGCGGGGCCGGGCGTGGCATCGCGATCGGCCTGGGCAGCCACGGCTGCATCGTTTATGTCACCGGACGCTCCGAGCGAGCCGGCGAGTCCACCATGCCCGGCACCATATACGAGACCGCCAAGGCCGTCACGGACGCGGGCGGCAAAGGCATCGCCGTGCGCGTCGATCACGCGGACGATGAGCAGGTGCGGGCGCTGTTCGAGCAAGTGCGGCGGGAGCGGGGCCGGGTCGATATCCTGGTCAACAATGCGGCGGCCGTCCACGATGAGCTCACGGCCCCGGGCAACTTCTGGGAGAAGCCCCTGACACTCGGAGACATCATCGATGTGGGGCTTCGCAGCAGTTATGTCGCCAGCTACTTTGCCGCGCCGATGTTGACGGCGCAGCGGCGCGGGCTGGTGGTATTCACTTCGGGATCGGGGGCCGTCCATTACGTATTCGGGCCCGCCTACGGTGCCCAGAAGGCCGGGCAGGACAAGATGGCCGCCGACATGGCGGTCGATTTCAAGGACTTCAGCGTTGCTGCCGTTTCCCTTTGGATGGGAGCCGTGCTGACCGATCGGCTGAAGGCGGTGATCTCCTCGGACCCCGGGAAATTCTCCGCTCTCCTCGATACCTGCGAGACGCCGGAGTTCATCGGGCATGTCATCTGGGCTCTCTTCAAGGACCCGGAGTTGATGAAGAAGAATGGACAAACGCTGATCGCGGCGGAGGAGGCCGTGAAGTATGGCATCAAGGACGTCGGAGGGCGGCAGCCGCCGTCGTACCGGGAAACGCACAAGATCGAGCCGCACATTCAATACCCGAACATCATCCGCTGAGGGGGCGGCTCGGTGCGGCCCTGAACTCGGCGCCGCGCAGGACGGACCGCCGGGCAGTAGAGGGGCGCGGCTCGTCAGTTTGAACGCGTCTGTGAGGCAGCGCTGACCGTCGGGCTTCGTGACTGCCTGCCGAGGGTCGTGCGCGAGTACTGGTCGTCCGATTCAAGAAGAGGAAGCTCGGCATGAACCGCCGCATCAACATCATTTCCAGCAAGCTCAGTCCGTACCGGGCAGTAGCCGTCG
>JAKBCR010000322.1 GCA_021807675.1 Pseudomonadota bacterium
CATCGGCCGCGCCTATGCGCTAGGTCTTGCACAAGCGGGCGCGTCAGTGGTCGTCGCGGATCTGAGCTCCGAAGGTGCCCGTGCCGTCAGGGACGAGGTGGCCGCCGCCGGCGGCAAGGCGATCGCGATCGGTGTGGACATCACCCAGCCCGACTCCGTCAAGGCGATGGCCGCGGCGGCTCGCGAGGCCTTCGGCGGTGTCGACATCCTGGTCAACAACGCGGCTCTCATGGCGGAGCTGGGTCATCTCTCGGCGGTTGAGATCCCGCTCGCGCAATGGAATCGCGTGCTGGACGTCAACCTCACCGGGGCTCTCAACTGTGCCCAGGCGGTGGTTCCGCTCATGCGCGAGCGCGGCGGCGGCAAGATCGTCAATCAGGTATCGGGCGGCGCGTTTCCCGCTCAGTCCGTGTACGGCATCAGCAAGCTGGCGCTGGTGGGTCTGACCACGACTCTCGCGCGGCAGCTCGGCCGGGAGAAGATCAACGTCAATGCGATCGCGCCCGGAAACACCATGAGTGATGCGGGCAAGCAACTCACGCCGGACGATTCGCCGTTTGTCCGGATGCTGGAAGCCGTTGTAGCGATGCGTGTGCGCGGCCAGCCGGATGAGCTGGTCGGGACGCTGCTGCTGCTCTGCTCGTCGGCGGGCGATTGGATCACCGGCCAGGTCTTGCACGTCGATGGCGGCTGGGTGCTGCGCCCATGATGCCCGCGATGACCCGTCCGGAGCACGGGCGCGATCCCGGGGCTACAACGGGAATCTCGGCGCTCGCTCCCCTCGAGGGGACCACCACCGTCGAAGCTGAGATCAGCGTTCGGACGGCGACGGTGCAGCTGCTGCATTTCCGCTTCCCGGAGCCCATCATGGGCCTGCTGCGGGACGAGGACGCCTACCTCCTCGACATGTGTCTCATTCCACGGCCACGCAATGCCAGGGCTCGCTACTGCGAGTATTGGGGTCCCCGCCGGTTCGAGCGCCTCGGGAGCGTGTTCGTGCTGCCTCCGGGTCAGCTCATGCAGGTGGGCAGCGACGGCGGGCTGACGGCGGGAATCGTCTGCCGGCTGCGGCCCGACGCAGTTCGCGCCTGGCTCGGGACAGATATCGAGTGGACGCCGGAACGTCTCGATGCGACTCTCGATGTCGGTGCGCCGAGCTTGCGTGGCCTTCTGCTGCGTCTCGCGCAGGAAGTTCGCTCCCCCGGGTTTGCGGGCCGAATGCTGATTGAGCTGCTCGCCGGACAGATCGCAATCGAGCTCGGCAGGTACTGTGCCGCGATCATGGAGGCGCCTGCGGTCGCGGGGCTCGCGCCCTGGCGACTGCGGATGATCGACGAGCGGCTGGAAGAGATCGGCACGCCACCGACCCTCGCCGAGCTTGCCTCTCTCTGCAGGCTGTCAGTACGGCAGATCTCCCGTGGGTTCAGGGTGAGCCGCGGTTGTTCCATCGGGGATTACGTCGCGGCTAGCCGCATCGGGCATGCCAAGCGGCTGCTTGCGACGGAGCAGAGCATCAAGTCAATCGCATACTCGCTCGGCTTCTCCTCACCCTCTGGGTTTTGTTGCGCGTTTCGCCGGGCCGTTGGCCAGACCCCCGGTCAGTTCCGCCAGTGGGTGCCGCGGATGCGGAGCGTGCAGCCGAGGCTTCTTCGCAGCTCGATCGCGGTCGCCGAGCACGACAGGGCTTAGGTGACGACCACCCGCGCACGTCCGAGATTGCGCACGAGCGTATTGCCATCACTACGAAATCGGGCCATGAGTGAAAGGGTGACAATGCATTTACAACACGCCCGGGTCTTGACGAGGGAGACGGCGCTTGGCACGGGCGACTCGCTCGTCTGACGGTTGATGGCTATTCCCGGAATGGGCGGATGGGTGTACGCTAAAGAAGATGACGCACGACACTGAACACGCTACTGAGCACGAATCGCCTTGAACGACAGTACGCTCGATTGCTCCGACCTCGATCGATACCTCGGCAAGCCCATGCAGCCGGCGCGCCTCAAGGAGCCGGTGTCGAACACCGACATCCGCCGCTGGGCGCAGGCGATGCATTATCCGAACCGCCTGCACTACGACAATGAGTTCGCCGCCGAGAGCCGTTTCGGGCATCTCGTGGCGCCGCACTCCTTCGCAGTGGCTACCGATGATGCCCATGGCACGGGGCCTTCATGTATCGGCAGGATTCCGCAGTCGCACATGGTATTCGGGGGCGATGAGTGGTGGTTCCACGGTCCGCACATCGTGGCGGGCGATCTCGTTCACAACGAGCGCATTCCCTTCGACTACCAGGTGAAAGAAACGCGCTTCGCGGGACCCACCTGCTTCCAGCGCGGCGACAACCACTACTACAACGCTCAGGGCGACAAGATCGCCACGCAGAGATCCACGAGCATTCGCTACCGCGCGGATCTCGCCCGCGAGATGGGCTCGCTCAAGGCGTCGGAGGACCCGGAGTGGAGCGACGAGCAGCTTGCGGAAATTGAAGAGCGGAAGCTCGAATACATCAGGGCGCTGCACGCGCTCGGTCACCGCAAGCGTTACTGGGATGATGTAAAGGTCGGTGAGAGCCTGCCGACCCGCGTGTTCGGACCCCACAGCGTCGTGAGCTTCACGACGGAGTGGCGCGCGTATCTTTTTACGCTCTGGTGCGGAGTGCATCGGCGCACGGATCTCGACATCGCGGAGCTCGGCTTCACAGGACCCATGGCGGGCAAGGAGCAGGACCCGGTGCTGGAGCGGGAGAACCCCGAGCTCACCGACGGTGCCTACATCGGCCCGTCTCGCGGGCATCTCTTCCCGCGCTGGGCACGCTACATCGGGATGCCGCGAGCCTATGGCTACGGTGCCTCCATGGGCGTGTGGATCCTGGACTATCTCGCCGGATGGGCCGGCGAATGGGGCGAGATCGTGCACTCGAACTGCACCTACCGCGGCCCGGCGTTCACGGGCGACATCACGATCATGACCGCCACGGTGATCGACAAGTCGATCGACGAGCAAGACCGGTCCATCGTGCAGGTCGACTGCAAGATGGTCAATCAGGTCGGCACGACGATGGCTGCGGCAAAGGCGGAAATCCAGCTTCCACGAGGCACATGAGCCGCTGGACATGGGATGACGGACACGGTCCTGCGCCCGGCGCTGGTCAATGCTCAAGAGGGCTTTGAGTGGGGGACTTCAAAGTGGTCAGAAGGGTTGCCTTGGTAACGGGTGCCGCGGCGGGTATCGGCGCCGCGTGCGCCAAACGCTTGGCGCAGGATGAGGTGATGGTCGGTGTGTTGGACCTTGACGAGCCCCGATGCGCGGCAACTGTCGAGGCAATCACCTCGACAGGCCGGAAGGCAGTGGCTCTTGGCGCCGATGTCTCGCGGCGCGATCAGGTGCAACGTGCCGTCGCGAAATGTCGCGAGACGCTCGGGCCGGTCACCATCGTCATCAACAATGCTGGAGTGACCGACTTTACACCCTTCGATCAGGTCACTGAGGATCTTTGGAACTTTGTTTACCGGGTGAATGTGCTCGGCACGTTCATTGTCACGCAGGAAGTCCTGCCGGACATGAGGGCCGCCAAGTGGGGCCGTATCGTCAATCTCTCGTCTTCCAGCGCTCAAACGGGATCGGTCAATATGACCACCTATTCCTCTTCCAAGGGGAGCATCGTCACCTTGACGCGCTCGCTCGCGCAGGAACTGGGCCCATTGGGAATCACGGTCAACAACATCGCGCCGGGCTCGATCATGGGAACGATCATGTCGGAGGCGAACAAGTACCGTAGCAGACTTAGCCCGGAGGAGCTCCTGAAGGCGCTGCCGGTCCGTCGGTTGGGTGAGCCGGAAGATCTGGCGAATGCCTGTGCGTGGTTGTGTCAGGAATCGAGCGGTTACTTCACCGGGCAGACTGTCGGGGTAAATGGGGGGCGGGTCGTTTCTTAGGGTGTTTTCGCCTGGATCAGCTAGAACTGTCCGGGCCCCGGCCCGGTGCGAGCCCCCTATCGAGCCTAAGGTGAATTCCATGGTCCAGCGGGATTGTTCGGAGCCGGGGACGGGCGCGAACAGGGGGTGAAGCGCGCCATCGCGCTCGCGCTCCAGGAGCGCATTGCCGTCAGCCGTCACTGATTTCCGCATGGAGCGGGCCGCGGGGCAGGGAGCAGGCACCGGGC
>JAKBCR010000323.1 GCA_021807675.1 Pseudomonadota bacterium
CCTCTCAAAGGTGATCGATGATGATATCGAGCGGCACCTCGGCCACGGCATCCGGCATGCGGAGGCCGAGCGACTCGCCCACGAGATTGAAGCTGCGGATCTCGATGCCGAGCGTAAGCGCGTGACCAACGAGGAGCTCGAAGCGGCGCGCGAGCGACGCGAGGGGCTCGAAGCCCAGATCGAGCGGTGCCGGGAACTCCTTGAGCGCTCTCGAGAGGCAACGCACTTTGAGGTCAAACCGTTTCGCGATGCGCTCTCGTCCGCGTTGCAGATGCTCGGCGCTGCCCCGCTCACGGAATCGACCGACGAGCATGGCCAGAGAGTCTATGCTTTTCCGCCGCTCGACCGGCGCGCGCACGCGGATCCCAGTTGGACCGCCACGCTCGATACCCTCCGTGCCCCCCGAAAGCCCAATCAAGCGCTGGCCGAGTGGCGCCGCGAGGCACCGATCCGCCCCGTGGTCTTCGAGGATGCCGGCGTGCTCACCGAGGAGACAGTGCACCTGCATCTCGATCAGCGGGTCGCACAGCGCTTGCTGGCGCGCTTTCGCGCGCAGGGCTTTGTGTACCACGACCTTTCACGCGCCTGCCTGGCACACAGTCGTGACGCCATACCGCGCGTGATCCTGCTCGGGCGGCTCTCACTCTATGGTCAGGGCGCCGAGCGGCTGCATGAGGAACTGGTGCCGGTCACGGCCCGATGGATCGAGCCTTCGCAGCGCAAGGGGCCGCTCGAGCCCTATGCGCGCGAGGCGGAGACGCGAACATTGAAACTGCTGGATGACGCGCTCGCAGCGAGTGAAGCCCGTGAGCCGGCCGAACAGGTGCGCGCGCGGCTGCTCGGCTCGGCCGCGCGCGACATCGAGGAGCTGCTGCCCCGCCTCGAGCCCCGCGCACGCGAGTGGGCGGCAGCGGCGATCGAAAAGCTCAGGGAACGGGGGGAGCGTGAGGCGCGTGATTTGCGCGAGACGCTCGAGCGTCAGCGCGAGCGTGTGCAGGAGCAGCTCACGAGGGCCGAAGAGAGGCCCTTCGAGCAGCTAACGCTCGGCTTCAACGAGGAGGAAAAGCGTCAGCTCGAGGCGGACGTGCGCGCCTGGCACAGCAGGCTCCAGCAGTTCGAGCGCGATCTGGCACTGGAGCCGGAGCGGATTCGGGAGTTCTACGTGGTGAAGGCGACGCGCATCGAGCCGGTGGGTCTGGTGTATCTCTGGCCGGAGAGTAACTGAGGCCATGGCGCGGCAAGATCCCGAGATTCTCGCGCACCTGGAGTGGTTGGGCTTCGTCCGGCCGACGGGATTGGTCGTCTCGGCTCCGGCACTGGTGCGGGCGGGGGCGATTCTCGGGCAGCGAGATACGGAAGGCCAGCGGCTGCTGCGCGCCTGTCTCGCGACGGGCGCGAACGAGGTTCGGGAACCGCGGGTGCCTTACGGATCGAAGGATCCTGAAGCCGAGGTCGGCATCTCCGATTTCCGCAGTTTCGCGGAACGTGTGCTGGCGTGGCGGTTTAGCCCGACGGGTTATGCCGGCACGCTCGAGGCACCCATCCCCTCGGAACTCGAAGTCACGTTTTCCGATGTCGGTGAAACCTTGCGGCCGGACTATGCGGTGCGCGAGCTCGATCCGCAAAACGGCGCCTCGCCCTGGCAACTCCTGGTGCAGGTGATCCCAGACGGTCAGGACCTCGACCGTGAGACCGCTGGGCGCCTTGCGCTCTCGCCGCACTCGCGCATGGAGCGGCTGTTGCGGCACACCGGGGTACCGGCGGGGCTGCTCGTGAACGGAGAGGTGCTGCGCCTGATCTCCGCGCCCCGCCGGGAATCCTCAGGCTGGCTCGACTTCCGCGTGGCCGACATGGCGCAAACGGCGGGCCGACCGATCTGCGCGGCGCTGCGGCTGCTGCTGTGCGAACAGCGCCTGCTCTCGGTCCCGTGTCCGCAACGGCTGGCGGCGCTGCTCGCCGATAGCCGCAAGTTCCAGAACGAGGTCTCGGAAAAGCTCGCCGAGCAGGTGCTGCACGCACTCTATGAGCTGCTGCGGGGCTTCCAGGCGGCCGATGATGCCTCGAAAGGCGAGCTGCTTCGGTCGGTGCTCGCCGGGGACCCCGATGAGGTCTACCGGGGTCTCCTGACCGTCATCCTCCGTCTCGTCTTTCTACTCTACGCCGAAGAGCGGGACCTGCTGCCGGAGGCTGAGGCCTTCCTGCGCTTTTACTCTCTGGCCGGCCTGCACGAGCGGCTGCGCGAGGATGCCGCGCTCTATCCCGACACCATGGATCAGCGCTACGGCGCCTGGGCACAGCTCGTGGCGCTCTTTCGCATGGTGCACGATGGCGCCGACGCGGCGGGCATGCGACTGCCGCCTCGGCACGGGGTTCTATTTGACCCCGATCGCTATCCCTTCCTCGAAGGACGGCGTGCGGGGGAGGTTCATATGAGGACGCAGCGGATCGAGCCGCCGCTCGTCCCCGACGGCACGGTTTTCCGGGCGCTCGAGAAGCTGCGCGTGCTCGATGGGGAGCGGATCTCCTACCGTGCGCTCGATGTCGAGCAGATCGGCTCGGTCTACGAGACGATGATGGGGTTTCGGCTCGAGACCGCCACTGGTCGATCGGTCGCGATCAAGTCGCACAAGAAGCAGGGCGCGCCGACGACGCTCGATCTCGAGGCGCTCCTTGCCGAAGCCGGCGGCAATCGCGCGAAAATGATCGAGCAGCGCACCGGGCGCAAGTTGACCGACCGGGTAAAGAAGGCCGTCAGCGCGGCGACCAATCTCGATGCGCTTCACGCCGCGTTGCAGCCGGTGATTGACCTCGCCGCAACGCCGGATCTCGTGCCGCGCGGCGCCATGGTGCTGCAGCCGAGCGAGGCGCGACGCCGCTCTGGCTCTCACTACACCCCGCGCGAGTTGACGGCGCCCATCGTCCAGGCGACGCTCGATCCGATCATCGACCGGCTGCGGGGCGCTGACGGCAAGCCGCCGCGTCCAGAGGCAATCCTCGAGCTCAAGGCCTGTGATCATGCGATGGGCTCGGGCGCCTTCCTGGTTGAGGCCTGCCGTTACCTCGGCGATGCGCTGCTCAATTCCTGGCGCACCTATGGCGAGATGCCCGCGATCCCGCCCGATGAGAATGAAGTCATCTTCGCTCAGCGGGTCATTGCCCAGCGCTGTCTCTACGGCGTCGATCGCAATCCTGTGGCGGTGGATCTTGCCAAGATGTCCCTGTGGCTCGCGACGCTCGCCAAGGACCATCCGCTCACCTTTATCGACCATGCCCTCAGGCATGGGGATTCCCTGGTGGGGCTCACCCGTAAGCAGATCGAAAACTTCGACTGGGATACGACCAAAGCGTACGAAAGCCGCTTTCGGGCCAAGCTTCGAGAACAGGTTGCGCGAGTCGCAGCGCTGCGGCAACAGATTCGGGATGCGGATGAGATTGTGACGGATGAGAAGCGGCGAGCGCTATGGGACGAGGCGCAGAGGGAACTCGATCAGGTGCGACTCTTAGGGGATTTGGTGGCTGCGGCGTTCTTCGATGGAGAAAAGCCGAAGGACCGGGAGCGCAAACGTCTTGAGTACGTGAGTGCGATCGAACGCCAGGATTTAGCCGGTCTCAGGAAAATGCTCGAAGAGCGTCGGCATGCGGATCCGCCGCTCGTACCGTTTCACTGGGAGGTCGAATTTCCGGAAGTGTTCGAGCGGGAGCGACCGGGATTCAATGCGTTTGTTGGCAACCCGCCTTTCATTGGTGGTCGGAAGGTGCGAGACACACTGACTGACGCGTATTTTGACTGGCTGTCTACTATCCACATTGAAGTCTCTGGTAACGCCGATCTTGTGGCACATTTCTTCCGCCGGGCATTCGATCTCTTACGTATGGGTGGGACGTTCGGCCTCATCGCAACTAACACCATTTCCCAGGGCGATACCCGCGCGAGTGGCTTGCGCTGGATCTGCAACCACGATGGGGACATCTATGCTGCCCGCCGCCGAGTCAAGTGGCCTGGAATGGCTGCTGTGGTGGTGAGTGTGGTTCATGTGATGAAGGGTCGCTTCGAAGACATCAAGCGACTCGATGAAAATGAGGTTCCGAAGATCACCGCGTTTCTCTTTCACCGCGGTGGGAATGATGACCCCGCAAGATTGGCGGCGAACGCCGGAAAG
>JAKBCR010000324.1 GCA_021807675.1 Pseudomonadota bacterium
CGGGCGGGTACACCTCCTACGGCTCGGCGCATCGCATGCACCGGATGTCCCCGACGTTCGGCGCTCTCGAGCGCCTGATCGACAGGCACGTCGCAAACTTCACCCGCGCGCTCGAACTAGATCTCGTCGGGCGCAAGCTCGCGATGACGGACTGTTGGGTCAACATCATGCCGCGGGGCGTGGCGCACGGGCTGCACCTGCATCCCCTCGCCACCGTCAGCGGCACTTACTACGTCAAAACGCCGCGCGGCTGTCCCGGACTGAAGCTCGAAGACCCGCGACTCGAGCGGATGATGGCCGCACCGCCGCGATTGCCGCGAGCGGCGAGGACGAACAGGCCGTGGGTAATGCTGCCCGCGCGAGCGGGCGACGTGTTACTTTTCGAGAGCTGGCTGCGGCACGAGGTGCCGGCAAACTCCGCCGCCGGTGAGCGGATCGGCGTCAGCTTCAATTACAGTTGGTTTTGAGAACGGGGGACGGGTACCGATGCCGTGACGGGACGAGCCCGACGGACGCGGCGGGCGATCGCTCCAAGCGCTCCGGCGTGGTCGTCAACCAATCAACCCGGCCGCCGTTGGCTGTGTGGAGTGGGTGAGTCTCACGGGTCCCGCAAGCCCGGAGACGGGTTCAGCGACGGTTCAGCCCCGCCGATCCACGCTTCAGTTACGGAGAACCCTATGCGAAACCGATTCCTTCGTGGTCTCATCCTCGGGCTCGTGCTGGCGGCGCTGCCGGTGATTTCCTCGGCGGGCGTCTTCGTCGGCGTGTCGGTCAATATCGCCCCGCCGCCACTGCCCGTGTATGTGCAGCCAGCCTGCCCGCAGTCGGGCTACATCTGGGTTCCGGGATACTGGGCGTGGAATGACGGCGGCTATTACTGGGTGCCGGGGACGTGGGTACTTCCGCCGCAAGTGGGTCTTCTTTGGACTCCTGGCTACTGGGGCTGGGACGGCGGTCTATACGTCTGGCATGCAGGTTACTGGGGGCCGCACGTCGGATTCTATGGTGGGGTGCGCTACGGGTTCGGGTACGACGGCGTGGGCTTCGTGGGCGGCTACTGGCGGGGAGGCGTTTTCTTCTACAACCGCGCGGTGGTGCACGTCGGGCCGACCTTCGTGACCAACGTTTATTACCACCCGGTCTTCTATCACGCAACCTACGAGCATGTGAGCTTCAACGGCGGTCCGGGAGGAATCGCAGCCCGCCCGACACGCCAGCAGATCGCCTTCGATCACGAGCGCCACATCGGCTTTACCAGGGTCCAACAGAGGCAGCAGCGGATGGCTTTCGCCGACCGCTCGCTGCGGGCGGATTACAACCACGGGCGGCCGCCGATCGCGGCCACCGGCAGGCCGGCTGTATTCCACGGGCATGGCGCGGTTGCCGCTCACGCTGCAGGAGGGCCGGTACACCTCACCTCCTCGCACGGCGCACCTCCGATGCGCGGAGATCGCCCGGCGTGGGCCACGGGTCAGCCGCGAGCGGGGCGGCCGATGGAGCGGCGCTCTCCCATGAACGCGCAGCCGAATTACGGGTGGCCCGCCCGCGGTTTCGAGAACGCGCCCCAACGCCAGCGGTTCGGGTCGCGTTCGCCAAACAATTTCCAGCAGCGCGGCTACCGCCCGATGCAACGGCCGCAAGCCCAACGGCCTCAGGCCCGCGCTCAGCCCCAATATCATCAGCAGTTCAGGCCTCAGGAGCGCGCACCGATGATGCGCGGCGGCCCTCGCGAGCAGCCGCGTGGCGGAGGCCGGCGGCAGGGGCCGCCGCAAGATCATCGCGGCGGTCGAGGCCGCTGATTGGCAGGCTGCCGGGCCGTCGCGCCCCCGCGCATGCCATCCGCGGGTAAATGGAATACTGGTGCGGCGGCCCGGCGGGCCTCATCCGGGGCAGTCGGCCGGTTCCCCGGTGCGGTGCGCATCGGGATGCCTCAGGGGCTGTAGGGCGGCTTACCCGTGGTCGTGATGCCCCTGGGGTCCGTGCACGTGGCCATGCGACAGCTCCTCCTCGGTCGCGGGGCGCACGTCCTCGATCTGGATGTCGAAATTGAGGTGCTTGCCGGCAAGGGGATGATTGCCGTCGAGCGTCACCATGTCGCCCGCTACGCGGGTCACAGTCACGGTGCGCGGGCCTTCCTCGGTCTGCGCATTCAGATGCATGCCGGGGCGTACCTCCTTGATCCCGCGAAGCGCGCGACGAGGAACGCTCTGCACGAGGGTCTTGTCGTACTCGCCGTAGCCTTCCCCGGGGGCGACCCTCACGCTGACTTTGTCGCCGATATCGTGACCCGTCAACTCTCGCTCGAGTCCGGGGACGATGTTGCCGTGCCCGTGAAGATAGGCGAGCGGCTCGCCGGAGGCGGAGCTATCGATGACCGTGCCCTCATCGTCCTTGAGGGTGTAGTGGATCGTAACGACGCTGTCGTGGGCGATGATCATCGGGAACTCCGGAATGTCGGTGAACTCGAGAGTCTATACCAGCGTACCGTCGCTCACAGGGCGAAGCGCCGCGCAACGGCCTCTTTGCGATCACCACGTGAGCGTCGGCGGAGCCCGCATTGAGCAGACATACACTCGCATGGCGACGGCGGGCGGCTCGGTCGACCGCAGCGGGGCGTATGGATCCCGCGCGTGCGAGTTTTGCCAGAGCCAGACGGCGAGCACGATGACGGTGGCGAACGGTATTCCCCAGATCGCGATCTCGAGCGGCCAGGAGAACGACCATTTCGGCGTGTATCGCGCCGATCCGCTGAATCGGTAGCGCCAGGCGAACCATGGCGTGACGAGCAGCACCGGCGCCACCCCGATGAGCAGCATGGCGATCACTTCGAAGAAATGGATGCGCTGTGCCGGGGCAATAGGGCCGCGCGGCACGAGAAAGCTCAGCGCGGGCGCAGGTGCCGGCGGCGCGAGCGGGCAGCGGCAAGCAAGGCGAGTCCGGCTCCCGCCGCGCAAGCACTCAGCAGCAGTCTCCGGTGAGTGCTCATCCTGAGCTCGCGGCTGGAGCCGCTCGCGCGATCGGTGAACCTGCCGTGCGCGCCGTGATCTCCCGGTACCGTCTGCCACAGATTGTCGCGCCGGTTGGGCTCGATCGGCTCGGGAGCGAGCTGCGCGCGATACGCGGAGCGCGCGAGGTACCGGTCGAGCAGGGGTGCGACGAACCGGTTGCCCCAGATCGCCGCCACGGTGCTGCTTCCCACGAAAGCCTCGCGGTGCCGTTGACGGGAGGCCCAGACGATCGCCCAGACGTCGATGGGTCTGATCTGCGACTCGATGGCGAACGTCGCGCTCTTCACGGCTTCGGCATCCGCCATGTCGAGAGGAATGGCGAGCGCGCGCCGGCCATGACTCTCGACTTCCGCGCGGGCGTTGTCCAGCGCCTCGCCGTTGCGCGCCAGCAGCGCGACATCGCAGCCGCACCGCGCGAATTCACGAGCCGCCGCCCTGCCCGCACCGGCGCTCGCGCCGGTGACGACAACTACTTTGCCGTGTTTTCCGCCGATGAGTCTGACCCTTGCGCGAATGCGCGTGCGCCGCCGGGGTTCCGTCGCAGAGGGATCGATCCGGATCGACGGTGCAATCGCGGCGCCGCGCAGTTCGCGCTCCTGCGGGGCGGGAACGAAGCTTGCCGTCCGATGAACCTTTGGATCGCGGCGGTGAGGGATGCGAATCCTCGAGCAGTGCAAGAAGCTCGCTCCCGCGGTGACGTTGTGGACGCTCGCCGCGGCCGCGATTTTCACCGGCATCGGCAGCTATCCCTTGTCCGACAACAACGAAGGACTCTACGCCGCTGTCGCCGCGGGAATGCTGCGCACGGGCCACTTCCTGATTCCGCGAATCGCCGGGCTGCCCTATATCGGCAAGCCGCCGCTGCTCTACTGGCTCATGGCCGGATCGTTCGCGCTGTTCGGTCAGAATGCGTTCGCAGCGCGCCTGGTGCCTGCAACAGCCGCGTTTGGCACGTGTGTGACGCTCTACATTCTGCTACGACGGTTGGGCTTGCGCCGTGAAGCAAACATCGCGGTGACGGTGTTTGCAACCTCCGCTGGCGCAATAGTGCTCGCGCACCTCGTCCTATTCGACATGCTCCTCACGCTCGGGCTCACGGTCGCGCTCGCCGGCACGTGCCTCTGGCACCTGAGTCGCGCCAAGTC
>JAKBCR010000325.1 GCA_021807675.1 Pseudomonadota bacterium
GCAGGTTTGCGTATCGGATTGGATTGGATTGGACGTCTTGATCGGCCCTTCGACGGCCTCGCGTTGCGAGCCGATGGCGACCCAGGCGTGACCGCTTTCAAGGATCGCGGTGTGCCCGGTGTACCAGAGCCCGAGTGCGCCCTGAATGTGAATCGGCTCGAGCGCTACAAGGCCGGAGAACCGCTGCGGATCCTGCGGCCTGCGAACCAGGAGCAGGGTGGCGTAGGGCTGCCCGTCGACCGTTCCCGAGACGATGTATTCCTCATCTACATACTGATGGGCCGAAAGCAACTCCGAAACGCGTGGTTCCGTCAATCCCACCGGCGAGCCCGCTCCACCGAACGGCTCTCCCGATTCAGACGTATTGGGAACGGGACCGATGAAGTTGGGAATGATGGGATTGCAGCTCATAACGCCTCACTTCCGCCCACACCGGGCCCCAGGGGACACGACTGAGAAAGGCACACGGACGCAATAGGCCCGCACGCCGCCGATGCCATGCCGAGCCCAATGCGAACTCAATAATGGCAAGATGGCGAGGGTTCCTCGGGTCGATCGCGATTTCGGGTTCCCCGCTCGCGATATCGAGATCGTTCGTGACGTTCGTCTCGAAAATCCCGTCGCGGGTGTTTGCCTTTTCGCGCGGCCGCGCCTCGCTCGTACCGACGGCCAACATTCCGGCCAACATGACTGCCATCGCAATTTTGATACCGTTCGCGGCCCCTCCCCGGCTTCGGCACGACCTTGTGTCGTTTTATTACTTATCTAATGTACAGTTGCTGAAATATCGGAGCAAGCCGAGGAAGGGCGGGAACTTTCGGGGACAAGTCCCCGTGGGGCATGCCTTCCCACACGTGAAGCTCCGCCTCGATGCCGGCACGCAGCCGCGCACGGTGCATGAGCCCGGTGTTCGACAGGAAGATGTCCCGGGTGCCGGCCGTCAGGATCGTCGGCGGAAACCCCTTGGAGAAATCTCCGAACAGCGGGGAGAGATAAGGACCCCGAAGGTCGTGGCTGCTACGAACATCCATAGCTGGTCGTCACTCGCGGGTCGCCGCCCATATAGGTCGCCTTCTGCGGATACGGACAGATTGGCTGGGTTATGCGAACCGGCGCGGCGGAAGGCGACTCGATCTCGACACGCCCGGGCTCGATCCCTCTCTCCACCCACTCCACCAGCAGCTTGTAGAACTGCCCCGGTGCGACCGCCGGCGGGCTTGCGTCCGGATTCGACGTGCCGTGAGGCGACATGTGGCCGCCTCCCGGAACCAGATAAAGCTTGAAAAAGCTCTGCACATCGGCAAGGCCGCCCATCTTCTCGATGACCCTGTCGTAATACTGGATCGTGCCCTGCACCGGAATGGCCTCGTCGTTCCAGCCGTGCCAGCTCAAGAACTTGCCGCCGCGCGCCTTGAAGGCGCAGAGGTCCGCATCGTCGCTGGCGAGATACCCGAATACCGGGTCCAGCGCGACACCCCGGTCGAATGCGTTGGAAAGCTGCTCGTAGGACAACGCTCTCCAGAGCGCTTCGCCGTTACCCGATGCGTTCTTGAAGGTCGGTTCGGCCAGCGTTGGGTTCTGCAGCTCGAGCGCGACTTGGTCGGCGATGTAGCCGCCACGCGCCGAGCTGGCGAAGCCCAGTTTCGAGAAGTATGCATTATAGAGCGAGGTGCCGCGCGTCAGGCCATACCAGCGACGCTTGCCCTTCAGCATCGCCTGTACGCCGTTGTCGATTTCCGGCGACGGGACCGAGCCGTCGGAGGTCATGCCGTACCACATCTTGTTGATGGCGTTGGCCTGCTGCCGCGTGACACAGTCCGGCGTATCGTTCTTGCCCCCTTCCTTCCCGCAGAGTACGTTCGGGTCCTGCGCCGGGTCGTAGTGGCACGCGGCGTTGTCCATGATGTAGCCGAGATGCTCACCTCCGACGACATCGCCGGCGTGGATCGCTGCATTGGACACGAGGTCCATCTGCCCCGTGGTCAGGGGTACGCCGCCGAGATCACGCTCGATGACCAGACTCCGAAAGACGGCAGCGGTCACCCATTCGGCCCAGTTGAGCGCGGGAAGGTTCGCGATGATGCCATCGTAGTCCGCCGGATATTGCTGTGCCAGCCGGTATCCGTGGCGTCCGCCCGTCGAGACGCCTTCATAGTATGAGTACTTGGGGGGCCGGCCGTAATACGCCGTTGCAACTGCCTTGGTCTTCACCGCCATCTCGTGCATGGCGCGGTGGGCGTAGTCGATCCACAGCTGCCTCGCGAGGGTACCATCGGGATTCATCGCCCAGCTGCCGTCGATCGGAGCATGGCCCGAGTCGGTGCTCGCCGATACCGCGCCCTCGGTGCCCGCCGTCAAGGCTGCGTAGACCCAGCCGATTTCCCTGGGCGAGCCCTGTGTTCCACCGTCGAAGCCGCCGCGGCCGCCGATGTTGTGAATGCGCTCGTTCCAATTTTCCGGCGACGGCAGCCATATCTCAATGCCGATACCCGGCGAGGTCGACGGCGCGCCTGCCGGCCCCGGATTGCCCGGTCCGACGTTCAGCTTGACGAGATACAGATCATTTGGCGCCTTCGGCGTCAAACCCGTCGCGGGCTCCGACAGCACCAGCGGATCGCCCTTCTTGAAGGCCTTCGTGCAGACTACGGTCGTCAGCTCGTCCGGTTTGAACAGGTTCTCCAGGGATCTATCCAGGGACATCGTGTTCATACCACCTACCCCTCACCAACTTTGCGCGCTGGCTTCGGCGCGCATGCCGTCGGCATCCTCGGCCAGGAACCAGCCCTCGCGGATCAACTCCTCGAGCCGATGGTTGAAGCGAGCCACGTAGCTCGCCGGGTCGCCGTAAAGGCGCTTCATCTTCGCCTTGTCGAAGGGCACCTCGGTCCCCAGGGTGCCAAAAGCGGGCCTGCCCTCGGCAGTCAGCGGATTCGGGTGATAGGTCGCGCGCGGGACGTCGAGCTGCACGCAACGAACTCCGCCACGGCTGTTACCGTGCTCGTCCCTGGCGAAGCAGCCGTCGGCGCCAACCTCGATCCGAGCCGCTCGCGGCGGCGCAGTTCCCTGCGCAACCCACTGTGCCAGGTGATGCAAGGCCATGTCGAACAACTCGTGATGAGGGAGGCTGTTCATCACGGCGTCGAGCGGGACTGCGCCCGCCGTGGGCACCTGCTGCCACATGCGGGGATCGGTGTGCGGCGGGTAGCGCGTGCCCGCGTGCGGCACGCCGGCGAGCTCATAGAGCCGGTAACGATCGCTCGGCGCATCGCTGTCGGGCCGGCGGTATTTGCGCCCCTCGCCCCCCGGCTCGAACGAGAAGCTCGGGTCCGAAACGTCGCCATCGCTCAGCACGTGCACGATCGGCACGTCGCAATCTCCGAACGGCCGCTGTGGCCACCCGGACGGAAAGAACCCGTCGAACACCGGCGAGCCGTCCGCCAGCCGGTGAGACCCGTGCGCCTCACGCATGAAGTTGGTGGTCACGTAGCCCGTCTGGGAGTGCCCGGCCAGCAGCATGTGCCGGGCGTCGCAATCGACAAACGGACCGGCGGGCGAGCGCAGGGCGGCGCCAACCTGGGCCAAGATGGCGCTGCAGGACTGATTGAGGCGAGCGAATTCGGCCCACCACGCTTTGCGCGCGGCGGCATCCACGCCCCGGAACGGCGGGTTGGTGACCGCGGTCAACGTGCCGGGGGACGCGTCCGTCTCGATGTGAAGTGGCGCGTAGCGCTTGGCATCCGACGGCTTCACGTGGACGTCGAGCGCCGCCTTTTGAGATACCACACACGCCCATCCGTGTCCGGACCGCAGGAGGTACGGCGAGCAGTACATGTAGATCGGTGCAATCCGGTGAATGTGCAGCGGCTCGACGATCACGGTGCCGCTGAAGCGCGCCGGATCCCGTGGCCGACGCACGAAGACCTGCGTCGTATAGGGCCGGCCGGCGTCATCCCTGCCCGTGGCAAACCATTCCTGCTCGACATAGCCGAAGTCGGCGGCGCGAGTCCGGTACTCCCCGGCCGGGATGAATGGCGGCGAGTCGTCGGGCGGCGGTGGCTCAAGGGTCGCGGGTATGACGGTCATCTCTGTCATCGTCCTGTTCCGCTCGATAAGGAACTGGAAGCTTACGTCGTACTGAATATTTAGT
>JAKBCR010000326.1 GCA_021807675.1 Pseudomonadota bacterium
ATTCCGCATACTTGAGGAACAGATCGAGGGTCAGGGGCTCACCGACCGGCTCGTAGGGAATGCGTTGCGTTCGGCAGTAGCGCTCGAACGTGAAGCGGCGATCCGGGTCCCAGAGGTTCGAGGCGAATGGCTCGGATTTCAGGATCATCCCTTCCGGCATGAATTCCCGCCAGCTCTCCATGGGGCGGCCGTAGATACGGTATGAATGCCCCTTGGCGCGTAGATGCGCGGCGACGGACAAGCCGTAGGGGCCGGCACCGATAATCGTAGTGTCGAGATCCATGTTCAGGCTGACCTTTGATGCTTGAAGGCGGGAAAGAATACGCGTCGAACGCGGCGCCAGACGCGACGAATTCCGCGCTCATAGCCATAGTGATACACTCCGGGCAGCGGATCAGTCCAGCGGAAGTGGCCGTCGATAACGCGGGTATCGCCACGATATTCCGCAGGCAGTTGGAACTGGCGGTCCGCACGCCATGCCTGCAGTGGCAGTGGAGCGGAGGGCCGCACACTCGGGGGTCCATCTCCGAGGGCGAGCCAGTATGCGAGCACGGGTAGATTGACGCCGCACAGCGTTGCGATCTCCTCCTGCCAGTCTGTTCGCCCGACAGTGGGTTCGACCATCAGAAGCCGACCGCTACGGACATCGCGTTTGAACTCCAGACTGCCGAGTCCCCGGTAGGGCACGTGCTGCAGGAATTGTCGTGTTTCCCGTTCCAGCGCTTCGGCAAATTCGGGCGCGGGAATGCAGATGGCGGTGGAGCCGACGCCCGGCGGGTTGCTCCGGAGCTTTCGGCCGGAGAATAGTCCGGCGGGCAGCCCATCGTGCCCGGTGCAAAAGAACGTGAAGAAGATCTCCGAATCGGGGCCTTCGATCCACTCTTGCACGATCACGGCCGGAACGTGCGCCAGCATCTCGGCTGCGAGTCCGCGGGCTTGCTCGCGGGTATCGGCGCGCACGGCCCGCTCCGCGGCGCCGGAGAGTACACGACCCTTATCGGCGGGCTTGAGGATCACCGGGGGGAGCAACTCGTCGATTCGCTCAAGATCACCCACGTTTCGCAACGCGCAACTGCGCGGCACCGCAAAGCCTTCCCGTGCCGCCAGTGCGTCAAACGCGAGCTTGTCAGATAGCGCTTCGACGATCGGCACGTCGGGCAGCTCGATGCGATAAAAGGGATCGAGGCGCTGACGATGCGTCGATACCGTCAGTACGCTCGCATCCTGGGTCAGGATTAAAACAGGACGTCGATGTACGCGAGATGCTAGACGCAGCAGTGCGTCGATGAATGCCTCTCCGTGCAGCTCTGGGGCATGCACGAACTTGGCGTGCCGCGACCAAGCGGCCGGACAATCGCGAGTCGTAGACATCACGTATGTCGGGATGTGGGCGCGCGCCAGACTGCGTACAGTGCCGAGACCGTTGAGATTTCCGCCAACTACGATTGCAGGGATTTGAGGGGGCATGCGATGTGAACATGATGGGGCGGAGGATCACCGCCCGTCCGCGGAGACGTATACCGCGTGTCGGTGCCTCATGACGAGATCACCGATCATCGCCCGGAAGCAGAAAGCGCTCGAACCGTTCCACGACACTCGACATCTCAAACGTCCGGTCCACGTACGCTTTGCCTCGCAGGCCGAGTTCTCGGGCGAACTCGGGGTTGCGCAGCAATGTGCGCGTATGCGCGCGCAACTCGTCATCGTTGCGGCCGACCAATATCTCAGACCATTCGTGCGCCCCGAGACTTTTCACGCAGATCTCGGTAGTCACGACTGGTTTGCCCGCATGCATGGCCTCGAGAATTTTGTTCTGCAGTCCGGCGCCGGCAGTCATAGGGTAGACGAATATCCTGACGCTGGCGATATGCGGCCAGATGGACTCCACTGTGCCGGTGACTTCCACGTCGGCACCGGCCAGTGCCTGCACTTCGGGTACGGGCGAGCGGCCGATGATCACCAGCCGCAAATCAGGGAATTCCTTCTTTAGTGGAGCAAAGACCTTCTGATGCAGCTGCAGCGCCCCCTGTACATTGGGCGCGTATCCCATGTTCCCGAGGAACCCGAGCGATGGTCCGGTGTCAAGTGTTGACATCGGTGACGACTTTCCCGCCACGTAAATGCCGTTCGGAATGACCTCGGGGGGGATGCGAGTCCCATGTGTCGTCGCCCCGGCATCCGGTTCGGAAATGTAGGCGGCGCCGTCGACTCCGGAGAGCAAACCTCGCTCCCAGCGACGGGTCTTCCAAAGATCATAAGCGCGCCACAAGTTCATCATGCCAGGAGTTGGTGGTTCCCGCGCGTGATGCAAATACGGCGAGTCGATGCTGTCGTAGACCGTGCGAGCACCGTCAAAGTCGGACTTGAGCCGGCCGAGGAGGTGCCGATATTCATGCATGACCCACAGCACCGAATCGTAGCGCTGGCCGGCGATGAGCTCGCGGAGCTGGCACAGTACGCGATCGGAATGATAGCGCGCAAATTTGTACGGTTCGCCCAACGGCAAGACCGCTTCCGCGAGCGTAAGAATCCGGTCGACTATGCCCGGTGGCTGCAGGTTCTTGTGCAGGATACTCACCTTGCGCAGCCTGTCAACGACCGGATCGTCGGGAACGATGTCGCGGGATTCGCTGTGCACGAACAGGTCGATGTGGTGTCGGTTCGCGAGCGATTCGATCAGCGGATAGTAGCGGATCGAAATCCCGTTGTGCCGAGCGGGCCAGGGCGCGACCGGGAGCACCATGAGAATCGATCTGGGCTGACCAGTGTGCATGATCGGGGTCCGTTCGCTGGTCATGGCGTTTATTGGGTACATCGACCGCGGTGCGTCGCGCTTGTCTACTATTCGTTACCGAATACGGCGGCGATTAGTAGGCGCATCGAAGCATCTGGGGCGGCTGGTTGCGGGTGCGAATGACGCGATGACAGCGTTTCCTGCTCGCGAGGATCGCGACATGTTCTCGTGGCCGACTCTGGAATAGATTTGCTGCACGGCACTTCTCGAATCCTGCGATCATCGCCGAAAAAAGGTGAACGCACCACCAATACACAGACGAGTCGGTCATCGTCTTCGATTACAATCCACCGTCGACATCGACGGCCTGAAACACGTGCTTGATGTCGTAGAGCACGTGATTCTTGCGGCAGAGCTTGCGCACGGCGGCGGTACCGAGCTCCTTGAATTCCCTATGTGCTACCGCCACCACGGCAGCGTCGTAGGTGCCTTTGCGCAATATGCGGGTGAGTTTGAGGCCGTACTCGTGGCGGCAGTCCTCAGCATCCGCCCAGGGGTCGTGCACGTCTACCTTCGCGCCGTACTTCTCGAGCTCGCGCATGACGTCGATGACCTTGGAGTTGCGGATGTCGGGGCAGTTCTCCTTGAAGGTGATGCCGAGCATGAGGATGCGGGCGTCCTTGACGTGGATGCGCTTGCGCGTCATGAGCTTGATGATCTCGCCGGCGACGTAGACCGGCATGCTGTCGTTCAGCCGCCGTCCGGCGAGGATCATCTCGGGGTGATAGCCGATCTCCTGCGCCTTGTGCGTCAGGTAGTAGGGGTCGACCCCGATGCAGTGCCCGCCGACGAGTCCCGGCCGGAAGGGCAGGAAGTTCCATTTGGAGCCTGCCGCCTGCAGGACTTCCTCGGTGTCGATGCCGAGACGGGCGAAGATCAGCGCGAGCTCGTTGATGAGCGCGATGTTGACGTCGCGCTGGGTGTTCTCGATGACTTTCGCCGCCTCGGCCACCTTGATGCTGGAGGCGCGGTGAGTGCCGGCGGTGATGATGCAGCGGTAGAGCGCATCGACGAACTCGGCCGCCTCGGGCGTGGAGCCGGAGGTGATCTTCTTGATGGTGGTGAGCCGGTGCTCTTTGTCGCCTGGGTTGATGCGCTCGGGGCTGTAGCCGATGGAGAAGTGCCGGTTGAACTTCAGGCCCGACTCGCGCTCGAGGATCGGCACGCACACCTCTTCGGTGCAGCCCGGGTAGACGGTGGATTCGTAGATCACCACGTCGCCCTTTTTCAGGACTTTTCCGACGCTGGTGCTGGCGCCGATGAGCGGGGAGAGGTCCGGCCGCTTGTACTCATCGATCGGGGTGGGGACCGTCACGATATAGGTGCGGCAGGCCTTGAGGTCCTTCAGGTCGG
>JAKBCR010000082.1 GCA_021807675.1 Pseudomonadota bacterium
GGGCGGTTCGGGGCCGAACTACCAGTCCTTGTAAAGCGCTGGATCCGGGCATTGCGCTGCGCAGTCCCTGCTCCGCGCAAGCCCGGGGTGTCCATCCATGGACACCCGTGCGACGCATGCGTCGCATTGCGCTGCGCAGTCCCTGCTCCGCGCAAGCCCGGGGTGTCCATCCATGGACACCCGTGCGACGCATGCGTCGCACCCTGCGCGAACGAAGCGCGCCGCGGGCAAAAAGCGCGGTTTTTTGCCCGCGGCCCGCTCGGCGGAGCGAAGCAGTGCTTCGCTGGAAGCACCGCCTCGCCCTGCGGCGGCGGAGCACGTCCCAGTGCCTGTGGCGGTCTGTTTCGAGGCTGCGCGAGGCGATGGGGAACTGGGATTTCCATGACCGAGATCTGGCGCCCTTCGGCGATCACCTCGAGTGCGCGACGGACGGAACGGCATGAATGACGCGGGGGCGAGGACGCTGCGCGAGATTTACGAGCGTCAGATTGCCGAGCGCGGATTTCGCGCCGATCCCACGCAGCTCGCGCTCGTGGGCCGTCTGGAGGCTGTGCGCGGCCGCCTCATTGCCGCGCATGACGAGTGCCGCTCACTGCGCGGGCGCGTCTTGAGGACACTGAGGCGCAGGCACAGCTCGCCGCCGGTGCGCGGCCTGTATCTCTGGGGTCCGGTGGGGCGCGGCAAGACCTGGCTCATGGACCTCTTCTTCCACAGCCTTCCCTTTCCCGAGCGCCGGCGCCGCCACTTCCACCGCTTCATGCACGACGTCCACGCCGAGCTCAAGGGCCTGGGCCAGCTCGAAGATCCGCTCGAGGCCGTGGCCGAGCGCCTCGCGGCGCAGGTGCGCGTGCTCTGCTTCGATGAGCTCTTCGTCACGGATATCGCGGATGCCATGATCCTCGCGGGGCTTTTCGGCGGCCTCTTCCGCCGCGGAGTGACGCTCGTGGCGACTTCCAACACCCCGCCGGGCGAGCTCTACCGGGGCGGCCTGCAGCGCCAGCGCTTCCTCCCGGCGATCGAGCTCATCGAGCAGCACGTGGAGGTGGTCGCGGCCGAAGGCGATCGCGACTATCGCCTGCGCCAGCTCACTCGGGCCGGCACCTACCTGCCCTCGGGGGACGCCGGAACCGGACCGAGGCTCCGGGCGCTCTTCGCCGAGCTCTCGGATCACGGGGACGCCTCGGACGGAGCGGTGGAGATCGACGGCCGGCCGATTCCGGTCGTGCGACAGAGCGAGGGCGCGGTGTGGTTCGAGTTCGGAGCCCTCTGCAGCGGCCCGCGAAGTCAGGATGACTACATCGAGATCGCCCGGAACTACCAGTCCGTCTTCCTCGCCGATGTTCCCGTTTTCGACACGCTGCTCGAGGACGAGGCCCGCCGGTTCATCGCCCTCGTCGATGAGTTGTACGACCGCTGCGTGAAACTCGTCATCACCGCCGCCGCTCCCCCGGAGCGGCTCTATCGCGGCGAGCGCCTGTTGCTCGAGTTCCAGCGCACGGCGAGCCGCCTCACCGAGATGCAGAGCGAGGAATATCTGGCGCGCGAGCATCGGCCGTAGTGAGATTCCGTGCCACTGGCCAGCCCTGACGGCAGACATCCCGCATCGCGACTCCACATCCGTGTGCGGGCGCGCGCCCGGCTCAGACCCGGATGTCCCTGACGCCGGCGGACACCCTCAAAGGCGCCTCGGTGCGCTGCACGATCTCATCCACCGCGACCCCCGGCGCCCGCTCGATCAGCTCGAGTCCCGCCGATGTCACATCCATCACCGCCAGATCGGTGATGATGCGATTCACGACCCGCAGGCCGGTGATCGGCAACGTGCAGCGACGCTTGATCTTGGAGCCGCCGTCCTTCGCGCAGTGCTCCATGACGACCACGATGCGTTTCGCTCCCGAAACCAGGTCCATCGCTCCCCCCATGCCTTTGACCAGCTTGCCGGGGATCATCCAGTTTGCGATATCGCCCGCCTCGCTCACTTCCATCGCGCCGAGGATCGCCAGATCGATGTGGCCACCGCGGATCATCGCGAAACTCTCCGCGCTGTCGAAGATCGCCGCGCCGGGCAGCATGGTCACCGTCTGCTTGCCCGCGTTGATCAGATCCGGATCCACCTCCGTCTCGTACGGGAACGGGCCGACACCCAGCAGCCCGTTCTCGCTCTGCAGCACCACCTCCACCCCCGCCGGAATGTAATTCGCCACCAGCGTCGGGATCCCGATCCCGAGGTTCACGTACTGACCGTCCCGCAGCTCCTGAGCCGCGCGCATCGCCAGTTGCTCTCGCGTCAGCATGACAGTCGCTCTCCGATCATCCAACGGTCTTGGGGCGCGTGGTGCGGCGCTCGATGCGTTTCTCGTGCTTGCCGACCACGACGTGCCGTACGTAGATTCCGGGAGTGTGGATCTCAGCCGGCGCCAGCGCTCCCACCTCGACGAGTTCCTCGACCTCCGCCACGGTGGTGCGGCCCGCCATCGCGCAGAGCGGATTGAAGTTGCGCGCGGTGAGGCGGTACTGCAGGTTTCCCAGCCGGTCGCCGCGCCACGCCTTGACGATGGCCCAGTCGGCGCGGATTCCGCGCTCCAGCACATACGAGCGGCCGTCGAACTCCCG
Source organism: Pseudomonadota bacterium (assembly GCA_021807675.1). Classification (GTDB taxonomy): domain Bacteria; phylum Pseudomonadota; class Gammaproteobacteria; order Steroidobacterales; family Steroidobacteraceae; genus 13-2-20CM-66-19. The sequence continues at coordinate 2,614 of JAKBCR010000082.1, forward strand.
AACTTCCTTCTTCTCCGCAACGACCGTGCCGACGCCCGTGGGGGTGTAGAAGCCCGGGATACCGGCGCCCCCGGCGCGCAACCGCTCCGCCAGGGTTCCCTGCGGGACCAGCTCCACCTCGATCTCCCCCGCCATGAGTTGCCGCTCGAATTCTTTGTTCTCGCCGACGTAGCTGGAGATCATCTTGCGGATCTGCCGATTCGCGAGCAGCACTCCCAGGCCAAACCCATCGACCCCGCAATTGTTCGAGGCGATCGTCAGATCACGCACGCCCATTTCGCGAAGCGCCTGGATACAGAGCTCCGGGATACCGCACAGTCCGAACCCGCCCGCGGCGATGCTCGCCCCGTCGCGGATGCCCTGCAGGGCCTCGGCTGCGCTTGCTCGTACTTTGTTCATGGCCTAGGAAGACTCCCCGAAACTCCCGGTGTGCCAAGAGACCGCCGCCAGCGGTGGCGGGGAGGGCGAGGATACCTTAGCTAAGGGCACGAGAGTATCCTGAGCGGTTGCGCCGGGCTTGCGCAGGCAGACGGCTCAGCCGGCGCGCAAGCGCTTCGAGGTCGCGCGCCGGATGGCCGAGCCAGGGGAGGGGAGTCGACTCGATGAAATCCGCTGGCAGGAGCGATGAGCGAGCGGCCGATGCCTTCGATGCAGGGAAGGTTGAGCTCATCTGCATCGTCACCGCCACACTGTTGCGATCGCACCTATTATGCCGCCCATGGCCGCGGTTGCCCATCTGCGGGTGCGGCGGCCCCTGTACGTCCTATACATGTGCGTCCGGACAGGCCGCGTAGACGTATAATTGCGCCTCACCATGCATGTTCCCGATCCCTCGTCAGACGATCGCCGTCTGCTGCGCAGCATTCCTCCCACCCGCCTGGCGCTGATCGAACGGATCGCTCGTACGCGTCTTGCCCCTGGGCAAGGGGGGCATGCCACCTCGAACGGCGCCTTTTTCCGCGAGATTCAGCAGCGATTCCTGAGGACGTACTTCCGAGGTGTGGGCGAGGAAGACCTGGCGGAGCGCGCTCCAGTGACGCTCGCGAGCGCGGCCCGCTCGCACCTTACGCTCGGCTGGCGTCGCGCCCCGGGCGAGTCCCTGGTTCGGGTCTTCAATCCCGATCGCGAGCGCGACGGATTCGACTCGCCGCACACGCTGGTGCAGATCGTCACCGACGACAAGCCCTTTCTCGTCGATTCCGTCGGCATCGCCTTCGGCCGCGCCGGGCTCGCGATGCATCTCATCGTTCACCCGGTGCTCGAGGTCCGCCGTGACGCACGGGGCCGCCTCGCGGGCTGGGATGCGAACGGGACCCAACCGCCACGGGCGGAATCCTGGGAGATGTACGAGGTCGATCGCCAGACCGATCCGGCGGCGATCGAGGGGCTGCGCCAGGACATCGAATCGACACTGACGGATGTCAGCCTCGCCGTCGAGGATTGGCCGGCGATGCGCCAGCGCGTGCGCTCTCTGGTCGCGGATCTCGAGCGCAGTCCGCCTCCCCTGCCCGCGGAGGACGTCGCGGAAGCTCGCCAGCTCCTCGAGTGGATGGAAGAGCGGCATTTCGTCTTTCTCGGCTATCGGCAGTACCGGCTCGAGCGCGGGGCTCGCGAGGACCGGCTGGTCCCGGACGTGCGCACCGGCCTCGGCATCCTGCGTGCGCGCGGACAGCGCGGCAGACCTGCGGCGACGGTGCTCACAGGCGACATCCGTGCCCGTGCCCGGGAGCGGGCGCTGCTCATCCTGACCAAGGCCAACTCCGTCTCGACCGTGCATCGAGCCGAGTATCTCGACTATGCGGGCGTAAAGACCTTCGATTCGCGGGGCAAGGTCACCGGCGAGCACCGGTTCCTGGGTCTTTGGACCGCGACCGCCTATCACCGCAGTCCGCGCGACATCCCCGTGCTGCGGCGCAAGGTCGATCGCGTCATTCAGTATTTCGGTCTCGACCCGCATGGCCACGACGGGAAGGCCGTCCTCAACGTGCTGGAGACTTATCCGCGCGACGAGCTCTTCCAGGCGGATGTCGAGGACCTGATCCGGATCGCCCGCGGCGTCGTGAATCTATACGAGCGGCGCACGGTACGCCTGCTGGCGAGACGCGACCCGTATCACCGCTTTTATTCGTGCCTCGTGTACGTTCCGCGCGACCGCTACAACACCGAGGTGCGCCAGCGCATCGAGCAAATCGTGCTCGAAGGCTTTTGCGGCCGGTCGGTGGAGAGTCAGGTACAGATCTCGGGCTCCAGCCACGCGCGCGTGCACGTCGTGGTGCGCACGGAGCCGCCGGGACCGCCCAAGGTCGACATCGCGGCAATCGAGCGGCGCATCACCGACGCGGCGCTCACCTGGACGGATCGCCTGCGGCAGGTGTTGGTGGCGCGCGAAGGTGAAGCTGCCGGCATCGCGCTCGCGACACGCTATCGGGGAGTCTTCCCGCTCGCTTACGAGGAGGATGTCGCACCCGCCGATGCGCTGACCGACATCTGCGACCTCGAGCGGCTGCGCAGCGCCCCCGATGGGCGGCGGCTGAGCCTGCATCGCCCGGCGCTGCAGAAGACTGCGCGGATGCATCTTAAGATCGTGAGGCTCGGCGAGCCCGTGCCGATCTCGGATCTGCTGCCGATTCTCGAGAATTTCGGCCTGCGGGTCATCGCGGAGCGCCCGTATGAGCTCCTCTGGCCCGACGGAGGCGCGGCCTGGATCCAGGACTTCGAGCTCGAGCACCGCGACGGCCTCGCAATAGACATCGGGCGCATCGAAGAGCGCTTCAAGGAAGCGCTCACGATGACCTGGAGCGCAGAGGCGGAGAACGACGGTTTCAATCGCCTGCTGCTGGCGGCAGACCTGACTGCGCGCGAGATCGTGATATTGCGGGCGTATTGTCGCTATCTGCTGCAGACGGGCGTTCCCTTCAGCCAGGCATACATGGAGCGCACGCTCGCCGCCAACCCGGCAATCGCGGCCGGCCTGGTACGCCTCTTCCAGGCGCGTCTCGATCCGGGTGAGCCGCGACGCGGCGAGGGCGCGGGCACGAAGCCCGGGCCCTCCGAGCCCCGCGGCCCGGCCCAGCCCGGCGAGGAAATCGCAGCTCGGATTCGCGCCAGCCTCGACTCGGTCTCGAGTCTCGATGAGGACCGGATCCTGCGCGCCTATCTCGGGCTCGCGCTGGCGACGCTGCGAACCAACTTCTACCGGCGGGATGCCAACGGCGGCCCGCTGCCTTATCTTTCGCTCAAGCTCGATCCATCCGCCATGGTCGAGCTGCCGCTGCCGCGCCCCAAGTTCGAGATCTTCGTCTACAGCCCGCGGGTCGAGGGCGTGCACCTGCGCATGGGCTACGTTGCGCGCGGCGGCATCCGCTGGTCCGACCGCCGCGAGGACTTCCGCACCGAGATCCTGGGCCTCATGAAGGCACAGAACGTGAAGAACACGCTCATCGTGCCTGTTGGCGCCAAGGGCGGGTTCGTCCCCAAGCGCCTGCCCGGCGGCGGCCGTGAGGAGGTGCAGGCCGAAGTCATCGCCTGCTACGGCACGTTCATCCGCGGCCTCCTTGATCTGACCGACAACATCGTGGACGGCCGAGTCCTGCCGCCGCCCCGGGTCGTGCGCCGCGACGGTGACGACGCCTACCTCGTGGTCGCGGCCGACAAGGGCACGGCCACCTTCTCTGACATCGCCAACTCCATCGCCGCCGAGTACGGCTTCTGGCTCGGCGATGCGTTCGCCTCGGGCGGCTCGGCCGGGTACGATCACAAGCGGCTCGGCATCACGGCCCGCGGCGGCTGGGAATGCGTCAAGCGCCATTTCCGCGAGCTCGGCATCGACATCCAGAAGACCGACTTCACGGCGGTTGGGATCGGCGACATGTCGGGCGATGTCTTCGGCAACGGCATGCTGCTCTCGCGGCATATCCGCCTGCAGGCCGCCTTCGATCACCGCCACCTATTCCTGGATCCCAACCCCGATGCGGGGGTGAGCTTCGCCGAGCGCCAGCGGCTCTTCGATCTTCCGCGCTCGAGCTGGGACGATTACGATCGAGCACGCATCTCCAAGGGCGGCGGCGTGTTCGCGCGCACCGCCAAATCGATCACCCTCTCACCGGAGGCGCTCGCCTTGCTCGGGCTTGAGACCGCGGCGAACGCTCCGACGCAGATCATTCGCGCCATCCTGCGCATGCGGGTGGACCTGCTCTGGAACGGCGGGATCGGCACCTACGTCAAGGCGAGCCGGGAAACCAACATCGAGGTCGGCGATCGGACCGGCGACGGCGTGCGCATCGACGGGCGCGAGCTGCGGGCCAGGGTCGTCGGCGAAGGCGGCAATCTCGGCTTCACTCAGCGGGGGCGCATCGAGTACGCCCTCGCCGGCGGGCGCCTCAACACCGATTTCATCGACAATTCCGCCGGCGTCAACACCTCGGATGTCGAGGTCAATCTCAAGATCCTGCTGAACCCGATCGTCCGCGCGGGGAGGCTCCCCGCCGGCGAGCGCAACCGGCTGCTCGCCGGCATGTCGGGCGAGGTTTGCGCGCTCGTGCTGCGCAACAATTATCTGCAGAGCCAGGCGATCAGCACGCTCGAGCTTCAGGCCCGTGCCCGCCTGTCCGAGTTCCAACACCTGATCCGCTCGCTCGAGCGCTCGGGCGAGCTCAACCGCGCCCTCGAATTCCTGCCCACCGACGATGAGCTCGCGGAGCGGCGCAAGGCGGGCGCGGGGCTCACCCGGCCGGAGCTGGCCATCCTGCTCTCCTACAGCAAGATCTGGCTCAACAACCACCTCCTCGACTCCGATGTGCCGGAGGACCCTTATCTCTCCTCCGAGCTCGAGCGCTACTTTCCGACCCCGGTGCGCCGGAGATTCTCGCGGGCCATTTCCCGCCACCGGCTGCGCCGGGAGATCATCGCGACGGCGACCACCAACAGCCTCGTCAACCGGATGGGACCGACGTTCGTGCCGCGCGCGCAGGAGGATACCGGCGCGGATCCCGCGCAGATCGCGCGCGCCTATACCGCGGCACGCGAGATCTTCGAGATGCGCACCGTCTGGGAGCGGATCGAGGCGCTCGACAACCGGGTGCCGGCCAAACTGCAGTACGCGGCGGCCTTCGAGACGAGTCGCCTGCTGCGTCACGGCACCTACTGGCTGCTCGCCCGCAGACGCGCGCTCAAGATCGATACCGCGGTCGCGGAATTTCGGGCCGGCGTGCGCGAGCTTCAATCCCGGATCGGCCAGGTGCTCTGCGGCTCCTGGCGCGAGCAGTTCGAGCAGGTGCGCGGACAGCAGCTCGAGGCCGGATTGCCGCCGGACCTCGCTCCGCGGGTGGCGAGTCTCGACGCGCACAACGGCTCGCTCGATGTCGTGGAGCTCGCCGGCTCGCAGCGAATTCCCGTGGCCCAGGCGGCGCGCCTTTACTTCGAAGCCGGCACGCGCACGGGCCTCGATTGGCTCAGGCAGCAGATCGACCGGCTTCCCGTCGACGGACCCTGGCAAGACACGGCGCGCACGGGACTGCGCGATGCGGCGCTGCGGCTGCACCGCAGGCTTGCAGAGCGCGTATTGAGCCGCGGCCGCGGCGGCAGCGCCGAGGAGCGGGTGGCCGCCTGGGAGGAGGCGGCAGGCAAGGAGCTCGCGCACTGGCGGCGGACCCTTGCCGACATGCGGGCGACCGGCACCCCCGACTTCGCGACGCTGACGGTTGGCGTCGAGTCATTGCGGAAACTCGCGGAATAGGTTGTTTGAAGCGCCGGTTCCGGGCATCCTGCCCGGCCCGTAGAGGATTCGAGCCGACATGAGCACGAGCGGAAAATTGATATTGGTCCGTCATGGCCAGAGCATTTGGAACCTGGAGAACCTCTTCACGGGCTGGACGGATGTCGATCTGACGGCTCAGGGCCGCGAGGAGGCCGCGCGCGCGGGACGCCAGCTTCTCGAGGAGAAGCTCACGGTGGATGTCGCATTCACGTCCGTGCTGAAGCGGGCGATCCGCACCCTCTGGATCATGCTCGACGAGATGGACCGGATGTGGATTCCGGTAGAGCGCTCCTGGCGCCTGAACGAGCGCCACTACGGCACGCTGCAAGGCCTGGACAAGGCGCAGACCGTCGAGCGTCACGGTGAGGCGCAGGTGAAGATTTGGCGTCGCAGCTACGACATCCCGCCGCCGCCGCTCACCGTCGAAGACGAGCGTCACCCGCGCTTCGATCCGCGCTACGGCGACGTTCCGGCCTCGGAGCTACCTGCCGCCGAATCGCTCAAGGACACGCTCGCGCGGGTACTGCCCTTCTGGCACAGCCGCCTCGCGCCGGAGCTGCGCCGTGGCCGCAACGTGCTCGTGGCCGCGCACGGCAACAGCCTGCGCGCCATGGTCAAGATGTTGGACGGGGTGTCGGAGAGCGACATCGTCGAGCTCAACATCCCGACGGGTATACCTCTGCTCTACGAGCTCGACCCACAGCTCAAGCCGCTCGCCAGCCGTTATCTGGGGGACCCCGCCGCCGCGGCCGCCGCAGCCGAAGCCGTCCGCCGTCAGACCGAGCGGAAATAGCAGCGCTTAGGCGGCCCACCCGTCATAGCGGCCGTGGAATTCGGCGGCGATCGCGCTGAATCTTTTACTGAGCTCCAGCATATCGGCCAGGAGCAGGCGCATCGTCTTGGTCGCGTGCAGGCTGAGCGGCAGTGTGCCCTCATCCTCGATTGGCTTGGTATCCACAGTGAAGCCATCCGGCTCCAGACGCGCGCGTACCGCCGTGCAGGCAGCTTCATCGGGCAACGCCAGAAAGAAGTCGACCGGGTACTCGTTGAAGGGAGCGTAACCCTGCGAGCGCAGGCGCTCGATCATCTTCTCGTCCCAGCTTTCCGAATGCGCGGGACGCATCTTGCGGACGTTGAAGTAGAGGCGACCCACGACGACGGCAGCGATCGCGGCGCAGGCAATGATCAGCCAGAGGACGCTAATGGCCGGCTCCCGCTCACTCGTCCGGAGCGATGGTGATACGCAGCCCGTCGAGGTCGGGGGTGAACTCGATCTGACAGGACAGACGCGAGTTATCCTGAGTATGCGCCAGCTCCGTCAGCAGTTCCCGCTCGTCCGACATGGGCGCCGGCAAGCGCGCCTGCCACTCGGGATCGACGTACACATGACAGGTCGCGCACGAGCACATCCCGCCGCAGATCGCGGCAACGCCGTAGTCGAGCTCCCGCAGGGTTTCCATGACTTTGAGACCGGTCTTCGCCTCGACCTGATGCTCCTGACCGTCGCGGTCGATCACACGCAGCAACGCCATTCAATACCTCTGTTCGTATGAGAAGCCTCGGCGAAAGCCGCAGGCCAAGCCTCATAGTTTGCCGATTCAGGGCCTCCCGCGCCAGTTTCCACGGCCACTACAGAGGACCCAGCACCTTCAGGACGAACGCCGCCTTGCCGCCGTCCGCCCCCCGGGACTCGAAAGTCGCGCGCAGCTCCCGGCGAAGGGTCTCGAAGACACGCTCGTACTCGCCGAAGACCTGGGTGCTCAGGCTGCTGCTCACCACTTTGAGATCCCCTGCCGCCGCCAGCCGAGCGATGAAATCGTGGATCTGCGGAGCGAACCGGTCCGCCAGCGGATACAGACTGATCTCGACGCCGATCTCCATGGGAGCATTGTAATTCATGGGCTAGAATGGCCGGGCTCAGCCGCAGCCGGTCACCCCAAGCGGCAGACCCGATCACGGCCCGAGCAAGGGGAGCGATGACTCAGAAACTTCAAGTACATCAGGTGGATGCCTTCACCTTGGAGCGCTTCACCGGAAATCCCGCGGGGGTTGTGCTCAATGCGGATGGGCTGACCGACGCGCAGATGCTCGCCATCGCACGGGAGCTCAACAACGCCGACACCGCCTTCATTCTGGCGCCGGACGGCGAGGGACATGATCTGCGGGCGCGGTTCTTTACGCCACGCACCGAGGCCGGGTTCGTGGGCCACGCGACAGTCGCGGCGCAGTACGTGCTCTCCCGCAGGCATGACGCGCCGCGGCGGCTGCGCCAGAAGTCGAAGGCGGGGATCGTCGACATCGAGATCCGCGGCAGCGGCGATGACCGCAAGGTCGCGGTGCGCCAGAGCACACCGCCCCTGGGACGGGAGCTCAACGACCGGGAGCGGCTCGCGGTGCTTGATGCGCTGGCGCTTGCCACGGACGAGCTGGATACCCGCTGCCCGTTGCGCATCGCCGGATCGAGCAGCACGCGGCTGCTCATCGGCGTGCGCGGCACGGAGCCGCTGAAGCACCTGAAACCCGACATGACTCGCCTGACCACGCTATCGGCGCAGATCGGCGCGGCAGGCTACTTCGTGTTCGCGCTGACGCCCGATAACGAGGACCACCTCACGGAATCGCGCATGTTCTGCCCGGCGTTGGGCATCGGGGAGGACCCTGTGAGCGGCAACGCCCACGGCCTGCTCGGCGTCTACCTCGCCCACCACGGCCTCTTGACACACGACCGGCGGCGCGCCTCTTTCCGGGGCGTGCAAGGCCAGTCTCTTCACCGCCCCGGCCGGGTGGAGGTCGAGCTCGATCTCAAGGAGGGGAGCGTCGCCGGAGTGTGGATCGTTGGCCAGGCGGTTTCCGTCTTCGAGACGGAGATCGCTCTCTGAGCGGTCCGGCATAACGCACCTCTCCGCCCGCGAGCTCCAGCTCATGGCTGGCGCACCGCGGCCAATCCAAGCGGCGGTGAGTCGTCATGACGACGGCCATGCCGCCGGCGACCGCGGCCTCGATGCGCTCCGCCAAATCACGCCGCGTAGGCTCATCGATGCCGGAGAATGGCTCATCGAGCAGTAACAGCCTGGGATTCCGTACCCACGCCCGGGCAAACAGCACCCGCCGGAACTGCCCGTAAGACAGCTCCCGCAGCGGCCTCTGCGCGAGCGCGCTCAAGCCGAAGGCCCGCAGCGCGCCGCGGGCCGCGGCCCGATCGGCGGCGCTCGGCGCATCGTTGAGGCCGATGCTCGCGTGGCGACCCGACTGCACTACCGCGCTGGCGATGAGCTCCTGCGGGTGATCCGCCTGCAGATGCGGGGCGACCAGGCCAACACGCTCCTTGAACACCTGCAACGGCACGCCGGGCGCGATCCCCGCGCGCTCGATGTGCCCGCCGACCGCCACGCCGTGATCGCCGTAGAGCGTGCGCAGCAGGGTGGTCTTGCCGGAGCCATTGTGTCCATGCACTACCCAGCACTCGCCCGCGCGGATCGCCATTGAGACGCCCTTCAGAGCGACGTGCTCGTCGAGGTGAACGTGGGCATTGGTCAGCCGCACCACGGGTTGGTCGGATGACCTGCGCGGGTGAGCGCGAGACTGCGCCCGCAGGCGCGTGCCCACTCGACACTCCAGCCAGCGGGTGAGCGGCGCGCGGCGGATGGAGCCGCGATATACGACACGCCCGTGTTCCAGTACCAAGGCATGTGTGGCGCTGGCCGGGACGTCCTCCACACGATGAGTGGACAGCACCCATGGGAGCTTGGATCGCGAGGTCCCCTCGAGCCAGCGCAGCGCGCGCTCGTGATTTGCCTCGTCCAATCCATTCAACAGCTCATCGAGCAGCAGCATCCTCGGCCGGGAGGCGAGCGCGCGGGCGAGCAGGGTGAGCCGCCGCTCTCCGTAGGAGAGGGTGAGAAAGCGCCGCGGCGCCAGCGGCTCTATCCGCAGCCGCCGTAGAATCGCGGCTACCCGCCCGCGGTCCCCCTCGGAGGGGGAATGGAGTGGGATATCGGTGCGGTGGATTCCGGTCGCCACCACCTGCTCGACAGTGTGATTCCAGCCGTAGCGAGTGTATCTGTCCTGACGCTCCGGCCCGATGTATCCGATCTCGTCCTGAACCTCATGCGGAGTACGCCACCGCTCGCCCTGCCAGCGATAGTGGCGCACCTCACGACCGGTGGGCGTGGGCCACACCGAGCCGGCGACGAGCTTCAGCAGCTGGGTCTTCCCGGCGCCATTGGCACCGGCCAACACCCATCGCTCACCGGGACGGATCGTCCAGCTCACATTCTCGAGCACACGCCGGCCATTGCGCTCGAGGCGCACGCCTTCGAGGTGAGCCACCAGGCCACCAGAATATCGATAAGATCGGGCCATGCGCTATTCTGGCACATACGATCTTTTGGTCGTCGGCGGCGGTATCAACGGCGCCGGCATCGCGCGGGATGCCGCCGGCCGCGGCCTCTCGGTCCTCCTCTGCGAGCAGGATGATCTCGCCGCACATACCTCCTCCGCCAGCACGAAGCTGATTCACGGCGGGCTGCGCTACCTCGAGCACCTGCAACTCTCGCTCGTGCGCAAGGCGCTCATCGAGCGCGAGATCCTGCTCGGCTCGGCCCCACACCTCATGCGGCCGCTGCGTTTCGTCCTGCCCCAAGATGCCCGCCTGCGGCCGGCATGGCTGGTCGGTGCCGGGCTCTTTCTCTACGATCACTTGGCCCGCCGGCGTCGTTTGGCAGGCTCCGCACGTATAGACTTGCGGCGCCACGCCGCGGGCGCGGCGCTCAAGCCGCAATACGTCCAGGGATTCGTGTACTCCGACGGCTGGACCGATGACGCCCGCCTCGTCGTGCTAAATGCGATGGACGCACGTGAGCGTGGCGCCGTCATCCTGACGCGGACACGATGTGAGAAGTTGGAACCCTCACAAGGACGATGGATAGCCACGCTCGCGACGCCGTCTGGCCGGCAAACGGTGACGGCAAGAGTGGCGGTCAACGCCACGGGTCCCTGGGTGAGCCAGTTTGCGCGCGAGGTCTCGCCGACGAATGTATCTCACTCGATCCGGCTGGTGAAGGGCAGTCACATCGTCGTTCCTCGGCTTTACGCGCATCGTTTCGCCTATCTTCTGCAGAACGACGATCGGCGGATCGTGTTTGCCATTCCCTACGAGCGCGATTTCACGCTCATAGGTACGACGGATGTCGAGTACTCGGGAGACCCACGGACCGTGCGCATCGACCCTGAGGAAGTGGATTACCTCTGCGCTGCGGTCGGCCGTTATTTCTCGCAACCCGTACGCCCCGAGGACGTGGTGTGGAGCTATAGCGGCGTGCGTCCGCTGCTGGATGATGAGTCGCAAGACCCGGCGAGCGTCACGCGCGACTACGCGCTCGAGCTCGATCGGCATCCCGCCCCGCTCCTCAGCGTATTTGGCGGGAAGATCACGACCTATCGTAAGCTCGCCGAGAGTGCCGTCGACATTCTCGCGCGCGAGCTGGGCTCGCGGGCGCCCGCCTGGACGGCTCACGCATTGCTCCCGGGAGGGGACCTGCCACGGGGCGCCTATGCCAGGTTCCTGCGCAGCCTCGCGCGCGCTCATCCATGGCTTCCTGCGCCACTGCGGCACCGGTATGCCCATGCGTACGGCACCCGCGTCGCCCATGTTCTCGGCGATGCGCACGCCATGAGCGATCTCGGGGAGGAGCTGCTGCCCCAGCTCTATGAGCGCGAAGCCGACTATCTCTGCCGCGTGGAGCTGGCGCAGACCGCGGAAGACATCCTCTGGCGGCGGACGCACCTGGGGCTGAGAGTTGGAACCGCGGACGTCGGACGGCTTCAGGGGTGGTTGGCGGGCCGGGCCAGCCGGGCTCCAGACCCGGCGCCTCAAGCGCGCCCGAGCGGCAGCTAAGGAAACGGGACGAGCGTCGCAGATCCCGGGAGGGCTCCTTCCGGATGGCCCCCCTGTACCAGCCGGCGCGGTATGCGCTCGAGCGGCTTTCGCGATTCGCAATGGACCTGCGGCATGAGTGGCGGCGGCGGTGCGCCGGGCCCTGGAGCCTCGCCCGCAAGCACTGACGCGGATCGGCCGGCAATCAGCCCGTGCGGAACCTGCCCTCGATTCGCCTATCGTGTATCGCGCTTTCCAAACGCCGGTCCATCCAAAACTGTGTGGTCCATCCGCACAATTCAATCGGCCTGGTTTAGCCTTAAGTAATGAATTCGTAGCCCGGGAGCCCATGCTTTGCGGTTGAGAGCTGGATCACATTCGAGCGACCGGCTCCGGCCAACAGATAGCCGCTAGATCGCCCATGAGCCCACCAACCAGCACGAAGGTCGCGCCGGCCCGCCTTCCGAGCGCGGATACTCCAGAGCTCGACCGGCTCCTCGAGAGTGCCGCGCTGGCCGCTCCGCGTGAACGCGTCAAGATCGACGGCGGCTTCGTCTCGGACATCCTGACCCGTCCTCGGTCGGCCGCGCTGGTGCGCGGGATCGTCAGCCTCGGCCGGGATCTCGGCATCGCCACGGTCGCCGAGTCCGCCGAGAACGCTCGGATCCTCGAGCGATTACGCGAGCTCGGTGTGGAGTACGCGCAGGGGTACGGCATCGACGAGCCCCGTCCCGTGTCTCAGGTGTTTGCGGAATCGAGCGCGCGACAGGGCGTGCCGAATTTCGCATCGGGCTCGAAGAGTTAGACGAACGCTGGTTCCGCGATGTCGAGCGTCTCGTCATGGAAGAGAATGCGCCTATGCTTGAAGATTCTGTTCTTGCTGGCAGTGCTGCCGCTTGCCAAGGCGGCAGGCGCCCAGTCGCTCGTCGTCATCGTGAATCCGTCGATCGGAGTGCAGCATCTGACTCAACACGAAGTCCGCGATATATTCCTGGGACGGTATCGCTCCTTCCCCTCCGGGGCGACCGCGCTGCCCATCGATCTTGCCGCCAATTCGGCCGCGCGCAAGGAATTTTACCTCCTGATCGCCCACAAGGACCCGAGTGACATGAGCTCGTATTGGGCGCGACTCACTTTTTCGGGAGAGATATCCCCACCATTCGCGGTGGCCGACGCTCGTACGGCAGTCAATATCGTGGCGAGCAATCCGAACGCGGTAGCCTACGTGTACAGCACCGCAGTGGACAACCGTGTACGGGTCGCCCTTGTACTCACCCCCTAGAGTCTGGACCGCGCGGCTGTACGCACGACTGCGAAGCAGCATCGTCGTTCGCACGACGCTGGCCATCCTCCTGCTTTCCACGGTTCTCGGGCTGATATCCGCGGCGTTCGTATCCGCCAGCGTGGATCGCCGCGAGCAGCAGCGCGCAGAGGTTCGAGTCCAGGAGTTGGTGGCCACCATCGAGAGGACGACGCAAATCGCCTGCTATTTGAACGATCGCACTCTGGCCGGCGAAATCGCCCGCGGCCTGATGAGGAACCGCTCGGTGCAGGGGGTGCTGATCGCTTCCGGTAAGACCACCCTGTTCAGGGTCGGGAATACGACCGTCGCCGGGGGCAGGATCAATGATGCCGAGATAGTGAGGCAAGTCCACTCACCGTTCGATGCCAGAGATCCGATCGGCCGGATCTTTGTGTTCGTGAATCGTGCCGCCATTCACGCGGAAGCCCGCAGCTACAGCCGCGCCGCGACCCTTGCGATGGCTCTGCAGGTCGCCCTGGTCGCGGCGGGGGCGGCGCTGGCCGTCTACTTCTTCTCCACGCGGCCGATCAGGGCCGTATCCAATGAGTTACACCGGATCCGCTCCGACAGCGGCACCCGTCTGCAGGCCCCCGCCGGCAACCGCCACAACGAGATCGGGACCCTCGTGACGGACGTGAATGCTCTGATTACGAGCCTTGCGGATCTGCTGGTCACGGAGCGCGATCTGCGCATTGCACACGAGATCGGCGCGCGCAAGATGCGGCTCATCTTCGAGAAGGCCGAGACCGGTATTTTCGTGTTGGACACGCAGGGGATGCTGGAGTCCTGGAATCCGGCGTTCGTTCGTCTGCTGCGCCTGGGACCGGACCGACTGCCGCAAGCCGGGGTGACGCCATTGCAGCAACTGCTGTCGCCACAGGCCGAGCTGATCCGCCAGCTGATCGGTCAGTGCCTGGCCAGCGGAGAGTCCTACAGTCTCGATATCGAGATGCCGGCGAGCGAAGACCACCGCGCGGGCTGGATCGAGGTGGCGCTCAACCCGATCGACTCGACCATCCTGCAGGGACTCATGAATGACATCACCGAGCGCAAGCAGGGGGAGCTTTCCGCGCACGAGCTCGCCACACGCGACACCCTGACGGGGCTCCTCAACCGGCGCGGCTTGGAAGTCGGTCTCGCGGCCACACTCACGCCCCGCCCGCCCGAATCGGCTGCGGAGCTGGCCTTGCTGCAGATCGACCTGGACTACTTCAAGCAGGTGAACGACTCCTACGGTCACGCAACGGGTGACCAGGTATTGCGGCATGTGGCCGGGGTCCTGCAGCGCAACACGCGCCGGGGGGATCTCATCGCAAGGCCGGGCGGTGATGAATTCGTGGTCGCGCTGCTGGGCATCGCGGACGCAGCCAAGGCCGAGCAGATCGCCCAAGGCATCATTGCCGAGATCGCGCGGCCCATCGACATTGGCGGCCAGAGCGTTTGCATCGGCGCCAGCATCGGTATCGCCTTCACTTGCGGACAGGGAGACTCGCCGGAGGCGGTCATGCGCCGCGCCGACGCGGCCATGTATCGCGCCAAGCGGGCCGGCCGGGGACAGGTGTGCCTCGCGGCGGCGGCGACGCCCGCCACGGCCTCCCAGACGAGCGCCGTCGCATGAGCCGAGTCAATTCACTCGAGGCGCGGCCGCGCCCCGTTGATAGAGCAGCATCTCCCTTTCACGTTCCTCCTCCCTGGGAGCTCCGATGATTCTCCATCTCCTTCCTCCGGCCCTACGCATGCATCTGCGGCGGTCGCGGCCGACCGCGGTTGCAGCGCTTGCCCTGGGCTCGCTGGCGTTCTTCTCGGGCAATGCCCTGGCAACCAATGCCGTGCCCGATCTCGTCCCGGTGACGGGAAGTCATATCCGGGGAGCGACGGATACGGCATTCCCCCTCACGATCTACACCCGCGAAGAGATCGCCACCTCCGGTGCCACCACCCTGCAGCAGTTCATCCAGACGATTCCGCAGAACTTCAACGGTGGTGCGTCGGAAAACGCGATGGGCGAAGTCACGGGAGGCGGTAATGCGAACGATCAAGTCGTTGGCACCGGCGTCAACTTGCGCGGCCTGGGGAATGACGCCACCCTGGTCCTCGTCAACGGTCATCGCATGGCGCCCGGCACTGGCCTCGGC
>JAKBCR010000083.1 GCA_021807675.1 Pseudomonadota bacterium
CGTACATAACTACGCACATTGAGCGAATATCCGCACGATACACCGCTGCGGTATCCGGCTCAATATGCTGACCCACGCAGGGCGAGGCCCGTGGACTCGGAGGAAGCATGAAGACTGACTCGCGGTCCACCCGCAATCGACAGCCGGCGTGCACCGGATGGAGGACGACGTGACCCCATTTGCGCAGCGCTACGGCTCATGGGCGATAGTGACTGGAGCCTCCGACGGCACCGGCCGGGAGTTCGCCCGCGCCATCGCGGCGCAAGGCATCAACTGCATTCTGGTCGCCCGGCGCCACGCGCCGCTCGAGGCGCTGGCCGAGGAGATTCACGCCAGAAACGGTGTCGACTGCAGGACGGTCACGGTCGATTTGTCCACCCCGCGCGCCACCGATACGATCGGTGCCGCCGCCGCCGGCCTGGAGGTGGGGCTCCTCGTCATCAATGCCGGGGCGGACCCTCATGGCTCGAGGTTCCTCGATAAGGATGCCGGCGCCTGGCTCGACTTGAGCCAGCGAAACGTCACGACGACGCTCGAATGCTGCCACCGATTCGCCCGTCCGATGCGCGAGCGCGGCCGCGGCGGGCTGCTCCTCGTCAACTCGGGAGCATGCTACGGGGGCGGCAGCTTCATGGCGGTCTACTCCGCCTCCAAGGCGTTCATGCTCTGCCTGGCCGAGAGCCTCTGGGCGGAGCTGCGCGGCGACGGCGTCGACGTCCTGACTCTGGTGCTCGGAAAGACGGACACGCCTGCGTACCGCGCGCTGCTTGCGCGCAACGGCGCACCGGTCCCGGACCAGATGGCCTCGCCGGCGGAGGTGGCTGAAGTCGGGTTGGCCCGGTTGCGGGACGGGCCGATTTACAACTGGGGGCAGTCCAACGATGTGGCAGGCTACGCGCCGAACTCTCCGGATGCGCGGCGGGACCGAATCCTGATGGTCGATCGATTCAGCCGCAGCACGTTTGGCGGCTGAGCTTTCCGCCAATCGCTCTACACCCCGTTTCGGCGCGGCGTCTCCTTGCTGATCCTGGCGTCGAGCTCTGCATATTTCTCCGGCCGCATGGAGCCGTGCAAGCTGAACCGCAAGAGCTCGCGCGCGAAGCGCTTCGCCATCTGCTGGCGCTCCTTCACCGTTCGGGCATGCGCGCGTGCCCATACCGGCCAGAGGAAGGACGACGTAAGGGTGATGATCGAGGCGACCTCGACATCGATGCCGGGCTGAGCGGCGTCCGTCCGCGCGAACTTGTCGAAGTTGGATTCGTACTTGCGCCAAAACTGGTCGCTCGCGGGCCGCTGCGCGCTCAGCAGCTCGAACAGCCACGCGCGCCCGAGCTCGGGATTCGCCATCGCGAACTCGACGATATGCTCCGTGAGCGCCATCGGATCGATCGTCGCCACGGACTGATCGCGCGCGATATCCGGATCGCCAAACACCGCCCGGTAGAGGTTCTCGCTCACCCAGGCGGTCGTCGCCTCGATGAGCTGCTCGCGGGTCTGGAAGTGCTGGTAGGCCGTACCGCGGTTGACGCCCGCTCGCTGCGCCACCTGCGCAACGCTCAGCCCCTCTTTGCCGTCCCGGGCCAGGATCTCGCGCGCAGCCTCGAGTATCGCCTCGCGAGTTCCTTTTGGATCGCGCTTGCGGCGCGTCCGGCCGGCCGGCGCAAAGCGCTGGGTCTTGTCTGTAGTGCCGCGACCGTCGGATTCTGACATCACCCCCCCTCCGGAGACATGATAGCCGATGGTTACGGAACCAACCAGCAGCTAACGGGCCGCGGCGGATGCGCGTGAGGCCGCGCGCGCCCCGGCTCTGATGTAGGCGTAAATATCCATCACCTGTGCACGGGTGAGCGTCTGGAAGCGCGGCATGCCCTTCGGCAGCAGCGCGCCATCGTGCAAGACCGCCCACAGGCTATCGGGATTCGCGGCCACCTGGGACGCCCGCAGATCGGGCGCCGGTCCGCCCGCCCCGACGAGGTCGCGGCCGTGGCACATGGCGCAAGCCGGATAGAGAGCGCGGCCAGCGGCCACCTCGCCCGGCTTCGGCCGGTAAGAGGGAACATCGACCGCCTTCACGCGCGTATCCGGCGGCGGCGAGGGTGGCAGCTTCGCCCGGCCACCGAGTGCGAAGGTGAGCAGCCGCCGCGGCTGATGAAACCTCCAACCGACGTTCATGAACTGGCTGGCGAACGCCGCTGAGCCGCCGTAGCCGACCAGCACGCTCACGAACTGCCTGCCGCCGACCGAGTACGTCATCGGCGCGGCGATGATCCCGAGGCCGGCATCGAAGCGCCAGAGGCGGCGGCCCGTCGCCGCATCGTAAGCGGAGAAAAAGCCGTCCCCCGCGCCCTGGAAGACCAGATCCCCCGCGGTCGCGAGCGTGCCGCCGTTCCAGATCGTGCGCAGCGGCACCCGCCATGCGGCGCTCTCGCGCACCGGATCCCATGCGAGCAGCGCGCCCTGGCCGTCACCCGGTCCCCGGGCGAGCAACGCTATCGAGACGCCGCCGATGTAAGGCTCGCCGGGAACCTGTTTCCCGGGGATGTACCGCGCGCCGAGCTGCATGTAGGGGATGTAGACGAGGTGGGTCTCGGGACTGAACGACATCGGCTGCCAGCTGTGGGCTCCCACCGAGCTCGGCCACACCGTCGCCTCGCCGCTCCTGTCGTAGCGGGCCCCTTTCACCTCCACGGGACGCCCGGTGGCAATGTCGATCCGCTTGGCCCAGGTCACCTTGCCGATCTTTCCGGCGGAGATGAGCTTGCCGGTACGGCGATCGAGCACGTAGAAGAAGCCGTTCTTCGGCGCCTGCATCAGCACCGGCCGCCGCCGGCCGTGGATCGTCAGATCGGCGAGAATCATCGTCTGCGTGGCGTCGTAATCCCACTCATCACGCGGGTTGACCTGGTAGGCCCAGATGAGCTTGCCGGTGTCGGCATCGAGCGCGACGATCGAGTCGGTATAGAGATTGTCGCCACCGCCCGGGCTGCGTACCACCGGGTCATAGGGACCTGGATTGGCCGTGCCGAGGTAGATCCGGTTGAGCGTGCGGTCGAAGGTCATGTTGTCCCAGACCCCTCCGCCGGTACCGGTCTTCCAGTAACGCCCCCGCCACGTTGCTGCCGCACGCTCCATCGCGGCAGACCCACGATCCTGGGCAGGCGATCCGGGGACCGTGTAGAAGCGCCAGAGCTCTCGCCCCGTTGCGGCATCGTAGGCGGTGACATACCCCCGCGCCCCCGAATCCGTCCCGCCGTTGCCGATGATCACCTTGCCATCGAAGACACAGGGCGCTCCGGTGATGGTCTTCACCGAGGCCCGGTCGAGCGTCTGCACGGTCCACAGCAGCCTGCCGGTCCTGGCATCCAGCGCAAAGAGACGCCCGTCCAAAGCAGCTGAAAAGATGCGCCCGTCCGCATAAGCGACGCCCCGGTTGACCGGGAACATGTAATGCATCTTCGCCGGATCGTACTTCCAGGTCTGCGGATCGAACCGCCAGAGGAGCTTCCCGGTCACCCCATCGACGGCGTAGACGGCCGCATACGTCCCCGTGAAGTAGAGCACACCGTCGATGGCGAGGGGGGTCGCTTCGAGCGTGACCTGTCCGGGCAGCTCGAGAGACCAGGCGAGGCCGAGTCCGCGCACGCTCGAGGCGTTGATCTGCTTCAGCCCGCTGTAGCCGCTCTCGTTCGCTCCACCGCCGACGGTCAGCCAGTTCGCCCCCGCCGCGCCCGCACTGGGCGCGCTCGCCGCGCGAGCCGGGCCCAACCCCATCACCATCAGAGCCGCGAGCAATGCGGCGCCGCCGGACAATCGCTTCATAAACGGAGCCCCCCATTCACCATTCGGTTTACACGGCCCGTGGCCGCGTAGATAATAAACACCGTTGTTGCATACTAGCAGATCAAGGGCCCGGATTTGTCCGGGAGACGGGGAGCGGCGCCCGCATTCCTGTCGAGTCCAACCATCCGAGGGGAAGCGATGGCCACATACGTCCTCGTGCACAGCGGCCACCACGGTGGCGGGTGTTATAGCGGTCACGACATCATGGTCAGCGAGCTGGAAAGGCTGGCCGAGATGTTGCTCCGCCTCGCCTGAGCAACTATGCCGGATCCCATGATGCACGAGCGAATCTCCGTCCACTCCGTTTGCTTTCCGGGCGCCGGGCTGCGCGAGCTTCAGGGCTATTGGCGCGAGCTCGGCGCGCGGCGCGTCACGCTCCTGAGCGATCTCGTGCTGAGGGAAGGGGTGCCGGTCCTCGAGCAGACTCTCGGTGCCGCCGGCTGCCGAGCAGAGCTCATCGTCCACCCGTTCCTGGCAGGCACACAGTTGGATACCGGGCGGACGCGCTGGCCCGAGGCCCGTGACACCCTTGGCCGCCTCATCGAGCATGCGGGCGCCCTCGGCGTGCGTTCGGTTCACATCTTCACCGGCGGTCATGGCGCCCTCACCTGGGAGGAAGCGGCCGAGGCATTCCGCGAGGCCATCGCGCCCTGCCTCGAGCCGGCCAGAGCCGCGGGTGTGGCGCTGATCGTCGAGAATACCTCCTCGCTCTACGCGGATTCGAACATCGTTCACACCCTGGGAGATGCCATCACCCTGGCCGATACCGCTGGCGTCGGCATCTGCCTCGAGTTCTTCGGCTGCTGGACCGAGGCGGGGCTACGCGACTCGATCGAACGCGCGATTCCGCGCTGCGGCATCGTTCAGGTGTGCGACTACGTCTATGGCGACCGCTCGCAGCCGGCGCGCGCGGTCCCGGGCGATGGGGTGATACCGATCAGACGAATGATCGAGTGGATCCTGCGGGCCGGATACGGCGGCGCCTTCGACCTGGAGCTCCTCGGACCGAGGATCGATGCGCAAGGCCATCTGCAGGCGGTGCGCCGGGCGGCGGATCACGTTGGCGCGATACTGCGATCCGTCGGCGCCTGATGGCGAGGTGAGATGCTTCTTACCGACCAGGTCGCGGTGATCACCGGCGGCGGCGGCGGCATCGGGCGCGCCATCGCGCTCACCTACGCCGCCGCGGGCGCTCACGTAGCCATTGCAGACATCATCCCCGAGCGCTGCGAGGAAACCGCCGAGCGCGTCCGCGAGCTCGGCCGGCTTGCGCTTGCCGTGCCCACGGACGCGATGGACACAGAGCAGATACGCGCACTGGTGCTGCGGACGGCCGAGCGCTTCGGGCGCATCGACTTGCTGGTGAACAACGTCGGCGGGGTCACTCGCCGCCCCTTTCTCGAGCAGTCGGAGCGCTCCTGGCGCCGCCACATCGACCTCAACCTGGTCAGCATGCTCGCGGCCACATCGGCGGCGGTGCCTGTCATGATCAAGGGCGCCCGGGGCGGCTCGATCGTCAACGTGAGCAGCATCGAGGCCTCGCGCGCGGCACCGGGCTACGCCGTCTACGCTGCCTGCAAGGCAGGCATGCTGAGCTTCACCCGGACGATGGCGCTCGAGTTGGCGGAGCATCGGATCCGGATCAACGCCATCGCGCCGGATCTCACGGCGACACCCGGAGTTCGCGGAAATCGGACCGGGCCCGTCGATCCGGCATCCTGGGCCCAGCCGACGGCACGCCAGCTCGAGCTGATCGGACGACGCATTCCGCTCGGACGGGAAGGAATCGACAGCGAATGCGCGAACGTCGCCCTCTTCCTGTCCACGAGCGCGAGCAGCTACATCACCGGTACCGTCATTCCCGTCGACGGCGGTACCTGGGCCTCGAGCGGCTGGGTGCGCAGCCGCTCCGGTCAGTGGGTCCTCATCGAGGACTCGACGCCGCAAGCCTGAGCGGTCGCCTCGCTCGGCTTCATTCCGGGAGCCAGACCACCATGCAAATCAACGTCAGCCTGCCTTTCGATCGTATCGAGCAGCCCGAGGAGTTCCTGTCTCTGGAGGCGGTGACCGAGATCGCCCGCCTGCTCGAGCGGCTCGGCTTCAGCGGGTGCAATGTCACCGATCACCCCTGTCCCACCGGTCGCTGGCTGGATGCCGGAGGCCACCATGCGCAGGACCCGTTCGTTCTGCTGTCCTTCATCGCCGCCGCCACCAGCAGGCTGAGACTGCAGACCGGCATCCTCGTGCTGCCGTACCGCAACCCATTCGTCACGGCACGAGCGGTTGCGACACTGGACTTCCTCTCCCGAGGACGCGTCACCCTCGGACTCGGGGCCGGCTACCTCAAAGGCGAGTATCGCGCGCTCGGGGTGGATTTCGAGCGGCGCAACGACATCATGGATGAGTATCTGCGCGCGCTGAAGGCGGCGTTGAGCGGCGGGGAGTTCACCTTCCGCGGCACCGGCTACGAGGCTCTCGGCAACCGTATTCTGCCCGCGCCCGTCCAGAAGCCCCATCCGCCGCTGCTCGTCGGGGGCAATTCCCGCCGCGCAATCCGCCGAGCGGTCGAGCTGGGGGATGCCTGGCACCCCTTCTTCGCGACCCAGACCCTCTCGGCCAGCGCCCGGACGGCTGAAATGACCGAAGTGTCCGACATCGCCGCGGGAATCGCCTACCTGCGCGAGCATTGCGCGAAGACCGGCCGGCAGCGGCCGCCCGAGGTCATCCTGAGCAGCATCAGCACCACGGCGCAGATGAGCAGCCCGCAGCTGATGATCGACAAGATCTCGGCATTCGAGGCCCTGGGTGTCCGCGGAGCGGCCG
This sequence comes from Pseudomonadota bacterium, assembly GCA_021807675.1. Lineage (GTDB taxonomy): Bacteria > Pseudomonadota > Gammaproteobacteria > Steroidobacterales > Steroidobacteraceae > 13-2-20CM-66-19. Next base: position 6,664 of record JAKBCR010000083.1, read on the forward strand.
TCAGCTTTGAGGGACGCACGCGCGCCGAATGGTGCGATGCCGCCGGGCGCTTCGCCTCGGACGTCCTCGGAAAGCTGCCGAAATCCGCCAGTGTCGTCTAGAGCTGTCAGGATTTCGGGATGGCAACCCATTCAGGGATGGCGTTGTCCGGGCCGACGGGAGAGTCGTGCTCCTCCACCGTACAGACGGGATTGCGGTGCGACGCGAACAGCTTCTTCTCGTCCTCGATCGTGTGCGGCAGGCGCGCGGGATCGCTGATCAGCCGCTGCGAGGCTTCGAAGTCTGCCCTGCTCGACCACCAGATCTCCATGATGCAGTCATAACCCGGATCGATCACCTCGCCGACGACGGGGTTCTTCTCCGGCTTGAGGTAGCGCCGCACATATCTCAGAGCGTTCGGGATGGCCGGCTTGCCGATGCGCTTCGCGAGCTGGGAGTGCTGGTTCTCGTAGTAGTCCATGAACTGCTCCTGGGTCATGTCCGTACGCTTCCTCAAGAACACGATTTGCTTGAGCATCACTCTCTCCCCCCCTATCGGGCACACGCCGAAGCTTTTCGCGGGAGGCCCGTGACGTCAATGATCGGACGCGACAGCGATCCTCCGCACCCCTGACGCCCGATGCCCGCGGCCGGTCCCTCAGGTCACCCGGCAGCGGGAACACTCCGCCGCGCTTGACACGATGCTCGACAGTGCTGACCATGGATTCCGACCGAGCCGGAGGCGGAGCCGTCGCCAATCGCTCGCTTAGCATCCGGCAGAGGACCCCGCATGAGCTGTTGGTCGATCACGGCCGTCAAATCACTCCTGTCCTGCAAGACTCGCCTCGCGCACTGCCTGCCGCAGCGGCGCAGGGTCGAGCTCGTCTCGGACATGCTGGGCCATGTGCTCTCGGTATTGAGCCGTACCCCGGGCGTGGATCGTGTAGCGGTCGTCAGCCCCGAGCGGCTCGCATTGCCCGTACCCTTCGTCGCGCTTGCGGATCCCGGCGCTGGCCTCAATGAGGCCCTGACCGCCGCGGCGCTCGAGGCACGGCAGCGAGGCGCCGAGCGCCTGGTTCTGGTGCATGCGGACCTGCCGTTGCTCGAGCCCGAGGAGGTGGCGGCGCTCATCGAGGCTTCCAGATCGAGCGGTCTGGCCATCGCGCCGGACCGGCACGGGCGCGGTACGAACGCTTTGTGCCTGAGCTGGCCGCCCCCCATCCGGTTCGAGTTCGGGCCAGGAAGCTTTTCCAGGCATCTGGCGCAGGCGGCTGCGCGCGGCCTCTCGCCAAGCGTGGTCCGCTTGCCGGGCCTCGCCTTCGACCTCGATGAGCCGGATGACCTTAACTGCTGGTCGGGATTGGGCGAGGAGGTACTGAGCTCGTGAGCGCCGTATCCACACTGGTACTCCCGCAGGACATCGGCTCTGCGCAGGTCGCTCGCCTCGAGCGGCTCGATCCGCAAGCTCTGCTCGAGGAGGCGGAAGCACTGACGCTTGAAGGCCACGGACGCACCGTGACCTACTCCCGCAAGGTTTTCATTCCGCTCACGCAGCTGTGCCGGGATGTGTGCCATTACTGCACTTTCGCCAAAGCGCCACGCGCCCTCAAGAGCCCCTATCTGACTCCGGAGGAGGCGGTGCAGATCGCGCGCGCCGGCGCGGCGGCCGGCTGCAAGGAGGCGCTCTTCACTCTCGGGGACAAGCCCGAGCTGCGCTATGCGGCCGCGAGGCGCTTTCTCCAGGAGCGTGGATACGCAAGCACCCTCGATTACCTCGGCGCCGTCGCCAGGGAGGTCCACGCCCAAACGGGACTGCTGCCTCACCTCAACCCGGGGGTGATGAGCCGGACCGAGATCGAGCGCCTCCGTCCCGCCAGCGTCTCGATGGGTGTGATGCTGGAGACCGCGTCCGAGCGGCTGTCGGAGCGCGGCGGACCCCACTGGGGGTCTCCCGATAAGGTCCCGGCCGTGCGGCTTGCGACGATCGAGGCCGCGGGCGAGGCCGCAGTGCCCTTCACCACCGGACTTCTGATCGGCATCGGCGAGACACGCCGCGAGCGCATCGAGGCGCTGCTCGCGATCCGCGGTCTGCACCAGCGATTCGGCCATGTCCAAGAGATCATCATCCAGAACTTCCGCGCCAAGCCGGATACCCGCATGGCGTCGGCTCCGGAGCCGACGCTCGAAGAGCAGCTGTGGACGATCGCCGTGGCGCGAATTCTCTTTGGACCGTCGATGTCGATCCAGGCGCCGCCCAATCTGCGGCCCGGCGTTCTGACGGCTCTCGTGCAGGCGGGAGTGAATGATTGGGGTGGCGTGTCACCGGTGACTCCCGATCACGTCAATCCCGAGGCTCCCTGGCCCCATCTGGCCACCTTGGCCGCCGAGACCGCTGCCGCCGGCCGGGTGCTGCGCGAGCGCCTGGCTATCACCCCGCCCTATGCGCGCGCGGCAACCGGCATGTGGCTCGACAACTCTCTGCGGACCGCCGTGCTGCGGCGCACCGACAGTCACGGTCGGGCCCGTGAGGACGGATGGCTCGCCGGTGCGGGCGGCCCCGTCCCCGAGCTCGCCCACGCCTGGCTCGAGCCCTCCGGCTCGCTTGCCTCACGGCCCGTGCACCGTGTGCTCGAGCGGCTGCGCAACGGCGAGGAGCCCGAAGAAGCGGATGTCACGACCCTCTTCGCGGCAGAAGGCACGGATATCAACGCCGTCCTGCACGCCGCGGACAGACTGCGCGAGGAAGTTGCCGGATCGACCGTCACGTACGTCGTCAACCGCAACATCAACTACACGAACATCTGCCTCTATCACTGCGGGTTCTGCGCGTTCTCGAAAAGCGGCCCGAAATCGCTGCGCGGTCCCGCCTACCGGCTCGATCTCGAGGAGATCGCGCGGCGCACCGTCGAAGCGCGCGAGCGCGGGGCCACGGAGGTCTGCCTGCAGGGCGGCATCCATCCCGAGTACACGGGAAGAACCTATCTCGATATCGTCGCGGCCGTGAAATCCGCCGTGCCGGATATGCACGTGCATGCCTTCTCACCTCTCGAGATCACCCATGGAGCGCAGACGCTCGGCCTGTCGCTCGAGACCTACCTTGGCCGGCTCGCCGCAGCGGGGCTCTCGACGCTGCCCGGTACCGCTGCGGAGATCCTGGACGATGAGGTGCGCGCGATCATCTGCCCGGACAAGCTGAAGACCGACGAATGGCTCGAGGTCATGCGAGCCGCGCACGCAGTCGGGCTGAAGAGCACCGCGACCATCATGTTCGGTCACGTGGAGCAGCCCCACCACTGGGCGAGACACCTGCTGCGAGTCCGCGGGCTGCAGCGCAAGAGCCGAGGATTCACGGAATTCGTGCCGCTGCCGTTCGTTCACATGGAAGCCCCGCTCTGGCGCAAGGGGCTCGCCCGGCAGGGGCCTACGTTCCGCGAGGCGTTGCTGATGCATTCGGTGGCGCGGCTCGTGCTGCACCCGCACATCGGCAACGTACAGACATCCTGGGTGAAAATGGGTCCGGAGGGCGCGGCCTTCTGTCTGCGGGCGGGCGCGAACGATCTCGGCGGCACACTCATGAACGAGTCGATCACCCGAGCGGCGGGCGGCGTCAACGGACAGGAGCTCTCGCCGGACCTGATGAAAGGGATCGCCCTTGGGATCGGTCGTCCGCTCGTCGAGCGCACCACCCTCTATCGGTTCCGCGGCGCCGGGTCGGCCAGGCCCATCGGCATTCCCGTTGCCGCGGGATAGTGCCGGCACGGCTCGCAGTGGCATGCAGATACTCAGCTTCCTTAGTATAATCGCCCGATTCAAGTTCGCTTGGGGCGCGCAATGACGCGGGTGATGCAAGGGGTCAGAGTCCTCGAGGTCGCGCAATTCACGTTCGTGCCAGCCGCGGGGGCGATTCTCGCGGACTGGGGAGCCGACGTCATCAAAGTGGAGCATCCCGTACGGGGTGATGCCCAGCGAGGCTTCATCAATCTCGGTGGGATGAAGCTCGACCCGGCGCGCAATCCGCTGATGGAGCACCCCAACCGCGGCAAGCGCAGTGTCGGGATCGACATCTCCACCCCCGAGGGCATCGAGCTCCTCTATGAAATCGCCAAATCGAGCGACGTGTTCCTGACGAACTACCTGCCGGCGCAGCGTCAGAAGCTCAAGTGCGACATCGAGCATATCCGCGCCGCAAATCCGCGCATCATCTACGCGCGCGGCAGCGCCTTCGGCGATAAAGGCCCGGAGCGGGAGATCGGCGGATTCGACGGAACGGCCTTCTGGTCCCGGGGCGGAATCGGATTTTGCATGTCGCCGGCGGAGCTGCCCGGACCTCTGACGCAGGGCATCCCGGCCTTCGGCGACTCGATCGGCGGGATGAACATCGCCGGCGGCATCGCGGGGGCGCTCTTTCACCGGCTGCGCACGGGCGAGGCGTTGGAGCTCGATGTCTCTCTCCTCAGCACCGCGTGGTGGTCCGCCGGAACCTCCCTCGATTACACGATGGAAAGCGGTCAGATGATCCGCAATAGCATGCCGGTGTCCGGCAGCTCGGCGGGAAACCCCTTCAGCGGCAACTACTACACCTCGGACGGCGGTACGATCAATCTCTGCATCCTGGCGCCGGGCCCCTGCATCCGCGACACGTTCCAACACCTGGGCATTCCCGAGGCGGCCGAAGATCCACGCTTCTCGGAAGTCAGGGCGCTGATGAGCCACTGGGAGGCGGCGAGCGAGCTCATCGCGCAGGCATTCGCCAAGCAGCCCTTCGCCTACTGGCGCAAGCATCTGCGGACTCTCAAGGGCCAGTGGGCGCCGGTCCAGAGCCTCGCCGATGTGGCCGGCGACGAGCAGGCGCTCGCCAACGATATGATCGTGGAAGTGGAAGCGGTGGATGGTGGCAAGCCGCTCAAACTGGTGCGCGGCCCGGTGCAGTTCAATCACGAGGCCGTGAAGACCACGCGGGCTCCCCAGCCCTCCGAGCACACCGAGACGTTCCTGATGGAGCTCGGCCTCGACTGGGATCGAATCGAGAAACTGAAAGCCGCGGGCGCAATCGCCTGAGGAGCGCGAGAGTGACATGAAAGCCGGAACGAGACTCAAGAGCATAGTATGTGATACCGAGGTCATGGTGATCCGCGGTGCCGACGTGGTGGTGGAGTGTGGGGGTGCGCCGATGGCGGAGATCCGGCCGCCGGCAAGGGAGGCGATCGACCCCGCGCGCGCCAGTGGCACCCTCATCGGCAAGCGCTATGTCGATGCGGCGGGCACGGTGGAGCTGCTTTGCGTCAAGCCCGGACAGGGCTCTCTCTCGATCGGAGGCGTCGCCCTTCAGGTGAAGGAAGCCAAGCCCTTGCCGGCCTCCGACTGATCCGACGTCGATGAATCTTTCCCTCCTCCTGCAGATGGCGGCGGAAGCCGCGCCCGAGCGCATCGGTCTCGTCTGCGATGGACGGCGCTGGACCTATGGCGCATTGCTCACCGCCGCAAGGGGCGCCGCGGCAAGCATCGCGGCGAGCGGTTGCGGGCACGTCGCCCTCCTCGATGAGAGCAGCGAGGCGGCTCCAATCGCTCTGTTCGGCGCCGCCCTCGCCGGCGTCCCCTACGTGCCGCTCAACTATCGTCTCGCCGACCTCGATCTGGCCGCGCTACTTGAGCGCATCGCCCCTGCGTACCTGATCGGCGATGCCGATCGGATCGGTCGGTTGAGTCCCGAGGGCGGCCACCGGATCTGGCGCCGCGAGGAATTCGTGTCCGAAGCACAGGCGCGGCCCGATACCCGAGCCGCCGAGGACACCGATGCCGCTGATGGAATAGCGGTCCAGCTCTTCACGAGCGGGACAACCGCGGCACCGAAAGCGGCGCTGCTGCGCCACGGCAATCTGCTCTCGTACATCCTGGGCACCGTCGAGTTCGGCTCGGCCGAGGAGCGCGAAGCGGCGCTGGTTTCCGTGCCTCCCTATCACATCGCGGGCATCTCGGCGCTCCTCTCTTCCATCTATTCCATGCGGCGAATCGTGCTCCTGACGGCGTTCGATCCCGACGCATGGCTCACACTCGCCGCCGCAGAGCGGGCGACTCACGCCTTCCTCGTGCCGACGATGCTGGGCAGAATCATTGCCCGGCTGGATGCCGGCGCCCCGCCGGACCTCGCCGCGCTACAGGCCATCGCCTACGGCGGCGGTCGCATGCCGGCGGAGCTGATCGAGCGGGCGCTCGCGCTTTTTCCGGCCACGGGATTCACCAACGCCTATGGCCTGACGGAGACCAGCTCGACGGTCGCGCTGCTCGGTCCCGAAGACCACCGGGCCGCATACGCATCGGCGGATCCCGCCATCCGGGCACGACTCGGCTCAGTGGGCCGTCCGCTGCCCACGGTGCAGATCGAGATTCGCGACGAGGAAGGGAAGCCCTTGCCCGCGGGCGAGCGCGGCGAGATCTATGTGCGCGGGGAGCAGGTCTGCGGCGAGTATCGTGAGCGCAGTGCGCTCGATCCGCAGGGGTGGTTTCCGACACGCGACGCAGGTTGGCTCGATGCGGAAGGATTTCTCTTTCTGGCGGGACGCGCCGACGATGTGATCGTGCGCGGGGGCGAGAACATCTCACCTGGAGAGATCGAGGATGTATTGATGTCGCATCCGGCAATCGCCGATGCGGCGGCCGTCGCCGTTCCATCCACGGAATGGGGAGAGACGGTCGGCATCGCCGTCGTCGCAAGGCCCGGCTCCGCCGCGCCAAGTGAGGACGAGCTTCGGGCGCTCATCCGCAATCGCCTGCGCTCATCGCGCGTGCCTGAGCGGATCGCCGTTCTCGACGCACTGCCCTACAACGAGATGGGAAAGCTCCTGAGACGGGAAATCCGGAAGATCTTCACCCGTTGACGGGAACGTCGGGTCGACCCGCCGAGCTGCCCAGCCCTTCCGCGGTGCTCGGATGAAGCGCTGGATCCGGCCAGTGCGCTGTGCAGTCCCTGCTCCTCGCAAGCCCGGGGTGTCCCTCCATGGCCACCCGTGCGACGCATGCGTCGCACCCTGGCCGGCCCAGCGCCATTGAGGCAACAAGCGCGGTTTTTTGCCTCAACGTCCGCCACCTGCGGCGGCGGGGCACGCCCGTGTACCGGGTCACCGGGTTCGTGCCGCTTCATGGTTTCGGGGTCGACTCGGTCGATGGGAAACGCGGATGGCTCGAGACGATCTCATCGATCAGGCCCCAGCGCAATGCAACTTCGCAGCTGACGCGCCGGCCGGAGAGCATCATGAGCGCAGCACGCTGACGTCCTATCCGTCCCGGCACGGATACGCAGCCGCCGGCGCCGGGTATGAGGCCCATGGTGAGCTCGGGAAGCTGGAACCAGGCATCCGGCTCGGCGGTCAGCCGGCCGGCGAGCGCGGCAATCTCGAGTCCTGCGCCGATACAGGCGCCCTGCACGTGCACGTCGAGAATCGAGGCGCGCGGAGCAATCGCCAGGGCGGGCAGCGTACGGCTGCGGATCAGATGAGCCGTCGCCGGGTCGCGGGTCGTGCCGAATTCCTCGAGGTCGCCACCGGTACTGAAGACGGGTCCGACGGTGCGCAGTTTGAGTGTCTGAATCTCGGGATCGAGCACCGCGAGAGCGAAAGCCTCGCAGAGCTGGTCGCGCAGCGCCCGGTCGATGGCGTTGTGCGCAGCAGGTCGGTCGATCACCACGGATAGCGTCGAGCCGTGCCGCTCGACGACAAGTCCGCCCGCGGGTGATCGCTGCGCCGGAGGCGTCTGGGAAGCGAGCCACGCGGCGTGCTCGCGGCTGCCCTGGAGGAGACCGTAGCAGCAGGACTCGAGGGTCAGCGCACGCTCGCGCGGCATCCCTTCGAGGCTGCGCAGAAGCTGGACTGCGATCGCCGCGGACCGGGGAGCTCGCTCGCACTGGCGGATCAAAGCCTCCGCGGAGATGGGCGGCTCGAGGAGTGCATCGAGCGAGGCTGCCAGCGGATGGGCGCGGTCACCCACCCCGATGAGCGGCCAGGGTGGCAAGACGGCCAGCGGCACAGCCGCAGGCGTTGCAGCCAGATCCAGAAGGCCCAAGGGCCGGTCCCAATCGGTCCACCCCGCCTCCATCCGTGACGGATCGAGCAGGTAATCTCGAGCCCGCAGGGGCAGCGATGGCTCCACGCGGCCGATCATACCGCGGCAGGCGCGTTGCCGGCGCAATCGGCCTTTTCGATTCGGATCTCCGTGGGCTAAACTATGCTTGCTTAGTATATAACGCATCAGGGTGCCCCATCCCATTCCACCCTGCCCCTGGGAGTCGCCGCGAGATCCGTGAGACAATGAAACCAGACTATCGGGCAGACGAGTCCCTCATCGCATTGGCCAGAACCCGAAGGCGCGCCGTCGCGCTCAAGATCTCCGTCGTGGCTCGTCAGCTGCGGGTGTCGTTCGATCAGGCGGCCGAGCAGAGCGGGCTGACACGGGCCAAGTGGACCTTGATCGCCACCGTCGCCCGCAATCCGGGCTCCACGCAGCGCACGATTGCCGAGGCGCTCGAGGTAAGGGAAATCAGCGCCGGCCGCCTGATCGACCGGCTCTGCAAGGAAGGTTACCTCGAGCGGCGCGAGCATCCGAGCGACCGCCGCGCCTACAGCGTCTACCTCACTCCAAAGGCGCAACCGGTGCTCGATACGCTGGATGCGCTCGCCTCGAGCCACGAGGGCAGGATCTTCGCCGGATTCTCCGCCGAGGACCTGGAGAGGCTGGATGCATTACTGACCAAGATCTCCCGCAATCTGACAGCCTCGCGCGATCTTCGCGTAGCCGAGGGCTGAGCATCCCGGCCGCGCCCCGATACATGCGCTCTCGCGATGTGGCTCCCACGAGGATCCCCCTGGCCCGCTGCGCCGATGAGGCCCTCGGGCGGCTGGCGCAGGCGAGCGGCTCCCTGGCTCTCTCGAGGCTCGATGGCGGTGCGCTCTTGTGCGAGCGCGCCGCGCTGGGCGGCAGGGTCATTCCGGGGCGTACCGCCGCCTGCGGCGGCTGCCGACTCTTCGAGGCCGTCGGCGATGCCGTGGCGCTCAACCTGTCCCGTCCCGCCGATCGAGAGCTGCTGCCGGCGCTCTTCGAGGCGGATGACCTGGAGACGCAGAGTGATGCAGCCATCGCTGCGCGGATTGCAGGCAGTGAGGCCTCCACTCTGGTCAGTCGTGGACGCACCTTGGGCCTGGCGATCGCCGCCGAGCACGAGGGCGTGCCATCGCCCTCGCAGCCTCGCGCCGAGCTTCTGCAAGGACGACCCGCCGCGCCGGCGGGCGCTATAACCAGGCCGCGCGTCTTGGACCTCTCGGCCCTCTGGGCAGGCCCGCTCGCGAGCCACCTCCTCTGGCTCGCCGGCGCCGAGGTCGTCAAGGTGGAAAGCCGCACGCGCCCGGATGCGATGCGCGGATCGGACCCGACGTTCCACGCGTTGCTCAATCAAGGCAAGGCCAGCGTGGTGCTCGATTTCAACGACTCTTCCGATCGGCGCTCACTGCTTTCTCTGATAGCCACGTCCGACATCATCATCGAGGCCGCGAGGCCTCGCGCGCTGTTGCAACTTGGTATCGATGCGGCGCAAATGGTCAGGTCAGTCCCGGGACTGGTCTGGGTGAGCATCACCGCGCACGGCGCGCAAGGCGATGCCGCCGGCTGGGTTGGGTTCGGGGACGACTGCGGGGTCGCGGCGGGCCTGAGCGCCGCGCTGCGCGCCGCCACCGGCCACAGCGGCTTTGTCGGGGACGCCATTGCCGACCCGCTGACCGGAATATTCGCCGCGCTCGCGGCCTGGGAGGCCTGGGCCACACGGCGCGGCCGGCGCATCGGGATCGCCATGAGCCACATCGTGGCGAGCTGTCTCGAGGAGGCGCGCGAGCGCCGCGCCGATGAATTGAATGCCTGTCTGAAAGCCTGGAGCGCTTCGGTGGGGCGGCCGTTCCCCTCGGTCCGCCGGCGTCCCATCGGTCACGTAGCGGCGTTCGGCGAAAACACGCGCTCATGCCTTCAATCGAGCCCAGCCCCTCGCGGTCCGGTTCTTGCCTGAGCGTGTAATGAGACTTATACCAGCCGGGATAGGCAGCGCGGCGGTGCCCTGTCATCATCGCGCCGGGTACCCAGTTGGGCACCCAGCGCATTGGGGCACAAGAGGACACGATTATGCCGATCAAAGCCGAAGATCTCGTCAAACAGGCCAAGCAATTCATCGAGTACAAGAAAGACAAGAAGGCCAAGATCGCGTATCTGACCCTCAATCGGCCGGATCACTTCAACGCGGCGACCATTGGAATGAGATTGCTCTACGGTGACCTCATCCATCGCGCCAACATCGACGATGACGTCAAGGTTCTGGTGATCCGGGGAACCGGCGAGCACTTCGGGACAGGGGGCGACCTCGATGAGCAGAACCAGGCCTACACCGAGGACACCAACGTCTCTCTGCTGCACGAATTCGAGATAGACGACCCCGATGTGAAGTATCCGGACAAGAAGTCATTCCGCTACATACACGGTCTGTGCGAGCACTATTCGAAAGCCCGCGGTGGCTGCCGCACTTTGCAGGAATTCAAGAAGATCAGCATCGTCGAGGCCAAGGGATACTGTTACGGGTGGCATTTCTATCAGACAGGCGATGCCGACCTCGTCGTCTCTTCGGACGATGCGCTCTTTGGTCATCCGGCATTTCGCTACGTCGGCGTCGCGCCGCGACTGTGGACCTGGGTGGAAACCATCGGGCTGCGAAAATTCCAGGAGATGCTGTTCACCGGCCGCCCCTTCACCGCGAAGGAGATGTCGGAGTGCGGCTTCGTCAACAGCGTCGTACCGCGGGATAAGCTGGAAGAAGAGACTCTCAAGTATGCGACAGCCTGCTCGCAGACCCGTCCGGTCGATACCGTGGCCGTCCAGAAGACCTTTCTGGAGATCTACAAGCAGTACCGCGGCGAGTACATGGGGAGCCTGCTGACCGCCATGGTCGAAGGCCTCTGGCCTTACATGAAGCACGAGCAGGGGGATCTCAATTTCGCAGCCT
>JAKBCR010000327.1 GCA_021807675.1 Pseudomonadota bacterium
CACACTCATCGAGCCCGAACAGTTCGGCTATCGGCCGGGACGCGGCATCGATGCGATGGTGACGGGCGAGAAGGTGCTCGTCGGGAACTTGGCTCTCATGGAGGACCACGGCATCCCGGTGGCCGAGGCCCTGGCGAGCGCGCATCGAGGTTCGTCCGAGGTCTATGTGGCGCGTGCCGGCATTCTCCTTGGCGCAATCGAGATTGCCGATCGCATCCGGCCGGAGGCGCGACGCGCCATTGCCGCAATACATGCGATGGGCGCGCGGACAGTGCTCCTGACTGGCGATGCACGGGCGGTGGCCGAATCCGTAGCTGCCCAGCTCGGCATAACCGAGGTCGCCGCCGATTTGCTCCCCGAGGACAAGCGTGCTTACGTGGAGCGCCTCACCGGTGGGCACCGAATCGTGGCGATGGTCGGCGACGGGATCAACGACGCGCCCGCACTCATCGAAGCGCAGGTGGGCGTTGCCATGGGCTCGGGAACCGACGTGGCACGGGAGAGCGCCGACGTAGTGTTGCTCGGGAACGATCTGGCAAAGTTCGCCGAGACGCTTGCCATCGCGCGGCGCACCCGCCGAATCATATGGGCGAATTTTGCGGGCACGATCGGGGTGGACACCCTCGGCATCGCGCTTGCGGCCATGGGGCTGCTCAACCCGCTTTTGGCCGCGTTCATTCACGTGGCCTCCGAGCTCACCTTCATTCTCAATTCCGCTCGGCTCCTTCCGGGCCGACGTGCGGACCCGGTAAATGCGCCGCAATCTGCAGCCCCCGCCTGCAGTTGAGCGAAGTAGACTCGAGCTGAGTTGCTCCGCCATGGGTACCACCTATACCCCGCACCGACCCGGGGTGAATCGAGATCATCGCATGTGGTGTGTATGGCGAGGCTCGGGTCGCCGCTGAGCGGATGGGTCCGCCGAGCGGACGCGATCAGAATTCTTCCGCGGATCGAAGATGGCCGGCTTTGCAATCACAAACATCGTCGAGCGCTCAAGCTCACGCGAACGGAGGAGAGACGGGTGGTGGGGATCTGCATATGTGCTGCGGTTAACGTTGCGATCGAAACCAAGCCTGACTTCATCAACGATTGCAACTGCGGTCTGTGCCGCAAGGCTGGAGCAGCGTGGGGATACTTCCCGTCCTCGTCCGTAATCACATCCGGGAACACCCTGCCTTTCGTGCGTCGTGACAAGACTGTCACGGTGCGTTGATGACTGACCGTAGGTGATTGTTCCTGCCTGTAGGAGATCGCGTGATGGCCGTCCAACTCAATCACACGATTGTCCGGTGCTCGAATCAGCGCGCCTCCGCGAAGTTCCTGGCCGAGATCCTGGGTCGGCCAACGCCAACCCGCTTCGGTCACTTCGACGTCGTTCAACTGGATAACGACGTCTCGCTCGACTTTGCTGAAAGCGGGGGCCCCATCCGACCTCAGCGCTACGCGTTCCTGAGCAGCGAAGCTGAATTCGACGCAGTCCTCGACCGCATCAAGGATCGCGGCCTCGCGCACTGGGCCCATCCGATGCGCCGCCAGCCCGGCCAGATCAATCACAACGATGGCGGTTGCGCGTGTATTTCGCCGATTCGAACGGACACAATCTCGAAGTGATCACGCGGCTGTACGGTAGCGTTGGCTGGCCGACACCCGATTGATCGTTGGAATGGCTCGAGGGTGAAGCCGGTCTCGTAGTCGTCATTTACTTCGGCGTCAGCGCTCGCAATCTCGCGCCGAAGCCCAGCGGCAGAACTGGAGTGCCGGCCAGGCACAGGAGGTCTTCGATAGCCGGCTGCTGAGTCGGGCCGGTGGTGCCGACGCAAGATGGCTTGCGAGAGCGGGTGCGTTTGTGCCGGGAGCTCTTCAGCAGTTAGGCGGTCGTTCAGCGACGATCGCGCCATACTGTATCACCGCCGGGTTCGGCGCGACGATGGCGGATTCCGTGATCGCCTGGTTCCGAGGGCGGTTCCCAGTCTTCGTAGGGTTCGCCCCCAAGCGTCCCCGGGATGATACGCAAGCCCGGCGATCATACCGGCAATGTGGGTGCGTGCGGCGGACTCCGCTTCCTCGGCGTCCCCGGCGAGCACCGCTTTGGCAATTGCGCGATAGTCCGCATGCCGAGTTGAATCCGCGGCTCGCAGTGTATCTCGATATTGCACCCGGACGAGGTGGACGAGAGTTCCGGGCATGATCCGCCGAAGCTCGGCGTTGCCGGCGATTTCCATCAGGGCGCCGTAAAAGGTATCACGGGCGTGCGCATATTCCGGGCTGCTGCACGAGGGATCGAATGTGTCGAGTCGGGCGAGAGCGTCCCGGAGCTTGCCCGCGCTCTCGGATGAGCGGGCGCGCAGCGCGGCCAGGCCTGCGGCGAGTCCGATGAGCGATTCGAGCACGATGAGAATGTCGATCCCTTCCTCGCGAGAGAGGCGACGCACCTGTGCGCCGCGTTGCGGGGTCAGGGATACGATTCCGCGAGCAGCCAGCCCATTGAGCGCTTCCCGGACTGGGCCTCGGCTGACGCGGTAGCAGGCGGTGAGATCGGACTCGACGAGACGTTGTCCGGGTACGTAACGTCCTTCGTAGAGGCCTCTAATGATGTCGCGCACGATCAGCTCGCGCGGGCTGAGGCTCTTGGGCGCCGGCGGCCGGGCGATCCTCCGCTTCACGCGCGCCGCCACTCAGATGCCCGGGATTGTGACGGTGGTGCCGCCGCCGATCACGACCGTCTGACCCGTGACGTATGGGTTGCTGGCGGTGTCGCTGACAAAGATGTCGATTCGGCCGAAGGCGGCCCGAACTCCCTCGACCCCGTGCTCGATGTCGGACTTGTTGCCGATGCTCGCCTGGAGGGCAATGGGCCTCGGGAGGAGCCGGTGATGAGTGCGCACTTGCCGCTGAGGTCAAAGAGTCGGGACATGGGTGTGCCAGGCTTGCTACCGATAGGTGATGAGGCTCATCGCCCCCCGGCCCGTGCCGAGGGCGGCGAGATAGGTCGTATCATTGAAAGAGGAGAGGGAGATGCGCTCGCGGGAGTGAAGGAAGTGCGTGATCGAGCAATTCTTCATCGCTTCGAAGAAGCCGTAGGCGGCGCTGTCCGGAAGGCCGAGCACGTGTTGAGTAATTGCCGCGATCAGTCCGCCCGAGCTCACTGCGACGGTGATCCCGCCGCGTACGCTCCCTCCCGCGATGTCAGCGATGACTTCACGTGCTCGCGCCGCGAATGCCGGCCAGGTCTCGGGCTCGGATTCATGGGACAGCCGTTGCCAATGCGTGAAGACACGGCGGATGACTTTCTGATAGGAGCGGGAAGAGCTCTTCGCCGCAGCGAGGTCGGCGGCGATCTCTCCGCTCGGATCGGCAAGCGTGGGCGCAATTCGCGCAATGTGCTCATCGATACGCAGCTCATCGAGTCTGGGATCGGTCTCGAGTCGCGGGCGGGCGCCCCGCCTCTCGTGCAGCTCTGCGGCAATCACCGTGGCCGTATCGCGCTGGCGCCGAAGCGGACCGGCGATGATGCGCGTGATGGGCCCGATGGCCGTACCGAGGTATTCCCCGGCAATCCGCGCCTGCTGGATGCCGAGCGGTGACAGGCGGTCGTAATCGTCGCTCCCGAACGAGGCCTGGGCATGGCGGATGAGGTAGATCGAAGCCATGGAGCCTCAGTCGAGCCGCCTGGAGGTGACGCGCCGCCAACCTGCCTCCGCAATCGCCCGGGCGCGCCGCCCTGTGTCGGGCGCCGTCGGATCGGCCGCGTTGCCCTCGAGCGAGCGCCTGAGGACGCCTTGGAGAATGCTGGCCAGACGGAAGAGGTTGAAGGCAATGTAAAAGTCCCACACCCTCGGATCGATCTCCGGGCGCCCGGTTCTGCGGCAGTACTGCGCCACGTACTCGCGCTCGCCGGGGATGCCGAGCGCGGCAAGATCACGGCCGGCCATGCCACGAAACTGTTCCGCGGTGAGGCTCCAGCTGAGGGCATGGAACGAGAAGTCGGCGAGAGGGTCGCCGAGCGTCGCGAGCTCCCAGTCGATCACCGCGAGGATGCGCGGCTCGGCGGGGGAGAGAATGAGATTGTCGAGCCGGAAATCACCGTGCACGATGGCGCTGTCCTCGGCCGCGGGAATATGCCCGGGCAGCCA
>JAKBCR010000328.1 GCA_021807675.1 Pseudomonadota bacterium
CGCTGTTGCTCGGAGGGGCCGCAGGGACGTTGCGCGCCGAGTTCATTCGGCTGGCCAAGGAAGGGGCGACGAAGATAAGAGCCGACGACCGGTTGCCCGTCGAGCTCGGGGCCGTGTCTGGAGTCGCCGCGACCATCGAGATCCTGGCGTGGTGGCTGCGGCAGCCGGTGGACGCCTATTCGGCGGAGGATGTCGCCGAGTTCCTCGATCGCCTGGTGGTGGCTCCCGCGACCTCACCGGTGCGCACGGGCGTGCGCCGCAGGGGAAAGCGACACCGCATCTGATCGCGGCCGGCGGCCGGCGAGCGCCCCAGGAGAGGTGACCCAGTGGATCAGGCCCGGCAGGGTAGGGCTGCGCCAGGGCGGGGGTGTTCCCCGGTGATCCATTTCACTGGAGAGATATGGCGAGGTGAGGCGGAGCTCAGGAAGCGTCTTCGTCCGACATCCAATGCACGAAGCGCTGCAGCGGAAACATCGCATCGTGCGGGCTGCCCATCACGTGCCTCGAGGCATCTCCCAGCCGCACGACACGCTGAGCCCCCGCGCTCGCCAGGCGATCGCGCATCGCCTTCTTCCGCGCAGGCGGATACATGCCGATGGTCTGCGTGGCCACGTTGACGAAACGCACCGCATCGTCCAGTGAGCTCACGTGGACGACGTTGGCCGTCTTATTGGTCGGATGGAAGTCGACCGGCTCCGCCGTCAGGATCACCATGCCCCGCCCGTCGGGCTTGCCCCATATCTTCGCTTCTTCGTCCATCACCCGAAGCATCTCGATCTCCTCGCGCACCTCGAGCGCAGGAGGGGGAGCGACCGCTGAGGCGGTCTCGCGGTCCACGGCGAGACGCTCCTGCAGCCGCGCGCAGAAGACCTCGATCCCCTTGCGATCGCCTTCGACGAAGAGGAAGCGGCTCGCGAGGCACGCCTCCTGGTTGAATACGGCGACGTCGGTGGCTGCCGCCTCGGCGATTTCCGCGATGACCGAGTCCGAGGCGAAGCCCTCCGGCCCGATCATCGAGATCGAGGTCTTGGGGTCGAAGGACACGAGCTGCAGGCCGGGTCCCAGGTACTTGATGACGTTGTTGATGGCATCGCCCCCACCCCACGCGACGATCCGGTCGAAGTATTGTGGACGGTAGAGCGTACGCTCGATGCGCTCGTCGCCGCCGCGCCAGTACACCGCCGACATGGACTTCACCACGGGGTGGCCTGGATCCACTTCCGCCATGGTTTTCAGCATGGCGACGCAGGTGAAGGGATCGCTC
Source organism: Pseudomonadota bacterium (assembly GCA_021807675.1). Classification (GTDB taxonomy): domain Bacteria; phylum Pseudomonadota; class Gammaproteobacteria; order Steroidobacterales; family Steroidobacteraceae; genus 13-2-20CM-66-19. The sequence goes on from JAKBCR010000328.1 coordinate 1,265, forward strand.
GAGGGCATCTTGAAGACGTTGATCGCCTTGACGAGAGCACCCTGGGCGATCGACGCGATGCAGCCGGTCGGCGAGTTGCCGGCCAGCATGTGAATCATACGCGGCGGAAATGCGCGCAAAGCGGCATGCTGTCCGGTGGCGTCGACCCGCTCGACCCAGCCGTCGAGCGCCGCGGGGTTGGAGAAATTCGCCTCGATGCTCGAGCGCAGACCCTGCTCGGTCAGGGTGTGGCGCGCGCGGCGGAAGAGATTCTCGATCACGCGGCGCGGCAGCGGGTTGGTCGCGGCAATGCGCTCGGCCGCTTCCTGAAGGTGCGGGTTTTTCTCGAGTGACATGCGCTCACCGCACGCCACGAGGAACTGGATGATCTGCGCAAGCGGCACATCGAGCAGGGGAGGCAGCTCCGAGCGCGGCACCACGAGCTCATTGAGGTGGATCTCCGGCGTGGCGAAGTCCACGCCGAGGTCGCGGGAGCGGTATTTCACCGCGCCACCGGCGATGGCCTTCCCGCGGACGAAGTGGTCGACTCGAAGGACTTCGCCGTCCTTCGTCCTCTGAGAATCGATCTCACGGGCGGTTGCGTTCATGACAGACCTCGCACGTAGGCGTCGACGGTGCCGGCGCAGCCGATCTTGTCGTCACCCTTGATGTCCGCATAGCGGACGATGTTGTCGCGGATGGAGGGACCCGCGTTGCCGCAGGCGCACGGGCCGAGATCGAGCGAAATCTTATCGCCCGTGATGACCCCGCCCCAGCGCCCATCGAGCGCCAGGTCGAAGAACGCGGCGCGCCCCTCGATCTCGCCGCCCCCATGGGGCAGGAGCGTGTTCCCTTCCTCATCGAGGATGAAGGGAATCATCCACGGGGGGACATGGTAGCGGCCACCGCGCTGGCACTTGGGCATGCCGGAGTTGAGCTCCTGCATGCTGTAGTTCTGGAAATGGCGCCCGGGCGGAATGTTGAAGGTCTCGTGGACGAACTGCTGGTAATCGGGCGGCAGCTGCGCGCGCTTCAATCCACCGCCCACGTAAATACAGTTGTCCGGATGGAAGTCCTTGGCGCTATAGCCCATCTCGCGGACGAGCTTGGCCACCTGATACAGGGCGTTCCAGAGGCCCGAGACGTAGAGCTTCTCGCCGCGAAAGCGGACGAGCGTCTCGGCTGCCTCCCGAGTCGCCCGCTCGAGGGTTTCCTGACGCTCTCGCGAGGTGCGCTCGAACTGGGCGATGTCCTCGGGCAGCGCGGTGCCTTCGGTCATCTTCTTGCGCAAGACCACCATCTTGGTGAGCTGTCCCACTGTGATCGGAGGGACGTTGAGCCGGTAAGGCTCCCTGGCAGGGTCGCCGAATGCGGCTCGCTGCGCCTCGGCGATCACGACGTTCTTGGGTACGTAAGCGATTGGGGCAACGCCCATCATCCGCCGGTCCTGTGCCGGCCTGACGCCGGACCCCCAGGAGAAAACACCAACAGTGTCCTTTCTCGACCACGACATGTCCGCGTCGGAGGCGATGAGCATCGCGGATTTCCCGGTGGTGCCGCTCGAGCAGGACACGTAATGCCCGCGAGCCTGGAGGCGGGCGATCCACTCATCGATATCGGTGATGTCGGCGGTCTCGATGGGTGCGATCGGATGGCTCGACACCGTGCCGATCCACTTGCTGAGCCGGTCCCACTTGCCCTCGATCAGGAAGCTTTCCGGATAGCTCTTGTAGGCGGTGTGCGGCAAGAGCAGCGGCACCATGTCCTCGCGCGAGCGGACCTCGGTGATCCCGGCTTCCCTGGCGCGGTGACCCACCAGCTTGATGCGCTCCTTTCGATCCTGGAAGCGCTCGTTGAGCGCTGCGGTCTGAGTCGCCGCGAGCTCCGTGAATGGAATATTGAACCGGTCCGGCGCGTCGACCAGCCGGGTAAGCCTCTCTACCGCTGCGCCCATCGAATGTCTCCTCGCTCTGGCTATGCGCGGGTATGCGCGCTATAATGGCACCGGAACAGTATCATTATCATGAATTCACGGAAAACTGCAAGGAGATTCTTCTGCGGTCCGACATCACCCGAGCGGTCAGTCCCGGCGCAGGGCGCCCGACTCGCGAGCAGGCCGAGCGGCGCCACGCGCTGCTCCTCGACCGTGCGCTCGACCTGTTTCTGGACCGGGGCTACGAGCAGACGACACTCGAGGCGATCGCCGCCTCGGTGCGGATGACCAAGCGCACCGTCTATGGTCTTTATGAGGACAAGGCTGCGCTATTCCGGGCAGCCGTTCAGCACGCGATCGAGCAGTGGGTGGTGCCGAAGGAGACTTTGCGCTCGCTCGAGACCGGCGACCTCGAGGGTACCCTGCTGGCGGTGGCTCGTACGCGCGTCGCTCACGTGATGACACCCGAGGGCATCAAGCTTCAGCGTATCATCAATGCCGAGTCGTACCGCTTTCCGGAGATATTCACCGCCGCGTACGAGCAGGCGACCATGCCGCTCATCGAGTTTCTCGAGGATGTGCTGCGTCGTCACCGCGCCAAGGGCGCCGTGAGCATCGCGCGGCCCAAGATGGCGGCCGCGGTGTTTCTCACCATGGTGGTCGGCGGCCCGGCCCGTATCCTCGCCACCGGTAACCGGCTCGACGCCAGGGACCTGGAGGAGCGCATCGCCTTCGGGGTCAGGCTGTTCTTGAATGGAATCCGCTCGAGAGAATCCAACGGCTCCGATTAGGGGAGAACACGCATATGCCGGACCAGTCAGATCGCCGCGTCGCCGTCGTCACCGGGGCAAGCTCGGGTATCGGCAAAGTCGCAGCCAAGGCGCTCGTGGCCAGCGGCTGGCATG
>JAKBCR010000329.1 GCA_021807675.1 Pseudomonadota bacterium
GCCTTGACCAACGCAGTGACGATATCTTCTGGCGTCTTTTTCTCGTCAAGCGCGATCCGGTCCCACTCGTCGGCAAGCGTCCTGGGCAGGCCGGGCGTCGTTGCATTGTCGCTGCTCAACTCGTCGAGCGCGGCATCTTCGAACTTATCCTCGTCATGTTCCCAAGGCCGCGCGAGAAATGTCCGCTTGAGAAAATCGGCGAAACTCTCGTCATCGCGTTGCCCGTCTTCCGGGCGCAGCCAGGCGAGCTTGCGCGCCACACGATCGTCGCGCTCGACCATTAGCGCCAGTGCGCGCCATGCCTCCTGCCGCTCGCTCGACCGCGGCCCCAGCAACATCAACTGCAAATCTAGCGTCTCGTTGGTGCCAAGATAGGAACGGGCGACGACACATTGGTTTCGACAGCGCCGCAGCGTTTCCCGCACCGCCTCAAGCGTTGCGATATCAGGAAGCACCCCGAGTACTATATTGAATCGATCGATGCGAATGGCGTGGGATTCAGCTGGCAGGTCGGTCGGACTGAGCGATGTGGACTTTGTCGAACCGCCGTTGAATTTCGCGCTCGCGAGCTCCGGCCGGTCCGCAACCGTCAGATCAAGCGACGTCGCTGCGGCGCGTAGCCGAGCCGCGAAATCGGCGAGATCAGGTGATATGGAGCTACCATCAGTCATGCTGTGCCGTCTTTCTCGATCGCTTTATCCAATACCGCGTAGTGCCGAGCTTCGACCGCGGTCAGGAAGGCACGGAGCTCCGCCAGTCCTGCCGCTGCCGCATCGGTAAACTCGCGATTGATCGACATGATTACGGGACCTGCGCCATCGGCCTCGCTAAGTGCCGGCTGGTCGGAGTCGATCTGTGCGAATGGCCGCTCGGAGATGCGGGCGACCTCGACCGTGCTCTTGACGATCAGGATGACGAAGTGAGTTTGCCACATATAGGAGGCGGCGCACAACGCCATGTCGCTCCCGTTGATCCGATCCGCTGCACAGCAATGGCCCGACCAGGCACTGTCGCCATCGCGCTCGCGCACTAGATTGCCCGGACCAGTTGCCTTGGGCGAGGTGGTCTGCCACGCAGCCGCCACCGCCAACGCGACGGCGGTCCCGCGAACGATCTCCTTCCACTTGGTCGGACCGACCAAAATTTGCGCGGCGTCGCGGTTGTCGGCATCGTCGACCGCGCAAACCATCAGCCTCAGGAAATGGTTGAGCAGCGCCGGATCATCGCCGAACGACGCCTGCCAGTCGGTCCACGCCGCAGCCATCGCCCCGCGCACATCATTGGCGATCGCAAGCCCCACGCGATGTCCCGGATCGGTATTGCTCGCGAAGAAGGGCTGGAGATGGGCGTTGAGCTGCTCCAGCAACCAGGTGTCGAGCGACCGGTGAATCAGGCGAGCCAGAATATCGGGCGCCCGCTCCAGCGGATCCTGGGCTGCACCACCCGGATTGCCACTTGTAATCGAGGGCATCGTCATGCCCTCGGCGTGCAGCGAGTCGAGACTGAGCCCTCGCACATACTGTTCCCAGAGCGCCGGCTCGGCATGAAGCCGGCTCGCCCGACCGTGGCATGCGACGCGCAGGATCGCGCCGGCCGCGTCGCCGAGCGCGGCCGGTCCGTCCGGCAGGATGATCTCGAACGCCTGATCGTCGCGCCAGGCCCGGACGAGCTGGTCAGGAGCGATTGCACCCGACCACCGCAGTCGATTGGCGTTGCGGCGTAGTTGAACCGAGATCGGAAGCTGCTGTGCCATGCAGCGTTGCAGGCGTGGGGCAAGGGGTATCTTGGCGGTGCTCGCGGCTTCGATGAACATCCTCCGCGCCGCGCCCGAGAGTTTGGGAACGAGCGTTGCCTCGCCGTGGCGCGCCAACCACTCCTGACGAGTGTCCGTATAGGTCACAAGATGCGGGGCGAACGGTCCGCGTACGACACCACGTAGCGGGCCGCGGCGCACGATAACTTTGTCGGCGGCGACAGTCTCGCCTGCGCAATCGAGCCAGAAGTCGGCGGCAGCTTCGGGCAAGGGAACGGGTGCTTCCCTCCGCCTGACCGCGCTGCACTGGAGATGGCGAAAGCTGCGCTGCACGTCGGCTTCGCAGGCCTTGATCGTCAGATAGGCGGCGAGCCGGTTGAGGGTCGAAGTTGAGACTTCAAATATTTCGGCATGCTGGGTCTGCAAGGTCAGCCGCACACCGGGCCGGAGCTGCTGGGCGACGGCCGCGACAAGCCCGATGGCGGTCAGCTGAGCAAAAAGTTCTGCGTCATAGGCAGCTTTGAAGTCGAACCGGCCGCCGGTTGCGTCGGCCGTCCGGGCTCGTCCATCGATCGCGAGTAATACCGGAAAAAGTTCGGTGATGCCCGGATGCCGCGCAATCATCCCGATCATCGCGGCATGATCGAAATTGGTCGCACCTGCCGCCACAAGATCAATGAGGCCGCCATCGCCCGAACCGCTGACGAAGAAACGTGGCGTCGGCCGCCCTTCGAATTCGGCGACCGGCACGCCACCATCCGACCAGTAGCTTGCGCTCTGGATGTTCTGCACAGGTTCGCGCGGTTCGAGCCCGAAGCCGACCGCCAGCAGCACCATGTTGAATCGTTCGCTCGGATCGGGGGCACCGGGAGGCGGCGGATTATCCAGATCGCGGAAGCTGACCTCATATCCATCCGCGGCGACCGCGAGCCCGGTTACGCTATGCCGCAGGCGCTGCTGCAGCCGCGGCGCGAGTCGGGACGTGATATCCGCGAAGCCCTGCAGCACATCGTCGCGGACCGACCGACACGATCCCGATTCCCAGTCGAGGATCGGTAGGTTGGCGATCGGGTCGATCGTGTCATAGGCCGGCCAGTCGTAGATGTGAGGATCGAGGCGTCGGCGCTCAGTCGTCGACTGAAGCGAGAGCAAGGCTCCGGCCGTTTCAAACAGAACGATGGTCGAATTGGAAACCAGCGCCGCCGCCGCCGCCGCCGTGACCCCTGCCGCGCCTCCGCCGATCACCGCGATCCGCGGATCGGCATTGAGGTAACCGAGCTCTTTAAGTGCATGCACCAGAGAAAGGGCGCGGACCTGTTGCGAATAGAAGGTGATCCGCCTGTCATAGCAGCCGATCACGAACAAATTGGGCCGGTCGCGGACCGCCGCGCCGCCGAGAATGTCCTGCGCAAGCAAGGGTTCAGCCAACGGTCTGGTCCTTCCCGGCCGTTTGCCCAGGTCGTTCCGGCAAGGCCAATGTGGCGCGAACAATCACACGCATCCTCGACAATCCGCCTCCCCTCGCTGACCCGCTTGCTTCTCGCAACCGACGCAGACAGCTATGCGCAGGAAGTCTGCACGACGCAAGATTTCAATAAACAACCAACAAACCATGCGCGCGAAGAGGAAGGACGGTTATCGATGGAACCCGGCGTTCAGAATTCCGAGCGGGAAAGGCGGCTTTGTCATCATCTCCGCCATTAGTGGATCAGGTGAACGAACGGCGACTTTCGGGATCGGTGGAGCGGGTCCGGAATGACTGCTTGGGCGCGAAGCAGACATTCATGGCACCGCCCATCTATGGTGGTCTGCGCCCATGGAGTCCCCCGCCGCACCCGAATCCGCTTTCGGCCTGATCATTGAGACCCTGCTCAGGGCCGTCGCCCGGCGCGCGGGCGAGGGGATCTTTCTCTGGATCTGCCGGGGTTATCCCGGCACTGGCCCCTTCACCATCCGCCTCTGCAACCGTCTGACCCATGTCCTTGCCAAAGAGCTCGGACCAAAGGGGATTACCGTCAACGCGGTGGCGCCGGGCCCCGTTCCGACCGATCTGTTCCTGAACGGAAAGAGCGACGATCTCGTGGCCAGAATCAAGGCCATGAACCCGTTCGGACGACCGGCACGCCCAAGGACATCGCCCGCGTCGTGACATTCCTCGCAAGTGATCAGGCCGCCTGGATCAGCGGGCAGGTCATCCGCGCCAATGGGGGCGTCATCTGACGGCCCGCGTCCTGATCACCGGCGCATCCAGTGGGTTCGGCGCGATGTGCTGATCCACGATGCGGGCCCCATGGTCTTCGGCCCGGCCGAGGCCTTTCCTCCCGAA
>JAKBCR010000330.1 GCA_021807675.1 Pseudomonadota bacterium
TACTGGGTCACGGCCCGATATCCCACCACCACGAGCGGGGCGACTGCGATGACGAGCGGCGCAAAATAATCCGTGACGAACGAAGTCGAGAGCAACGTCCACGTAGACGCTGTCCATCGGATCAACTGCTCATCTTGGATAGGCACGATTCGGACGTCTACGGTCTTGCTGAATCTACATGCGTCCTCTTCGAACCCGTCCGACCCGCCGGAGATCTTCCATCCGGCCTGTTTCATCGCCGCTTCGAACGCGCCTGCTTTTTCCGCAGAGATGCTTGCGGCGTCGCATTGCCACCGAGCCGTCACGCGGACACAAGTAAACTCATGTAACTGCCCATCAGGCGCATCCACTTTTTTACGTTCGGCGAACACGACCTCGAACTTTGGATTGAGCTTTCGAGTCACAGTTGCTCTGAGATGTTTCAGGGCCGCCTTACGCACTCTGCAAACCGCGATCCAGTCGCTCAGACGGTTGCGCGTCTCCTCGGTCCGATCCTTGGGGTACACCGTCCACGGTCTGATCGAGTTGAGTTGCTGGGCCACACAAACGGCCGTCCACAGCCAGATCGCCCACACCGCCCACCAAATCCTCGACGGATCGCCGATCTCGAACCGTAAGCCCAGCGTTTCCGCGCTATTCCCGACGGTAATTCCGAGGAGCTGATGGGCGAGCAGCACCACACTGACCCCCAGAAGTAGCCGGCGTTCGCGAAAAAATCTGTCGTGTGTGTCGTTGTCACTCATGAGGGATCCAATACTGGCACTACTTTTCCGATGCACCCATCACGTCGCCGCGAACGGCGCCGCGACCTTCTCGATCTTGTAGACCGGAAACCCCACCCGCATCCATCCCGGCTGCGAGGCGAACTTCAGGAACCCCGTCCGATCCTGGAGCTGCTCGATCTCCGCGGCCATGACCGCGAGCTCCGTCGTGGTCTGTTCGCTGTGCCCTTTGGTGTCGTGGCCGCTGCCGAAGGTGGGGCCGCTCGAGCGGCTCCGCGAGCGCGCGAAGCGCACCACCTCCCGCTCCCCGATCAGGCGCGAGGCGTACTGCGCCGTCCCACCGCCTTCTGAGGCCGAGCAGCGCAGGATCAGCGTGTTGCCGCAGTTCTCGATGATGGTCTGCGCCGGTCCCTTGCCGTAGTTCGTGCTCGCCTGGGCGATCGACTGAAGGCCGAGCACGCAGCGCCCGCCGCACTTGCGCAGGCGCGTGAGCGCATCCGGCAGTCCGTTGATGGCGCCCAGCGCATCGAGCTCATCCACCGCGAACCAGAGCCGGTGATCGCCCTCCCCGAGGGAGAGGGTCTGGAAGATCGCGAGCCGCAGCCAGATCGAGAGGAGCGCCTTCAGCGCCGAGATCTGATCGGCCTGGTACGGCAGGAACAGCACCCCGCGGCCGGTCTTGATCCACTCGCGCACCGAGACGAGCGCTCCCTCCTGCCGGCGCACGAAGTCGAGACTCTTCACCGCCGCCGTCACCGTCGAGCGCGCGCCCTGGAAGAGCTTGTCGCTCCCTTCCTCCAGAAACGGCGCCGCCGGCGTTCCGGCGACGAGCGCCAGGAGCTCGGCCTTCGGGGCGGCGACCAGCAGCCGGTACAGTTCCCCGACATCGCCGATGCCCACGGACTGCGCCTGGCCGGTCACCGCCGAGAACAGCGTGCGCGCGAAGGTGGTCCAGGTGGGATCCGACCCCCGATCCGGGATGAAGGCCTGCGCGAGCTCATCGACGTCGTAAGGATTGCGCAGCTCGGCGAAGAGGTCCCACTTCGCGGATCGGGCATCGAAGGGATTCAGGATCACATCGCCCCGCGCGGGATCGTGGAAGCGCGCGAGATATCCGCCATCGGGATCGGCGATCACGGCCCGGTCGCCGCGAGTGAGGCCCCGTGCAGGAGCTCGCGGATCGCGGTGCTCTTGCCGGTACCGGTGGCGCCGAGGAACTTGAAGTGTTTCATCTCGTCCCCGAACGGCACCGCGACGCCGGCGACCGTAAGCGGCAGCGGCCCCGAGCCCGCCTTGGCCCGGCGCTTGCGCATCGCGCGCTGTGCCGCTCCGCCATCGAACAGCATCGCCCCGCGCCGCTCGATCGCCGCAATGGGTTTGCCGAGCCGCGACCAGCAGAGCCCGCCGAGAAAGCCCCCGATGAGATAAAGCGCGGCCGGCAGAAGGACGGGATCGCCGCGCGGGTTGAGACCGGCGAACTTGCCGAGCACCCAGAGGATAATCTCCGTCGCGATTCCCACGACGAGAACCGTGACGACGGTCGTGAACGGCCACAGCAGATACGAGCCAGGCAATGCGCGACCCCGCTTCAGCCCCGCGAGCGATGCGGCCGCGATCAACGCGTAAAGGAGCAGCAAGCCTTTCCCGCCGTGTGTCCAAGCGTGGATCAGCGTCTCGTGATGCACCACGGTCATGCCTCCCTCCCCCCGGCCGGACTGTACCCGACGGGACGTCCGGATTCAGTCGATTTCAGCTCTGCCGGGCCGGCGAGCGCCTCGCCCCTAGGTATGATGCCAAACGGCACATGTTGTCTTGTTGGTCTTGTTGTACGAGCCATGAATAATCGAGCGACCACCCCGAAGCCTAAGGCTCCAAGCCGCAAGGAGGCCGTAGCCGAGGAGAAGCTCCTCGCCGAGTACGAGCGCAGCGAGCTGCGCTCGGGCGTGCGAGGACCTGAGGACCTGCGCCGCTTTCAGAGCGCCGCACGCGCGGCCGCGGAAGGTCTGCCCTATCAAACGCTGATCTCTAGCGTGCTGCACAAGTTCGTGACCGGCCGGCTGATCGATAGATCCTAGCGGTCATCCGGGGCCGGGATTGCTCTCCGGCGCAGCTGTTCACCTGCAGTCCGTCTCACTGCATCCGGTTTGGCATCACGCCTTACGGACGACGATCGAGGACAACCAAGTGTTTGGCGGCCGCGATGCACACAAATTGCATGTGTCCCCTCTGCTTGCGGCTGATCGGCCTGACCGTGACATCTGCGAAAATTGTCTTACCGGCTTTGAGTGGGGAAACGAGCATCGGAGGGAGGTCGCAGACGTCATCCCCACGGTTCAAATCGGCATAACCGAGATAGCCGAGAAATCGGTGCGTTCCGACCGGCCAGATCCAAACCTCGATGTTATCCGCTCCCTGCTCAAGGCGCGCATGAAGGGTGAAGCAGGGGCCGACAAAACTGGAATTACTCGATCGACAGATCTGGGCCGCTGGTATTTCGAGACCTTTGGCCTGGACGGATTGCGTGCACGAGAGCGCCCAGAAGCCGGCGATGACTATCCAAACCATTTGTCGCATGACAACCACCTTCCGTCGCTGAGACTCGGAACGTTACACAATCCAGCTCATTCGAACTCCGGCCCGTCCCGCTCTTTCCCGCGCCCGAGGTCCTTCTCCGGTCCCTCGCGCTCCTGGGATTTCTCGGACTCCCGCCCCTTCCCGAGCGCCTGGTCGCGCCGGTACTCGAGCCAGCGCTCGACGGATCGCTTCTGTTCCTCCTCGAGGGATCGGCCGTGCTCAGGAGCCCCCTCCTTCGCCAGCCGCTCGGCGCGCAGGGCGAGCCACTTCTCGCGCCCCTCCTTCTGCAGCGCCTCGAGGCTGCGCGTGGGCGCGCGGGTGAGCGTCAGATCCCGCTCGCGCCGGGCGGCCGCGATGTCGCCCGACACATCGAGGATGGAGACCGAGAGCTGCCGTTGCTCGCGCTCGATCTTCCCGAGCTCGGCGGCGCGCTCGAGGCGCCGCTGCGCGGCCTCGAGCCCCTCGCGCTTCAGACGTTGGCCGACCTCGGTCTCGATCCCCCGTCGCTCGAGGCTCGATACCGCCGGCCCCAGGTGCGAGGTCGGCTCCCGCTCGATGCCCTGGGCCGTCAGACTCCGGTGATCGATCCGCGCCTCGATCCCGTGCTCCAGGAGCTTCTCGTTGGCAAGAACCGCCCAGCGTTCCCGAATCTCGAGGACTTCCTCCTTTGCCGGCCGCAGGCCCGCCTTGCGGCGGTTGGTGTCGGACCACTCGATCGTCGCCTTCTCGCCGAGGCCGCCGGCCTCGATCACCCGGGTGGTGGCGAGCACATGGGCGTGA
>JAKBCR010000331.1 GCA_021807675.1 Pseudomonadota bacterium
CAAATTGATCGAGGTGAAGAACGATGGTGGCGACAAAGAGAAGGGTTGACGGCGGCATCCTCGCCTCGGTCCACAAGACCGCGACCGGCCTCCACAAGACCGGGCTCGTCGACAAGGCGACCATGCGCGAGTTCGACGCATTGTGCCTTACCCCGGTCGCGCCTCTGACTCCGGAGGAAATCCGGGCGCTTCGTGAGCGCGAGCAGGTCTCCCAGCCCGTCTTCGCGCACTACCTCAATGTACGGAAGGACGCGGTCAGCAAATGGGAGCGGGGCGAGAAGCGGCCGGATGGACCGTCGCTTAAGCTGCTCAATCTGGTGAAGGCGAAAGGACTGCGAGCGATCGCCTGATCTCATCACCGAACGAATCTCTGGCCCGTCTCTACCACCGGACGCAATGCCAAATGCACCAAATCGAAGAGTTCGTCGATGAAAGGCAGAAATCGTGGTGCATCCACTGCGCCCGATCGCTCGCCGGCCTCGGCACGAACGACGACCATGTTCCATCGAAGAGCCTGCTGTCGAAACCGCGCCCACACCACTTGCCGATTGTCACGATTTGCAAGGAGTGCAACACGAGCTTCTCGCGGGACGAACAATACGTTGTGACGTTTTTGAGCTGCGTCGTCTCCGGCTCCAGCGCGCCCGAGCAGCAATCGAATGCGAGCGCAGCCCGAGCATTGACTGTCAGTCCAAGGCTGCGCGCTCTAATCGAGCGGTCGCGAACCGAATACACGACCATGGGAGGTGAGACGCGTATCCTCTGGAAGCCGGACGCGGAGCGCATGAACCGCGTGGTGGTGAAGAACGCTCGCGGACACGCCTACTTCGAATGGGGGGAGCCCATGCTCAATGCCCCCATCGAGGTCTGGGCCATTCCCCTCGAAAGCATGTCTTTCGAGCAGCGCTCGGACTTCGAGGGCGCGGGCGAAGGCCCAGGTTTGGCCGTATGGCCAGAGGTCGGGAGCCGCATGATGTCACGCCTCGTGGCCGGCGCGGACCTGTTGGACGGCTGGGTGATCGTCCAGCCCGGCATTTATCGGTATTCCGTGGACACGTCCGGGGGCCTTAGGGTGCGAACGGTTCTATGGGAATACCTCGCCACCGAGGTTCTGTGGGAATCCTAGCCACCAGCGCCAGGAATGATCCGCCTCGCTCCCCGCGAAATCGGCGATTCTCCCCTTAGATCAGCCTAAATCAGACCAAACCCGCTTTACTCGGCCCGGTTTCGGTGGAATGATCCATCAGTTTCCGTCGGCGGAAGAAAGGGCGATTCATGTCCGATCGCTGGATGTCCGTCGAGGAGATCGCCGGCTATCTGGGAGTGAGCAAAGACACGATCTACGGCTGGATAACCAAGAGGGACATGCCGGCCCACAAGGTCGGAAGGCTTTGGAAGTTCAAATCGGACGAGGTCGATTCATGGGTGAGAGCCGGCAAAGCATCCGACGAGGGCGATGAACATGCGGTGAGCGATGCAAAAGGTCGGGAAAGGCGCGCCACGAGGGGGAGCAATGAGTAGAGTGGCGTGTATCGATCTGTTCTGTGGCGCGGGCGGTCTGACGCATGGCCTGATCCAAGCAGGCATCCCAGTCGTCGCAGGCATCGATGTTGACGAGGCATGCCACTTTCCGTTCGAAACCAACAATAACGCGCGCTTCATCGCCAAGGACATCAAGAACGTAAAGCCGGCTGACCTGAAGAAGCTTTATGGTGATGCCGAGATCCGGATTTTGGCCGGTTGTGCGCCCTGCCAGCCATTCTCGACCTATTCCCAGCGCTACGACACGTTGGCGAGTCCTCGTTGGCCGCTGCTGTATCAGTTCGCCCGCCTCATAAAATCGGTCCGTCCGGACGTCGTGACCATGGAGAATGTACCCCTGGTCGAAAAGCACGCGGTCTTCGACGACTTTGTCGCCACCCTCCTACGGCTGGGCTACCAGGTTTGGCAGGACGTCGTCGATTGCACCCAATATGGCTTGCCGCAAACTAGGCGGCGGATGGTCATACTCGCGAGCGCGATCGGCCCGATTGAGCTGATCGCGCCGACGCACGAGCAGCCACGGACGGTCAAAGATGCAATCGGAGAACTGCCCGCCATCAAGGCCGGAAGCGCTCACGAAGACGATGCTTTTCATGTGTCATCCAGGCTTTCGGATCTGAACCTCGAGCGCATCCGAGCCTCCCGCCCCGGCGGGACTTGGCGCGACTGGCCCAAACGGCTAGTCGCAGCATGCCATCGTAAGGAAACCGGCCGCACCTATCCCGGCGTCTACGGGCGAATGACCTGGAACGACCCAGCTCCGACGATCACGACGCAGTTCTATGGTTTCGGCAACGGCCGCTTCGGTCATCCCGAACAGGATCGGGGTATCTCGTTGCGGGAGGGAGCCATCTTGCAAGGGTTCCCGAAAGACTATGCCTTTGTGCCAGAGGGCGACCCCACGCATTTCAAGGTTCTCGGGCGGATGATCGGCAATGCGGTCCCCGTCGTCCTCGGCGAGGCGATCGGGCAAAGTATCGCGGCGCACCTTGGCATCAAGTCCGAACCCGAAGAGCAGGAGCAGGGAGGCGTCGCGGATGTCGCGCGTAAGCCCCTCGTCGCATGAAGCGAGCCTCAGAATGGCTCGGGTGCGACAGAAGGGCACCGACGCTGAACTTTCCCTCCGCAAGGAACTGCACTCCAGAGGGCTGCGCTATCGCTTACACGTCCCATTGCTAACCAAGCCGCGTCGGGTCGCAGACATCGTTTTTTCGGGCGCCCGGGTCGCCGTCTTCGTCGACGGTTGCTTCTGGCACGGTTGTCCGGAACACGCCTCCTGGCCGAAGAGCAACGCGCAATTTTGGCGCGACAAGATCGAAACCAACCGTGCCCGAGATGCGGACACCGATCGACGCCTCCGAGCTTCGGGTTGGCGGGTCGTCCGCGTTTGGTCGCACGAAAGCGCCGATGATGCGGCCGAACGCATCGAACACATCGTTCGAGCCGGGGAGAGGCAGCAGTGATCGTCAGGGGGGCGAGCAGCGCTGCGGCGCAGATAGCGCACCACACCATCCCCGAACCCGGCCAATTGGTAGAAGCTCGCCGGCGCCAATGGATCGTCTCCGAGGTGGACGACGGCTCGGTCGTTCCCGGACTCCCGAAACGCCATCTCATTCGACTGACCTCGATAGACGAGGATGCGCTCGGCGAGGAAATCGAGGTTCTGTGGGAATTGGAACCCGGCGCCCATGTCATCGAGCGCGCCGGCCTACCACGTATCACGGGCTTGGACGATCCTGACACGCTGCAAGCGTTTCTCGATGCGGTCCAATGGGGAGCCGCCACGAACGCGGACAGAGCCTACCTGCAAGCCCCCTTTCGCAGCGGCGTCAGCATCGAGGATTTCCAGCTCGACCCGCTGGTGCGGGCGATCGATATGGCTCGCACCAGCCTGCTCATCGCCGACGACGTCGGCCTCGGTAAGACGATCGAAGCCGGCCTCGTGGTCCAGGAGATGCTCCTGCGTCACCGCGCGCGTACCGTGCTCGTATTGTGCCCAGCGTCGCTGCAAGAAAAGTGGCGCATGGAGATGCAGGAAAAGTTCGGTCTCGATTTTCGGATCGTGGATACCGAGTTCGTCAAACATCTGCGGCGGGAGCGAGGGCTGCATGCGAATCCCTGGACCTCGTTCCCTCTCCTGATCACCTCGATGGATTGGGCGAAGCAGGGCGAAGGCCTGCGCCTGTTCCGAGACGCATTGCCTCCAACGGTCACGCATCCGCGCAAATTCGATCTAATGGTGATCGACGAAGCCCACAACGTCGCGCCGACGGTCGGACACTATGCCGTCGAGAGCCTCAGAACACGGCTGGTCCGTCTTCTCGCGCCGCATTTCCAGCACAAGCTGTTCCTGACCGCCACGCCGCATGATGGCTATACGGAATCGTTCACTGCTCTCCTCGAGCTCTTGGACGACCAACGGTTCGCCAGAAACGTTCTGCCGAGCGAGCCGCAGCGCGCCCGGGTCATGGTGCGGCGGCTAAAAAGCGACCTCGTCGACGCGAACGGCAACAGACTTTATCCGGTAAGGCGC
>JAKBCR010000332.1 GCA_021807675.1 Pseudomonadota bacterium
ACGGTGCCTCGCCCTGGCAACTTCTGGTGCAGGTGATTCCGGGCGGTCAGGACCTCGACCGTGAGACCGCTGGACGCCTTGCACTCTCGCCGCACTCGCGAATGGAGCGGCTGTTGCGGCACACCGAGGTACCGGCAGGTCTGCTCGTGAACGGAGCGGTGCTGCGCCTGATCTCCGCGCCCCGCCGGGAATCCTCGGGCTGGCTCGACTTCCGTGTGGCCGACATGGCGCAAACGGCGGGTCGACCGATCTGCGCGGCGCTGCGGCTGCTGCTGTGCGAGCAGCGCCTGCTCGCGCTCCCACGCCCGCAACGGCTGGCGGCGCTGCTTGCCGATAGCCGCAAGTTCCAGAACGAGGTCTCCGAGAAGCTCGCCGAGCAGGTGCTGCACGCGCTCTATGAGCTGCTGCGGGGCTTCCAGGAGGCCGATGATGCATCGAAAGGCGAGCTGCTTCGATCGGTGCTCGCCGGGGACCCCGATGAGGTTTACCGAGGCCTTCTGACCGTCATCCTCCGCCTCGTCTTTCTGCTCTATGCCGAAGAGCGGGATATGTTGCCCGAGGATGAGACCTTCCTGCGCTTTTACTCTCTGGCGGGCTTGCACGAGCGGCTGCGCGAGGATGCCGCGCTTTATCCCGACACCCTGGATCAGCGGTATGGCGCCTGGGCACAGCTCATAGCGCTCTTTCGCATGGTCCACGATGGCGCCGAGGCGGCGGGCATGCGACTGCCGCCGCGGCACGGAGTGCTCTTTGACCCCGATCGCTATCCTTTTCTCGAGGGGCGGCGGGCGGGCGAGATTCATTCGAGGACGCAGCGGATCGAGCCGCCGCTCGTCCCCGACGGCACGGCTTTCCGGGCGCTCGAGAAGCTGCGCGTGCTGGATGGTGAGCGGATCTCCTACCGCGCGCTCGATGTCGAGCAGATCGGGTCGGTCTACGAGACGATGATGGGGTTTCGGCTCGAGATCGCCACCGGTCGATCGGTCGCGATCAAGTCGCACAAGAAGCAGGGCGCGCCGACGACGCTCGATCTTGATGCGCTCCTTACCGCAGCAGCCGGCGATCGCGCAAAGATGATCGAGCAGCGCACCGGGCGCAAGTTGACCGACCGGGTGAAGAAGGCTGTCAGTGCGGCGACCAGTCTCGATGCGCTCCACGCCGCGTTGCAGCCGGTGGTTGACTGTGCTGCAACACCGGACCTCGTGCCGCGCGGCGCCATGGTGCTGCAGCCGAGTGAGGCACGGCGTCGCTCGGGCTCACACTACACGCCGCGCGAGTTGACAGCGCCCATCGTTCAGACGACGCTCGATCCGATCGTCGACCGACTGCGCGGCGCGGATGGCAAGCCGCCGCGTCCAGAGGCGATCCTCGAGCTGAAGGTCTGTGATCCCGCGATGGGCTCGGGCGCCTTCCTCGTCGAGGCCTGCCGGTACCTTGGCGACGCGCTGCTCAATTCCTGGCGTGCCTATGGCGAGATGCCCGCGATCCCGCCCGATGAGAACGAAGTCATCTTCGCACAACGGGTCGTCGCCCAGCGCTGCCTCTACGGTGTTGATCGCAATCCGGTGGCGGTGGATCTTGCCAAGATGTCCCTGTGGCTCGCGACGCTCGCCAAGGACCATCCGCTCACCTTTATCGACCATGCCCTCAGACATGGGGATTCCCTGGTGGGGCTGACCCGCCGGCAGATCGAGAACTTCCACTGGGATACGAGCACGACGTACGAGAGTCCCTTCCGGGTCAAGCTTCGTGAACATGTGGCACGCGCCGCAGCATTGAGGAAACAGATTCGGGATGCGGATGAGGCGGTGCCGGATGAGACGCGGCGAGCGCTATGGGATGAGGCGCAGAGGGAACTCGGCCAGGTGCGTCTCTTAGGGGATTTAGCGGCTGCGGCGTTCTTCGATGGAGAAAAGCCGAAGGGCCGGGAGCGCAAACGTCTGGAGTATGTGAGTGCGATCGAGCGCCAGGAACTGGGCGGTCTCCGAAAAATGCTCGAAGCGCGTCGGCATGCGGATCCGCCGCTCGCGCCGTTTCACTGGGAGATCGAGTTTCCGGAAGTGTTCGAGCGGGAGCGGCCGGGATTCGATGCGTTTGTCGGGAATCCACCATTCATGGGTGGTCGCAAAGTAGGCGGCTCTCTGGGGGAGGCGTACTTTGATTGGCTTGCTACAGCGCATGCCGAGTCCTCTGGTAATTCTGATCTAGTAGCGCACTTTTTCCGGCTCGCATTTAGGTTGCTGCGCGAGGGTGGAACGTTCGGGCTGATCGCCACCAACACTATCGCGCAGGGCGATACTCGCGCGAGCGGTTTGCGCTGGATCTGCGAACACGGAGGAGAGATATTCGCGGCTCGACGCAGGGTTATCTGGCCCGGTATGGCCGCGGTGATAGTAAGCATCGTGCACGTCATCAGGGGACACTTCGAAGGCATAAAGTGGCTCGATGAGCGCGAGGTCGAGAGGATTACAGCATTTCTGTTTCACCAAGGAGGTAATGCTGACCCATCGAGGCTGACGGCCAACGCAGGCAGGAGCTTTCAAGGCAGCATCGTTCTCGGCATGGGTTTTACTTTTGATGATAGTCATACAAAGACCATCGCGACGCCAATTACAGAGATGCACCGGCTCATTACCGAGAACCCCAGGAATCAAGAGGTCATCTTTCCATTCATCAGCGGCGATGAGGTGAATACGAGCCCTGCGCAATTAGCCCGCCGTTTCGTAATTGATTTTCGCGATCGAACTGAAGATGAGTGTCGACGTGCGTGGCCGGAATTGCTGAAGATTGTAGAAGAAAAAGTGAAGCCCGAACGTACTCGCCGAGACTTGAACGGCGAATACAAGCTTCGAGAACCACTGCCGACACGCTGGTGGCATCACGCCGATAAGCGTCCGGCATTGTACGCGGCCATCGCGGAATTGAAACGGGTGCTGGCGAATGCGCTGTACGGCCCACATCTCTCGTTTGTGTTCCTTCTGTCCAGGCAGGTATTCGCCAACAAGCTTAACGTGATACCAATCGACTCGGACGCGGCCTTTGCAGCGCTTCAATGCCGGGCCCATGAGGTTTGGGCACGATTCTTCAGTGCTACGTTAGGGGATACTCTCGCCTACACGCCGACCGACTGCTTCGAGACTTTCCCCTTCCCCGACAGCTGGGAGACTCACGCGGCACTCGCAGTGGCGGGTAAATCGTACTTCGACTTTCGCGCAGCGCTCATGATGCGTAACAACGAAGGGCTAACCAAGACCTACAACCGCTTCCACGATCCAGATGAGCAAGCCCTAGACATCTTGAGGCTGCGCGAGCTCCACGCTGTCATGGATCGCGCGGTTCTCGACGCATACGGCTGGCAGGACGTTCCCACTCAATGCGAATTCCTGCTCGATTACGGGATCGACGAAGAGGAGTGGGACGACAAGAAGAAGCCCTATCGATATCGCTGGCCTGACGACGTGCGGGACGAGGTGTTGGCGCGCCTCCTCGAATTGAATGCCGAGCGTGCCAAGGCGGAAGCGCTTGCGGGCGATGCCGGCGGGAATCGCGGCAAACGGGGAGCGAAAGGGATTCTCTCGGCACATGACACGAAGGATCTTTTCTCATGACCACATCTGTCGATGTGCGCGCGCGACTCGTTGAGGCCCTTGGGCTCGATCTCGTGGGTCCCCATGCGGGGCACGCGCTCGCCGCGGAACGTCTGCCCGGGTGGCAGCGACCCTCGAACTGGTATCTGACGGGATTTCTGATTCCGTCCGGCACGACACGGGAGAAGGCCGCCGATGCGGATGAGAACGATGACCTCGATCTCGTTCCCGAATCGGCCGGACCGCCCGAAGAATCGAATGAAGAGCGCAAGACGGCCAAGAAGGGCTATTTCCCGTCTTCCATGGGATTGAGTTTCCTCGTTCCGAAGGAAGCACGTGAGCTTGGGGTCACGGTGCGTTGGGGCGACTACACGCCGGCGGAAACTGCGGATGAGGACGGCAAGACGATTCCGATCTGGCAGCGCACGGCACGGGAGGTGACGGTTCCGCTCGTCCTCA
>JAKBCR010000084.1 GCA_021807675.1 Pseudomonadota bacterium
AAGATCTGGTCAACGGGCCCGGGACAATAAATCGGCGCCTTATCGGTCGGGTTTACGTGCCGGTACAGCTCAGCCCCTGCCGGGTCGATAAGAAAAAACTTCATGCCTTGCCCATTCACGGCTTCAAGCAATACCTCGTTGATGTGACGGTCGCGGAATCCATAGCCAATGATACACACTTGGCACGGCTCGCCGCACAGGCAGTTGGAGAAATACTCGAAATATCGCGCGAGGATCGTGCTCGATCCGATGGCACGAAGCTTCTCACCACCGATAATCATGAGAGCGCCGCCGCTGGCGGCTCTCCAATTCGACGAGCCATGTAGCTTGATGAGCGGCTGGCATCGGCCGTGGAATTCGTAAAGACTGGAAGGGACCAATGTCCCCACGGACCAATGTTGCCCTAGGGTTTGCTCCTGCGGGTGAGCGGGCGTCATTCCCGGAATTTGGGGGCCGTCCCATCGCCGGCGATCGCTCGCCAGTAAGACGTGCTGCAAGTAGTGCAGCTCGAGTAATACATCCTGATTGAGCGTGAAAATCGCGTCGAACTCCACCAGAAAGGTTCGCAGCAACATGCGCTTGTTATTCTGAAACTCGATACCCATGGGATTTTGCTCGTACGATCGATTCATACGATCAAAAACTCTAGCGATTGCGGCCTGGATCGATTGCAGAGGCTTCCCGAACCGCCCCGAATCTCGGCTGTAATCCATCTGCACTTCGCAGAGCGCTTGCTCGAAGCCTTCGGCTCGATGCCCGAACAGCACCCGTCGTAGGTAGGGGTCTGCAACGATCTCGGGTGCGCCAATTAAGTGATCGAACACCTCGGACCCGAGCAAGCCATGCCAGTTGCGGCTGAATCCGGCGCCGAGCAAGAGATATCTTTTCATCACGGGGCTATTATACACGGTGCCCGCAATTTACTTCGCTCCGCTGGTCGATGAATTACGACCATGCTCGATGGTCTGCGTTGCATGCCGATGCATGGTCACACTTCGACGCCGGTTCACAACGCGCAGTCGACCACATCGTACAGCTCATAGCAGTCGCACCCTTGCGTTATCCGGCGCGCGACCTGCACAGCAGTCATTCCTCCTTCGGTTGCGGCCGTTCGTTAGCCGTGTTGCGATGCGGCGAGGCACACGTTAGGGTGCTTGGTGGGCATCGGAGGTCGTTTACCCTTCGGGGGCTGCCAAAGCTCGAAACTGATCGCCGGCATGCGAAAACTCGGTTCGGACTAACGCTTGGATTCCTGGAATCGGACAGCCCAACTGTTTTCAAGTGCCTTAGAGCATTTTTCTACGCCCAAATCATCCGACGTCGAAACGCTCTGGCTCTCGCATGTGAAGATCCAAGAAACCAAGAGCTGGGCCGCCTATCTGTCTACGGACGCGCTCGGCAACAGCGTACGCGGCGGCGAAGCACCCTACAAATGGTGCCCCGACCGCTCGACTTGCCAGCGTCGTTACTCCACATGCGTCTGAGGTGGTTTCTAGGAGGCGTTCATAGGCGGGAGCAAGCACCAACTCCGAATTCGGCTCTGATGCCCAAAGTTGCGCCGCGTTAGCTGGCCCGGGGAATGCCCTCAACCGAAACGCGCGAAAGTCGTGTGGCCCAGACCCCAATCCGGCGTCGACCATCAATCGGTAACCGGCGCTCTCACTTACGCGTCTCGCGGCGACATTGTCGACTCCAAATAGCGCTGTCGCAGGTTCCTCTGGCCGGATGCGCTGGGTTTCATCAAAGCGCCGCTCGATGAGAGCCGTTCTATAACCGCAAGATTCCAGCCATCGGCTAACGACTCGAGTCTTTCGGTGGCCAAGGTCGGCACGCTGGCTGAGCATCGATGTCGAGAGGGTAGATTCACTGACTGTGTCAATATCCTGAAGGAACACCGGCTCCTTGCCAGGAGACATGAATCCGAGGGTCCAGGCATAGGCTTGCCCTAAGTGGCCCAAGCCGATCAGCCAGAGTGCCCCCTGCGGCGGAATTTCAATATTATCCAGCGCCGGGATGTGAGGCGCCGCCGGTTCCCACAACGACAATGAAAGATCACGCCGCCCCGCGCAGGCGTTATCTCCGCGAAGGATCGAAAAGGCCTCGCTCACCGCCAAGGCCGCGGCGCCGACGCAGGCCGGCACAAAATCAGGAACGTAATCACGGATCTTACCGATACCAAAGCGCCACCGATCCGCCCATGCGACGAGATCGCGATCCTCGGTGGCTTGCCCGTTTATCACGATTCGAGGCCAGCGCCCCATCGCTTGTGCCCGTTCCTTCCTTATCCCCGCCCAATTTAAGAACTCGTAGAGTCGCGTGCCTTGAAATCCGGGTGTGGTAAGCTCGAAGTCGTCAGACTCAACGGCAACGTTCCCGCGGAAACAGCGCGAGGCGCAATTGATTGCCGTCAAAGCGATGATCTGCGTCCCCACACGATCTCGTTCGAGACACCCGATCCGAATCTTGACGCCATAACGATCGAAATTCTCGAAGGCTTCACCGATCGATGAGGCCTCGCCGGTATCGATAAGAAGCTTGACCAGGCGATGAAGGGATTCTGAATGCATGACAACCTCTCAAGGTGCGGTGATCAGCGCCGCGGCGTCGAAATAGAAATAACTTCTCCACCGATGATTACCGCGATACCAGTTGAAACTGACATCTCGGGGTCGAATTATGTCGCTCGCAAACCGGGGGGCGATGAGCGCCACATGACCCGCTATTGCAATCATGGGATGGCGACGATCTGATTCGCTTTGTACCGGGCCGCCGGGATGGCTGTGAATGTCCGCTATGACGATCAGGCCTTCCAGGCTGCACACATCCGCGAGGCGGGCGAACGCTACCGTCTCCAAGCGAATATAGTCATGGTGGAGCGCGAGAGGGTCTAACGCCTCGTAACAGATCCACCGACGCACCTGCGATGAATGGTGTGTCCGACACAAAAAGGCGCCGGCCTCGCGCTCACCCGCGCTTCTGCGGCCTAGATCTTCCATTAAAGCGCGCCAGACACCTGGTGCGAACTCAAGCGGCCTGGGCAATGAGCTCATGGCTTTGCACGAGTTCATGAATCGCCTCAAGGTACTGAGTGAGTCCGATCGAGGGCCGCCAGATGAGCCAGGGATACTGCGCATGCCAGTTCGGGTGGCTCTCGATGCTTTGTCGGTCGCAGGGGATATAGAGTGCAGCCCCACCCTTCCAACCTGGATTGAAGACCTGCGAGACGCGTCCGCCGCGCGGCCAGAGGCTAGCCGGCAGCGGGCACTGGCGAGCCCAGTCCCAGACGGTCGCCGTGGGGGGCGTGTCCGGATAGCCGCTGCAATCGAATTTCAGGACAACTTGCCTGCCATCGCGAGCGGTAATCGCGATGTGCGCGACCGGGAAAGCGAGTGCAAGCAGCTGCCATCGTCCGCGCATGACCCCCGCAACAAAGCGCCCTGCCCTTAAGTGTGCCTCCAGTAGCTGTGCCGCCGGTTTCATGACTGTTCACCCATTCACACGGGCGGACGGTACGAGGTCGAAGCACACGCTTTTCTGAGGACACTTCACCAGCGCCCCAAGGTGGGTGTCGAGATCGGGCCGCTCATCGCTTCCCTGCACTTGCAGCATCAGTTCGGCGGCATCGGATGGTGAGATTCGGAATTCGCGCACGGCCCAATGCTTAACCCGCCGAATGGTGGAGCTCGGCCGAAAGGCACGACGTATCTCCCGACCCGCATAGCGCACCGCGACATCAATCGCTTTCAGTCGGTGCATGTGAACGCGCAAGCCGTGCGGGATTTCCGCCAGCGCTTCGAGCGGCCGCTCATCGTCGCAGTCCTCGACGAAGAATTCGATCGACTGAGCGGTTATACCCGGCGGGGCGAGGCGCATCAGGGTCTCGCGCAGCACAGCAGGACTGGCCGTGCTCTCAACCTCGATCGCCTGAATCTCAGCCAGGAACTCCGACTGAGCAAAGATTGTCACTTTCATGAGTCATTTCCTCGGCGGCTCGCGAACGCATCGCGACCTTCTGCCAGAACTAATCGAGGCAATGACGTAAATCAGGCGCGGCGCTGATCTAACTCTGGCGCGAAGCGAAAACGCCTGCGGCCGAAGTTTCGAAGATGCGCGATCAGGGGATTTGTGGGCAGATCGTTATGAACGCACAGCGCGCGCACGGGCGTCCGGGACGAGGATCCCGATTTCGTTCCTGATATTGGATCGCGGCGCGCGCACCGTTGGTCTTGAGAATCGCTTTCGCGGGAATGACATCCAACGAGGTCTCGGGAAGCAGCGAATGCAGAGTGAGCGCGCGGGTACCTTGACCTGCCATACCGCTCAATGCGGGTCTGAGCAGTGTCGCGGTGTCCGACATTCCGTATTGCGAAAAGCGCATTACGTGGAACGTAGTCTGATACTTCTCAGCGATGCTAAATCCCCACGGCAACGTTATGGAGAGTCCAGCCACCGTAGCGCCAGGCTCGCAGAAGATGCCCCCCTCTGCGCACAAATTCGCGATCAGCGCGAGACCGCGGCTGTAGACGATCTGCGCATCGGCCCAAAGAGACGGATCGAGCGTGGGTTCCGGAAGAAATTGCTCAGACCATCCGCTGGCAAGATGGGCACCCTCCGGAGCGCCGCTGGCGACCTCGCGCAATGCCTTCATGATCGCCCAGCGTGCCCGTAGCGCAGGCTCAGCATCCTCTTCGCGCCTGAGCTTAAGTTCATAGCGATACGCGTATTGCAACGGGCAGCGCGCATAGACCTCGAATTTCTCAAAGTCGACAACCTGCGAGGTTGACGGCGACGCCGAACGGGCCACGGGTGCGGGGGGAGCGGGAGCGGTGGCGTCGAAGCGAAAGCGCGCGTAGCGGGCAGGATAGTGCTGCAGCTGTGAGGCGCGATCTCTATCTCCGAACTCATCCTCTTCGTAGAGCCACAAGTGACGCTTGGCTCGAGACAGCGCCACATAGAAGAGGTTATTGCGCTCAACAGCCTGCTCGAAGTCGTATTCCTTCTCGTCGCTCCCTAGTGCCTCTGGTGGCACGACGTCGAGAATGCTGTCGGCATTGTGCCAGCTTTGCTTGGCCGGACCAAAGGCTCCGTCCGTCACATACGCGATATGGACCGCCTCATACTCAAGCCCTTTGCTGCCGTGAATCGTCAGGATACGAACAGCATCAAGCGCTGCCGCTTCGGGCGGCAGCTCCCGTTCGGCGTACGTTTCGCCCAGTCGCTGCCGGAGCTTTTGGCGCATCAAGAAGCGAGGTAGCCGCGCTTGCTTGATCTCTCCATCGCCGTTGCGCACCGAGTAGGCGAACTGCCACAAAGCGATACGCGTCATCCAGTTTGCGATCGACGCATCGGCCAAATCCGGCATCTGAAAGCGGCGCTCAAGGAGCAAGTCACACACAAAGTTCCATGGGTTTGCGTGACGGGATTGGCCTTGTAGTAGCTGGCGGAACGCTTCGATCGTTTTGCGAGCGGCACTCGAAAGGCCCGGCGGCGGATCTGTCAGCCATCGCCCGCGCTGCCACTGCAGCTCCCGCGAAGCGGCCAGCAAGATGTCGAGATCTTTCTTCTCTAGCGCAAACTGCGGAACGCTTAGCAAGCCGAGTAGTGCCTTCGGCTGGCGCTCGGTGAGCAGTTGCATGAGGCACAACAGGCGCTTGATCTCAACCCGCTGGGCAAGTTCGCCGA
Source organism: Pseudomonadota bacterium (assembly GCA_021807675.1). Classification (GTDB taxonomy): domain Bacteria; phylum Pseudomonadota; class Gammaproteobacteria; order Steroidobacterales; family Steroidobacteraceae; genus 13-2-20CM-66-19. The sequence continues at coordinate 5,683 of JAKBCR010000084.1, forward strand.
TGAAGAGCACCGGGACGCCTGCTTCGGCGAGGAACTTCGCCAACGGCTCGCGGTCGGCGGCTCGCCGACAGAGAACAGCCTGCTCGCCATATGCCACACCCTGCTTACGGCACCCGAGAATTCCGCTGTGGAGCGCCGCCGGAACGTCTGCGCGCAGGCTCGCCGTCACTAGGCCCGGGCTGACACCACTCTTGCCGGCCTCAGCGGTCATCTTGTCGAGCGGCAGACTGGATTCGAGTACGTGCAGCTTCCCTGCTTGTTCAACCAGGTCGAGAATCTCTTGGCTGCTGCGCCGATTACACGTTAAGGGATATTTTCGAATCTTCGAGTTGCCCGCCTCGTCCTTGAAGGTGGTATCGAAGCGGATCAAGCTCCTTACCGAGGCGCCTCGCCAGTGGTGAATGGCTTGTCGCACATCCCCTACGACCCAGAGAGATTCCTTCTTGCGTGCCAATTGGCGCATCAGCTCGATCATGGCGCGGGTCACATCCTGATATTCGTCGACCAGGATGTATTGGAACCGGTCCGCCAGCTCCGAGTACGGTGCGCGATCGCCTTTGATGGCGAGCGCGGGTTTTGCCACCAGGTCGACGAAGTCAACCATCTTGGCTTTGGCGAGTAATGCTTCGTAGGCCTCGTAGAGCGTCGCCAAGTCCTCCCGGCGTCGCGCTACCTCCTCTGACTCGGCGGGAAGAGTGGGGAGGCGCGCACGATATTCGGCGGGCGTCACCAGTTCCTCCTTGAGACGTTTGATAGCCCGAACAATCGGCGGCAGCCAATCGTAGGGGTCTTGCACGTGCAGATAGTGTTTGAGCGGAATGTTTGGCAGCGCCGCCGCGAGCAGGGTCATGGCGTTCAACAAGTCGGCCACATTCAAATCTGGGTCAAGGTCAAACCGCTGGTGGTATTTGCGCAGGAACTCCAGACCAAAGGCGTGGAAGGTTCCCGCCCAGATGTCCGCGGCGCGGGCGATGCCGGCGCTCTTGAGTCTCTCGACCAGCTCGAAAGCGGCTTTGTTGGTGAAGGTGACCACCAGAATGTGAGCGGGATCGATCTTGCGTTCTTCGATGAGGTACTTCACCCGGTGAATGAGGGTGGAGGTTTTGCCGGTCCCAGGACCCGCGACGACATTGGCGAACCGCTCTCCGGCACGCGCCGCGGCTCGTTGGTCATCGCTCGGTGGATGCAGGGGCTTGGCTTTGGACGGTGCGGCCGGCGGCAATAGCAGCGCATCAAGCATCTGCTGTCGCACGTATTCGATCGGAACGCCGAGATCCAGCGCGACCTGGCGCGCCCCCTGACCGCCCTCATACAGCTTGCGCACAAGCTCCTGAGGAGCGAGTAACTCGCGCGAGAACACATTGGCCTGCAGCTCCTGGCGTTCACGAGCGCCATAAGCTTCCACGATAATAACCGCCGGCGTTCCGTCACCGCCGGTCACAGATTTGAGTTGTGTAAGCTTCGTGGGCGCCTTGTTCGCATCGAGATACCAATGCCCCAGCTCGTGACCTACGAGCGCCGCATATTTATCGTCGTCGACGGCGCTGCTCACGTAGATGAAGCGTTCGTCGCGCTTCAAAGCCGCACTGCTGCCGGCTAGCGCAATGTATCCCGGATCGACCCGCTCGATCGCGAGATTGAGTTCCTTCTCGATGGCAGCGAGGATCGTGGTCACAGGTACCGGTTGCGTGGCGCGCGTTTTCAGCAAGAGGCGTCGGACCTCCTGTGCCGTTTCTCGAGCGCGCTCGAAGGGATTCATCGGCCGCTAGTCCTGCAGTTTGAGCAAGTGTTGCGTCTCCGAGTCCGGCAGCTTGAGTGACCTCACCGCCTCGGCCCAAGGTCTTGGTTCGACGGCAATGCCGGGCTTGCCAAACTCCGCCTTGAAAGCAGGGACGGTCGCCCCCGCCCGCGCACGATGAAAGCATTCCAAGAGTACCCAGCCGGGCGAGTCCCACTTGGTCGCGAGGAACGTCACCAGTGCTCGTGGTGCCGTAATGGCACCGATCAATACTCCGCTTAGAAGCGAGGAAGCGGATCCGAGACCCGCCTCTCGCGCCAAAGCACGAACAGCAGTTCCCTGAACGGCGCCGATGTTCTCTTGGGCCTTGCGCAGCGTATCGCTCGGCACTTCATAGAGTCGGCTGATCGCCTGGCTCACACCGGCCTCAAAGGCGTCCTGATCGAGCGACGCCTCCAGATCAGCCTCCTCCAAATGTTCCGCGGCCAGTTCTACGAGCGCCGTGTCGGCAATCTTGCTTGCCTGTGACGGATGCGCCTCAATCAGGGTCATCCACTCCTCTTCGCTGGGTGTGGGCGTGCTCGCTCGGAAGCTCTCAATGATCTGGGCTGCCTGACTTTGCTTCGTGTCTTTTCGAGTCATACCTGTACTCCTCGGAGTTTTTCCAAACCCCTCTGCAGGTGCTTTTTGGCGGTAGTGACGGAGCACCCCAAGTACTTGGCGGTCAGCTCCCAATCACAATCTCGTAAGATGTAGTAGAAGATCGCGTGGCGCTCGGGCGGTTCGAGCGCATCCAGGCCGCGGTTGAGTGCCTGAGAGAGTTCGGCCCGAATCGCCGCCGCCTCAGGAGATTCTGTCGTCTCATCCTCGAGCAGCTCGACGACCGGGCGCTTACGGCCCTCCTCATCGCGCCCGACTCGCGCATCGAGGGATTTCGCCTGGTTCTTGAGGCTCAAGCAACTCACCAGGTAGTCAGTGATGCGCGCCTCGACGTACGGCAGAAATCGTATCTCGGCAAAACATACCGTCGCCGAATCCGCGAGCAACTTTTCCCACACGTAAGCGGCGAGCTCTTTGCGCGTCTCGCTGCTCGAGCACACGACTTTGTTCCACTGCGGGTTCTTGTGGAGGTAAGCGCCGATGAGCCGGACAATGCGACCGTACAGCGTGCTTGCCATCACGTCCAACAGCCCGCTGTGCTGGCCGAAGCGAGCGCGGATGAGAGCACTGAGAACCTCGGAGGCGACGTAGTCCACGTCCTGGTAGCTCAGGACGGCGAGCCGGCGCTTCGCCTCGCCACCTTCGAGCTGTGTAAATTGCTCGCTGGCGAGCCGGTGCTTGGGGTCTGGTTTCACCACGTTCGATTCTCTCCCCTGTGAACCTCCGTCCGTTCGGTTAATCGAGATGGCTTGCGAAAAGCGACAGCCGGGCGATTGCCGCAACGCACAACTGATGGGCGGGGGCGAAACGCCGCTCAGCAAAGCCAGTTACTGGGTCGCCTCCTTTCACTGGACCCTTTCAAACCGGGACGTCGACGCCGATCTGTGCGGCCAAGAGGGCGTATAGATCGACGGGCGCTTCCGGCGCCTCGATTGAGACCACGAGCGCGTAGCGCGCGCTTCGGTCATAGCGCTGCAGCCGTGTTCGTCGTCGCCACCAGCCAATCGCCGGGTAGATGCCCAAGACGCCTCGATCCGCAAGATCCGCCGCCGTACCGCTCCACACATCTGAATGCAGTGATCCTCGCCGGCGCAGCTGATCGCCGAGCGCCCAGTGCGTGTCGCCGCTGACGGTGTGCGTCCCGTACTCCTCATCGCGCGCCAGGCGATTGATTCGCGCCAAGAATGCCGGGGCTGTCTCGCCGGCACGGCGAACCTCGAAGCGCAGTGCGTGGGAGTGATAGGCGTATTGGTCCGCCTCTCCCCGCTCGCCGGGATTGGGTTCCACGAAATACGAGAGGGTCACTCGCAGCCGTACCGCCAAATCGCCCAGCTCCAACAGCGTTTGACGGGGCCATGGCAGGCTGTGCAATCGCATGTCGCGTGACTTCACGCCCTTGGGAGTCTTCTCGAAGGGCTGCAGTTCGTCCTGGACGATGAGCGTCAAGGAGTCCGCAGCGCTCCACAGCGCACGCTCCAAGCTCGGTAATCCGTAGCCACAATGGCGGAGCAGGTTCGTGCGCCGCGCGGTTTCGTTGGGTCCGATATAAAACTCGGTCCGCATCTGATCTGTCCAACGTGCCGAATGGACGATCAGGGCGCGCAGCGTCTCCGGCCAAAACGCGGGATACTGTCCCGCGAGATGGGCGCCCAGGTGTGCCACATGCGCTGTAGCGGCACTCGTCGCATTCGTGTGGGTGAAGTCACGCAGCAACGGTTCATAGTAAGTGGTAAGTAGCGAAAGACTGGCAAAATTCGACGCGAAATCTCCGTCGCGCCCGGCATTGCCGCCTTCAAACACCACGTCTGGCTTCCACGGCGTGCCTCTGCGCCGCCAGGTGGCAGAGCTCGACGAGAAAGGGCTCAGGCTACCGGCAACGGCAATCGGTTGGTAATGCTGGGCGTCCGCTTCCGTAATATGGATTTTGTGAGTGCTTGCGCCCACCGTGAGCGCGTTCCAACTCTGTGCGGGATCATGGATGCTTTCGGTCGCGAGGTGCGCCGGGTGTGTGAGCCACGCCTGCGAGTCCTGGCAGTTGCCGCTCGAGACCACAAAAAGACGGGGCCGAGCGCCATCGGCAGCCGAATCAAATGCCAGTGCGTCGAGGGCTGCCGACCATGACGAGGGCCGTCCTCGATCGCGTGTATCGGTCGCCGCAACCGCGAGATTAAAGACTCGAGACCGCTCCGGGGCAACACTCTCAGCACGCGCCACAGCCTCAGTGGTGAGTGCCCCATAGGGCTCGCCCTCGTTGTCGCCCGACTCGCGCAGCAGCTTGACCGATTCAAGGCGCGCAGGCAGCACGACAGGCCCTTCGGCCACAAGCACCGGCGTGAGATCCCCAAAAAGGGCGATGCCGGCCAGTTCTGTCCCATGACCATCCTCATCCGCGCTCGTCCAATCAGGGTCGACCGTATGAAGGTCTTGCTCGGCCAGTGAATTCTTGAGTAATCGGTGACCGCGGTTGACGCCCGTATCAAGAACACAAATGTAGGGCGCGGCTGCCGGCGCGAGTTGGATGCGCGCGAGGAGCTCATCGACCCAGGCGGCCTGCTCAGCACCAGGCAGTTCGTCGAAGAAGGCAGCGCTCTCTTTGGCGCGTCGCAGCTCCGCAATGAGCGAGAGCAAGAGGTTCGAACTCTCGAGCTGCGCCTGCGTTCCTATCGCCACCAGCACGCTGCGCTCCGGAAAGATCACCATATGCTGAGAGACCTCCCACCCGACGGCCTGCGCGGCCTGGCGGAATGCATCGATCACGGCCTCACGCTGATCTCGAACCGGCAACCACACTTCCCACTGGATGGGAGTGTCGGGGGTCGCCGGTAAGAGCTCGGTTTCATCGGTCCAGAGCGCCCGGACTTTGGCCGCACGGATGTGTTCGATGGCATCGACTAGTTTCTGGTGATCCATCGCATCGCCGTTATTCTTCCGGCGCTCGGCCAGGTAGTCGGCGATCAGCTTGTCAAAATGGGCCATCTTGCCGGCGGGAACCGAGATGGTCGCGAAGGTGCGTGTTCCCTCCTGCCGGACATTCAATAATTCGATTCCGGAGCGGTCGCGCGCTAGGCTCTCCGTCGCAAGCTCGATGCCCTCGAAGCTCTGAAATTCCAGTTGCAGGCGCGTCGGCGCATCCGCCTCTTCGGTCGCGATGGCTTGCGCAATCTCGGCGCGCAACGCCTGTGCGTGCGCCGGGCGATCGCGCGGCGGCACGGGGCCGGCACCTCGGCCCTGACGTGGAGAGCTGAAGGCGTGGGTCTCGCCTGTGCCTTCAATCAGGAAATGTGGGCGATGTCCCCCCGGTCCATTCGCCATACGTTGAACTCTTCCTTGTTATCGTTGAGGGCGCCACGTCCTGGGCGGGCGACGTTGCAGAAGTCCTTCCAGCTCCTCGGGCGAGACATGATCGTGATCGTGCATCACGGCGTTCTTGACCGCCTCCTCCGCGGCGCGTGTGATTTCGGCGTGACTCAAGCCCTCGGCCGTCGTGGCGAGCGCCCTGACATCAAGATTCGGCGGCGCAAATCGGCCTAAGCGGCTCTCCAAGATCTGCACGATCTGCGAGGGTTGCGGCAACTCGTACTCGATCACGTCGTCGAACCGCCGAAAGAGCGCGTCATCCAAGATCTGCGGGTGATTGGTCGCCGCGAGAATCAGACTGTGGGACGTGTCCTCCTCGATCATCACGAGGAAGCTATTCAAGATCCTTCGCACTTCTCCGATGTCATTGGGTGAAACGCGTTGGCTGCCGATGGCATCAAACTCATCGAAGAAATACACGCCGCGCGCACTGTGCGAGGCATCGAAAATCTGTCTAAGCTTCGCCGCCGTCTCACCCATAAATCTGGTGAGGAGTGCGTCCAAGCGCACGGCAAAGAGCGGCAGACCCAGCTCGCCAGCGAGGGCGGAGGCGGTGAGCGTCTTACCCGTACCCGGAGATCCCACAAGCAGAATCTTGCGCCGCGGGGACAGCCCATGCTCTAAGAGCTTGGTGAGATGACGCTGCTCCTTGACGATGCGACGCAGTGCCTGCTCGACGCGCTCGGACACGATGAGATCGGCGAGCCGCGCCTTGGGGTAAGCCACCCGCAGCAGTTGTGCGAGCTCTCCCCGGGGACGTCCGATGGGCGTCGGGGGCTCGAGCGGCGGCCGCTTGCGAGCCACCTTGGTTCGGTCGATCAGTTCGCGCAGCTCCTCGGCCAGCCGTCCGTGGCCCTTGCGCGCCTCATCCGCCGCGAGCTGCATCGCCACGGAATAGAACTGCGCCTCGTTCCCCTCGAGGTAGGAAGCCAGCAGTGCCTTGAGTTGATCGCCTCTCGCCATGATCCGTCCTATGGTGCAGAGGGCCCTTGCTGCACGCCCGCACGCCCGTACACCGCGCGCGTACGGTACCATATTCGGCGGGGAACAGGATGCTCACTGGCTGTGTGGATCGCGGCCTAGTTTCGCGTACTCCTCAGCACGACTACGCATGTGGGCAGCGATCACCTCTTTCTCGGTCAAGGGTGGCGGCATGCTGTCAGCAAACCGCCAGACCTGGTGAGCCAGGTCTGGTTGCTGCTGCCGGACCAAGAGTTCACCCATCAATTTCCATGCACGGCGTATCTCGTTTCGGGTACGAAGAATGCCCACTTTCCCTGGCTCAATCTGCAATCCGCCGTTGGCTAACTCGCGAGCTACTGCTTCGGCGCGGGTACTGATATGCGTGGATTCGCCGCGAAGGCTCGCCCGGTAGATTCCGTCGCATTTCCGTGCGTCGGTCTCGCCCCGCACCGCGCGCTCCGTGGCATTCGCCGCAATACCTTCGTTGCGCAGGTGTCTAGCGAATTCCCGCCGCCACACCCGCAGCGTCGCTTTCCGGATGTTCAGCCGTTCGCCCTGCTCACTCACCGCCCGGACGACCATGTGCACGTGCGGATGGGGCTCGTCCGTATGCAGGACCATCGCGTAGCGATGCTTGAGCGCGAACTCCTCCCGCGCGAAGTTCTTCACTGCCTCGAGCACCTTCTGTGGCGGCGTGCCCGCCGGCATCGAGAACATCAGTTTGTGCACGAGCTTCGTCGAGGGGTGACCTCGCCCGTCGAGATCCCAGCGATGCCGATGCTCCTGAAGATCGAGATTCCAGTCCTCGGTAAGGCTCTTCGCCACGCCAGCACCCGTGAGCCGCTCGCCGTCGTCGGTCTCGATTGCAAGCTCTCCCTCCTCCCGGTCGCGCAGGTAATCAATGTGACGGCGTACGGCCTTGAGATCTTGGCCGCCCCGGCTCAGCACTTTGACCATAACTTCTGGCGTCCGCCGGACGGTTCTTGCGATCAGGTCGATCTCCGCCGGCGACAAGCGGTCTCGCCGTCCCGGCCCCCTTCGCGCGTAGGAACCAATATCGAGCAGCGGCACGCCGGCAACGCTAATGGGCCGTCTCGGCATACCCCTGGTCCCAGCTCTTCTCATTGGCAGCGAGTAGCGCCTTCACGTGATCGCGTAATGCGCCGCACACCCGCAACATTGCCTGGACTTCCTCTCGGCGTGGAGCCGCGCTCTGACCGCGATTCAGGGCCCGCGTCATCTGGTTCAGGTTCCGACCGACGGCGGTGAGCTGCGCCACTACGCTGTCGAGCGTGCGCCGTTCTTCCTTTAGGAGAGGTGCGATTCCCCTCAGATGCGAGCGCACGAGTGCAGCGACATAGGTGGCCGGTGGCACACACCGCGTCGCCGCCCGCTCCTTCAGGAGTAGCCGATCGCTCGGGTCCAATCGCACGTACAGTCGGACGTCCCGATTCGATCTCGGCTCCTCGTCCGCGCGCGGAATTGCTCGAACTGCTGACGTGCGCAGCACGACCTCGAGCAGCTGCCGCACGAGCACCGATTCCGTAATCCGCTCCCGATCGGCGAGCGCCCGGATGAACGCCTTCGTCTCCGGGGTGACACGACACTGAATGAACGCATCCGCTGCCATAGCCGACATCGTGTGACAAAAGCCGCCGTCAGGCTATCCTGCATTTCACCGAAAATTCGGCGAAACTCGACTTCACCTCACGCGACGACATCGGGTACGGTCGACAGACAGAGGCGTGATGACTGTCGCCCGCAGCCCCGAACCACCTCGGCCAGCAGCCAGGAGCCGTCGCGGCAGGGGCTCCCCAGTCATTCGATTCTGACGTCCAGTTCGGTTAGGTTCCCCGGTTCGGTGACGATGTCGAGCGCTGCGATCTGCCCCCCTTCCAGGGTGAACAGGAATGCGGCCCGGACCTGCCCCCCCGGCGCCCAGACCGCCCCGGGCTCACCGTCGATGAGCGCCGATACTGCGCCCTGCGCCCGGCCCTTGAAGACCGTCGCGACTGCCTCTGCGCCTCGGAGTTCCGGAACCAGATCGGGGGCGCCGTGGCGCTGCCGGGCTGCCGCCGTGGTTACCGCCAGCTGGTCGGCTCGGAGCACGACATCAGGGGACAGCACCGCGAGCAGGCGATCGAAATCCCCGTCCCGCGATGCCGCGAGAAATGCCTCGACCAGCTCACGGTGCCGCGCCAAGTCGGCGGGAGGGGCTTCCGTTCCCCGCACCCGGCGCCTTGCGCGGCTGGCAAGCTGCCGGGCCGCCACAGGGGTCCGCTCCAGGATGCGACCAATGTCCTCGAATGAGAGGTCGAACAGGTCGTGCAGGACGAAGGCCACCCGCTCCGCCGGCACCAGCGTCTCGAGGACGACCATCAGCGCAGAGCCCGTCGCATCGGCCAGCGCAAGATCCTCTTCTGGACTGCTCTCGCCAGGCGCCTCGGGAGCGGTCTCCAGTGAATCCTCCCGCCGCGAGCGACGCGTGCGCAGCATGTCGAGGCATACCCGGGCCAGAGCCGTCGTCAGCCATCCGCCGAGGTTCTGCACGCTCTCGGAGTCCGATCGGCTGAGCTTCAGCCAAGTCTCCTGCACCGCATCATCGGCCTCGCTGACCGAGCCCAGCATGCGGTAGGCCACTGCCCGTAGCCGGGTCCGGTTCGCATCGAACTGCTCTGCCAGCCAATCGTCGTCCATCCGCGCCCTCGCGTTTGCGCTCCGGGTCCCCTGCTCAGGCACCTACCAGTATTGCTCAGCCGGCCGAATCTCAATCGCCCCACCCAGGCGGGCCGCCGGGATCCGGGCAGCGAGCGCGACTGCGGCGTCCATGTTCTCGGCCGCCAGCACCAGGTACCCGCCGGCGCATTCGCGAAGATACGTTCCGTTCTGGACCTCAGCCTCTCCGCCTCGGACCCGGACAGTCTTGGCGTCCTTGGGCAGCCCCAGGGGCAATCCCGGCGTGACCCCTGGGGTCTTGCCGAGTGCCGCGTAGTCCGCGTAGATCGCCTTCTGCTCCGCCTCGGGCAGGGCCTTCCAGCGATCCGAGCCCGGCATCGGCGGAGTGGGCCCGTGGAAGATCAGCAGTACGTATTTCATGGTCACCTCCTCACCCCTATGACGGATGGCGGGGGTGCGAATGTGACGGCCGGGGACCTGACCAGATCCTCTCGGCCGCGATCCGTAGACCCAGCGCGATGAACAGCACCCCGATGCCCTTCCGCAGCCAGAGGGAAGCCGAGGCATTGCAGTTGGCCCCGCAGCTCGGAAATCGCGGGGGTCAGGCGCTGAGGATTGACACCCAAAGCCTGGAATTCGCCAATGATCTGAGATGGTCCGGCCCCGAAATTCTGATCCATGCCGCCGGTCCCTTTCAGCAGCGGGACTACCGCGTCGCACGCGCCGCGATCGATGTCGGCAGTCATTCAATGGATACCCGGGCTATGGCGAGATCCGGATTCTCTGCCCGGGAACGCACGTGCACGCACCGGTATGGGCAATCCCAAGGCGACTGCGCCACGCTCGAAGCGACCCACCGACCGGGTGGAACGTCCCAGGCGGCATGACGTCGCAGCGGGCCGGAATCAGCTGCCCAGTGCGTCCTGGAACAGCTCCGCCGGGTCGGCGCCTAGCGCCTTTGCTATGGCAATGAATTCCGCCACATCCACGCGCCGCTCCAGGGACTCGATTCGCTGGATCCAGTTCGGCGGCTGCTGAAGCCTCTCCGAGAGCTGCCGCTGGGAAAGTCCCGCCGCTTCACGTGCTTTGCGAAGCGCGGCGGCGACTGCCCTTTGGCGGGCGGAATACTTCATAGCAGCCTCGACGACCGAACGAGGCGCTCCTAATACCGTATCGCCCCTATTGATACGAAATCCGTATCAGTGCTATGGTCTCGCTCGGTTGATACGATTTTCGTATCACCTAAGCGCAGCTATGGGTACCCGCATCAAAAACCGGCTGACATCGCCAAAGACAGCGCCTGAGCGGCAAACCACAAAGTCGCAGCGATCGCGACAGACGCCCGCCAATCGATCGGCCGCAACGGCGTACGTGGCTCTATCGCTCCTCCTCGGCGAGCTGTCTGACGCGATTTCCCTCGTCACCGTCGTGCACCGCTCGTTGGCGGGCCGTGACGCCTCCGGCATCGGGGATGACGAAGTCGCTCTCCGCCATGCCCTCGGCCTGCTTCGCGCCGCCTACACCGGTCTCGACTCGGCTTGCTGCCCCTCACAACGGCGCGCGTCCTCGTCGTCGCGACGAACCGCGCATCGGCCACCGAGCACTTTATGAGTTCGAAGAGGTAACCGAACAAATGGGCACTCAATCGAGCGAACCGTGCGACCGGAGTCTCGCGCCGGTCCAGCCCCACGAGAAACCCTCGAGTTGCCCAGATGGCGGCACGCGCTCCGAAGCATTAGCGAATGCCGCACGGCGGCAGCATGGACCACTTCTGCGCTTTCTCGCCAGACGTGCCGGTTCGCTGAGCGAAGCAGAAGACATCCTTCAAGAGGCCTATGTTCGAATCCTCTCGGTTGAACGTCGTGACGCAATCCAATCGCTAGACCGCTACTTGTGGCGCAGCGCGATGAATGTCGCTGCGGATCGGGCACGGAGTCTCCAAACACGGCGCCGGCTTGCACAGACTCACTTGACCGATGAAGAGCGGTTCATGCCGTCTGCCGAGATCACCGCGGAGGCGCAAGAAGAGCTGGCGCTCGTCTGCCGGACCGTCCAGCGACTCCCGCCCAGGTGCTACGACGCATTCCTGCTTCGTATCGTGCGCGGCATGCCATTCGAGGATGTGGGACGCGAAATGAAGATCAGTTCGCGCATGGCCAAGATCTACGTCTCGAGGACACTCCG
>JAKBCR010000333.1 GCA_021807675.1 Pseudomonadota bacterium
CGAGCAGAGCCCCAGGTGGCCATTCCGGTGGTAGCGGCTGCGGCCGTCTCCATGTTGGTGAACGCGGCCGCGGATGCGGTGCAGAGTTCGATTGCCAAGGCCCAGAGCGATCTCACGGCATCGTACGTCGCCTACGGAGCGGGTCCAGCGACGAACACAAGCACCTGTCTTGTCATAGCGCGCGGCATGCTCGGTCCATGGTCGTCTTCGTACCCCTACGACCACAAGGGACTTCTCTACGCAACGGACATGCGCGCACTCGGCTTCGCCGACTATCCTTCTCTGTACGTGGAGATTGCGGTCGGGCTGGATTCGACCGAGCAATACCTTCTGTTTGAGCCCGTCCTGGCCCAATTTGACGACACGGCCGCGCCCAATCCAGGCTGGTCTGGAAAGAAGGACATCGGGATCTTGTTGTCTTTTGCGACCAATCCTGTAAACACCGGCAACCCGCCAACGGCGAGCGACTTCAAGCAGACGGCGGTGGCGTTGCCCTTTGACCTCGGACAAATGAAGCGCGGGACCTACATTGAAACTCCCAATGATTCCGTGTTCGGGGTTCTGAGAGGCGGGATAGCCCAGGGAAAGCAGGATCCGTTCGCGGACCAGCTTCGGATCGTGCCGGCGTCCACGTTATCCCCTCCGGGGCATATGGCCTCGTACAATGCCTATGCCATGGTCACGGAAAGCGGGCAGCCTGGGTTCTTCGACAAGATTGTTGTCGACGCGCTTTCCAAGCAGAATCTTTCGGGTCTCGCGGCAGCGATCACCAATGCTATCAACGGGAAGAAGCAATAGGCCCACATGTAACCTGGGCACCCCACCGCCTCATCGCGGGCGCTGTGTCAGGACGCCTGCCGTACCTGTCCGCCGGGGTGTCGTCCTACAGCGGCCAGCCTCCCGGAGCCGTGCGGCTTCCTCCGCTCAGGCATGCAAGAGCCGCCACGGCAACGTGTCGTTGCGGGCGGAGGCGTAGGGTGGCACAAGTCCAACCCCAATATAAACTAACGTTCCGCCCGGACCGATCAATGGGGGCCGGTTGGCAGCCAACGAGATCAAATAAGACACCTCCAAATTACGAGATTTGTGGTACCGAAGGTACATACGTTCCGTCAGGACCTTCTCGCAAGACCTCTAGTGTTCGATCACCGGACTCCCAGATTACCTTCCGAGCTGGCTCGGGGAGACAAATACAACCAAGTGACGAGTTGCCAGTCGGGCCGTAAAATACTCCATCGTGGATCAAGAAACCAGACCGCCCGCACATTTCATTGTTTGGATCTGGTCGCAACGGCAGACAGAAACTCATATGATTGAACGTCGTCGGTGCCTCGATAGTATATCGGCCGCGAGGAATCGGGCCGTGATCGCGCTCACATTGCTCATCAGGGTCGTTCTTTCCATCACCAGTCCCAGAATAACCTAGGGCGAGCAGTCTGACGGATGTGCCGACCCTGTGGAACATAGCACCACTGGACTGGGCGAAGATCCAATGACCCGGCGATAAGTCGGCCGAACCGCCGACCAGAGGTGCGGCGTCATCTTGAAGTCGTACTTCAGTCGGAAGATACTGAGCCCCGCCTGCTACGGAGAAATCGACGCGCATTGATCCCACTTTCAGGTCTCCCCCGAGAAGTCGGAACGCCGCCTCGGTGAGATCGATTGCCGCGTGGGAGCGCGCATACTTCGATGGACCCAAGTCGATCAAGGGCACTGAGGCCGTGTCCCCTGTCGACAGATTAGTAACGTTAACCAGTGTCCACCAGGGGAGCCGTGGCAGCGGGCTCCCATCAGTTAGTCTAGAATGGCATCCATTCATTGGCAGTGCGCACCCGACGAGATTCGGGTGATCACGCGTTGAAATTCCGCTGGCGGTACTGCCATCGTCGCTTTTGTCGTGAGGCCCTCCAAACCAGGTGCAGACGACATTGCTAACCACCAAGTCGTTACCCTGCACGTCTACGACAAATCGGAAGGTTGGATCCAACGGTCTGATAATAGTCAATTGTCTTCTCCGTGCCATTCGCGGCACGCTCCCGTTAGTGCCCCAGCAATCTTCCCCACCACCCTCGGCTTCAAGCTTACCATATTCTCCCGGGTCGCTGACGGGTAGTGGTCGGATAGGACGCAGATAAGCACGCTTGGTCAGAGGCTGTCATGCAGCGCCTCCTCCGCTCCGGAGCCGGACAGGTTGAACTGCCGCTGCAGGAAGCAGATGCTCAACATCCGCTCCAAGCCGACCGGCGCGCGACTTTTGCCGCGCTTCGGATACCCGGGATCGATGACGGCGTACAACTCCCGCCAGGGAACCACACGGTCCATTACCGCCACGAAGGCCGCGCGCCGGGTCGGTTTGCTGTAACGCTCGAACCCCGCCGTCGCCAACGGCGCTTGCGGCATCCCTCGTGTGCCATCCCGATCCAGGTGGGGATTCTACGAGATGTTCCGTGATCAGGTCGAGAGAAAGTTGATTAGAGGTTCCTTAACACCACACGCCGGCAAGCGTCCCGGGCGCGGTGGTCCTCGTCAAGCTCCGCCAGATGCCGCCGAAGAGGACTGAGGCGATCCGCCTCGACACGCGCGATCCGGGGCTTTGGCGCGATTTCGGCCAGGGCCGGCACGAGGCCGAGTTGTTCGAGGCGCCATGCGAGCGGGTGGTGATGCTGCGCCCTGCGCCCTGCGCCCTGCGCCTTGCCCCTGGCCATGCCGGCAGCCGCCTGACGCTGGCAAACCAGGACGGCGTGCTGCTCTACCGCGAGACCGGCCATCTCGGCTAACCAGATGCCCGATCTGATCGTCATCGGCGCCGGCCTCTGCGGTCTGGCGCTGGCGCGGGCGACGGCGGGGCGCGGCGCCGAGGTGGTGGTGCTGGAAGCCCGGGCGCGCATCGGCGAGCGGGTGCTGAGCCATCACACCGAGGCCGGCGCCGACGAACTCGGCCCCGCCTGGGTCTAGTCTGGCCCGCCATCCAGCCCCGCATCGCGCGGGCCGTGCACGCGGCGGGGCTGGTCGCCCGCCAGATCGGCATTCTGTTCGGCGCCGAGGCCGCACGGCCGCGCGAGGTCATCATCCAGGACTGGGCAACCGATCCCTTCACCGCGACCGAAGCCGACCAGGCCAACGGCAACGCGCATCCGGACTATTGCCCGATCGCGCTGCCGGCGCCGTGGGGCGAACGGATTACCCTCGCCGACGCGGAAATGGCCCCCGAATTCGGTGGCTATCTGGAGGGCGCGCTCGCCGCGGCCGAGGGCGCTGTGATCGCGTGATGTGCCGTCGGGATCGAGGTCACGTCAGGTGATCGCCGCGAACGGATCAACGTCCCGATGGATCGGCTGGGCGCGGCCCATCCACGGTTCGGGGCGGATGCGGCGGACCCAGTCGGCGAAGCTCGGGATGAAGCCGAGGTCCTCGCGGACATGCTGCTCGCCGATCGACCGCAGCGGCACAACGCGCCCGGTCGAGATGGTGATGATCGAGCCAAAGAACCGCTCGGCCATGAACATGCCTTCCGAGTGGTGGCGCAATGCTCGATGTCGGAAATCTGCCGTCAGCATCTTCGACTCGTCGAACCAGGCGTGCAGCGGCAGGTAGTCGTCCGCGGTCCCTCCCCAGAGGCGCGCCGAGGACAGCGCGTGATGATACGGGTGAGCCATCGTCGCCTCCGTCAGAACTCGTGTTCGGAGTAGGAGGTCGTCATCACGCGCTCGTTGTATTCGAGTCGGATGGTGCGCTCGCCGACGTCGAAGACGAATTCGCCATAGGCGCCGTCTTCGTTCTCCCAGCCGTCATGCACCTCTTCGAGAAAGTCGTAGGCCAGCTTCTCGATGGCGTCGCGCACCGGCATGGTCTCGGTCTGCACGCCGCTTCCGTCCCAGAGCGGGGTGCGGATCTCGATGGTGCCGTCGGGCAATTCGGCGGCGGTTTCGTCTGGGGCCGTCGCGTCGATGCTCTCGATCTGTCCGGAGTCACCGGCGCCGTCGAAGTGAACGGCGACACGCCG
>JAKBCR010000085.1 GCA_021807675.1 Pseudomonadota bacterium
ACTGGATCGGCTGGTCGGCCGCGCGAGCGATCTCAAGAGCCGCTTCGAGGTGCGCGCCCGCTTCCGTCGCCGCCGCGATCTGATCCATGAGATGGAAAGCCATGCGGCTCTCCTTGCGGTGCTCGAGCCGCTGCTCGCGGAGCTCGGTGAGTTCCTGGAGGCGCGCCAGTGCGCAGTGTCGACGCTCGAATACCGCCTCTGGCATCGCGCCGCGTCGCCGACCCGCTGTGTGCTGCGGCTCGCCGCGCCGCTGGCCGATCCGGGGCAGCTTGCCGCGCTGCTCGCAGAGCGCTTGAGCGCGCTCGCTTTGCCGGAGCCGGTGCGCGCCTGCGAATTGCGCTCGGGACCGCTGATATCGCGCGTCCTGTCCTCAGGGGGGCTCTGGCAGCCCGGGGAGCAGGGCGGCGGCGGCGCCGCGCAGGCGCCGCAGCTCATCGAGAGATTGCGGGCGCGGCTCGGGCCGGAGGCGGTGTATGGCCTTCAGGTCATTGAGGATCATCGGCCGGAGGCGGCGTGGAGGGTTGGGGAGCCAATGGCTCGCTCAAGCGAGTCGCAATGCCCATCCCTGGGGGCAGGGCACCCAGCCCACCCGTCCTGCGTGGGCGCTCGCCGGGCCGTGCCACTGGCCATCCCTGGCGGCAGAGCACCCGGCCCGCGCGATCCCGCGCGGGCGCTCGCCGCTATCGCGGCTCGCCCTCTCTGGCTGCTGCCAGTTCCGCGGCAACTCAGCGAGCGGGACGGGCTGCCGCGGCGTCGTGGGGCTCTGCGGCTGCTCGGCGAGGCGGAGCGGATCGAGACCGGTTGGTGGGATGGCGGGGAGATCGCGCGCGATTACTACACCGCGGTCGATGCTCGCGGTGCACGGCTTTGGGTGTTCCGCGAGCGCGAGCCGCCGCACCGATGGTTTCTTCATGGAGTATTTGGTTGAAAAAAGGAATTCCTTACGCCGAGCTTCACTGCCTGAGCAACTTCACTTTCCTGCGCGGGGCCTCGCATCCGCATGAGCTCGTGGGGCAGGCGGTCGATCTGGGCTACGAGGCGCTCGCCATTACGGACGAGTGCTCCGTCGCCGGTGTCGTGCGCGCCCACGTGGCGGCGAAGGGGCAGCAGCTCAAGCTCATCATCGGCTCGGAGCTGCGCCTCGCCTGCGGCATGAAGCTCGTGGCGCTCGCCACCGACCGGCGCGGTTATGGGCGGCTCTGCCGTCTCATCACCCGCGGCCGGCGTGCCGCGCAAAAGGGCGGATATTCACTGACACGCGTGGACCTGGAGGAGAACGGGCTCGAGCACTGTCTCCTTCTCTGGCTGCCCGAGCACCCGTCTTCCGAAGAGGCGCGCCTGGAGGACGCGCGCTGGCTCGGGGAGCGCTTCCGGGACAGGCTGTGGATCGCCGTCGAGTCGCTTCGTGACGGAATGGATCGCGAGCGCCTGCAGATGCTGCAACGGATGGGCCGCGATGCTCGGTTGCCGCTGGTGGCGAGCGGCGATGTCCACATGCACGTGCGCGCGCGCCGCAGGCTTCAGGATGCGGTTACCGCGATCCGACACAGCGTGCCCATCCGGGAGGCCGGCAGGAAGCTCTACCCCAATGGCGAGCGGTATCTGCGCGAGCGCGAGCGGCTCGTGAAGCTCTACCCGCGCGAGCTGCTCGAGGAGACGGTGGCCATCGCCAGGCGGTGCGCCTTCTCCCTGGAGGAGCTGCGGTACGAGTATCCGCATGAGCTCGTGCCTGCCGGTGAGACTGCGACGAGTCACCTGCGCAAGCTCACCGAGACGGGGGCTCGTTGGCGCTGGCCGCAAGGCGTGCCGCCCGGCGAGAGCGCTGCCATCGAGCACGAGCTCGCCCTCATCGCGGAGCTGCGCTACGAGCGTTACTTTCTGACCGTTCATGACATCGTCGCCTACGCCCGCAGCAAGGGGATCCTGTGCCAGGGCAGGGGCTCCGCCGCCAACTCCCGCGTGTGCTACTGCCTGGGAGTCACCTCGGTCGACCCGCTGCGCGGCGCATCGCTCCTCTTCGAGCGCTTCATCTCCCGCGAGCGCAACGAGCCGCCAGACATCGATATCGACTTCGAGCACGAGCGGCGGGAGGAAGTCATCCAATACGTCTACGGGAAGTACGGCCGGGAGCGGGCCGCGATCGCGGCCACCGTGATCATGTACCGGCCGAAGAGCGCGCTGCGCGATCTCGGCAAGGTCTTCGGTCTGGATCCCGAGGAGTGCGGGCGGCTCACCAAGGTCCTGCAGTGGTGGGACGGGAGCGAGGTGATGCGCGAGCGGCTGCGGGAGGCGGGCTTCGATCCCGAAGGCTCCGTTCTCGCGCGGATGCTGCCGCTGGCGCAGGAGCTGGTCGCCTTCCCGGGCTTCCCGCGGCATCTTTCCCAGCACGTCGGCGGGTTCGTGATCTCGGAGGGAGCGCTCGAGGAGCTGGTGCCCATCGAGAACGCAACCATGGAGGGACGCACCGTGGTGCAGTGGGACAAGGACGATCTCAACGACCTCGGCCTCCTCAAGGTCGATTTGCTGGCGTTGGGAATGCTGACGGCGCTGCGCAAGTCATTCGACCTGGTGAACGCCTTCCGCGGCACGCGGCATGCCCTCGGGGGTCTGCCGGCGGAGGCGCCGGAGGTCTACGAGATGATCTGCCGCGCCGACACCATCGGGGTCTTCCAGATCGAGTCGCGCGCGCAGATGGCGATGCTGCCGCGCCTGCAGCCGCGCTGCTACTACGACCTCGTCATCGAGGTGGCCATCGTCCGCCCGGGTCCCATCCAGGGCGACATGGTGCATCCGTACCTGAAGCGCCGGAAGTCGGGAGTGCCGGTCAGCTATCCCGGCCCGGAGGTCGAGGAGGTGTTGAAGCGCACCCTCGGCGTGCCGATCTTCCAGGAGCAGGTGATGCAGCTCGCCATCGCGGCGGCAGGCTTCACCCCAGGGGAGGCGGATGCGCTGCGCCGCGCCATGGGCGCGTGGAAGCGCAGCGGCGGGATCGAGCATTTCCGGGGGAAGCTGATCGGCGGGATGAGAGCCCGCGGCTACGCGGAGGAATTCGCGGAGCGCTTGTATCGGCAGATGCTCGGCTTCGGGGAGTACGGCTTTCCGGAGTCGCATTCGGCCAGCTTCGCCCTGTTGGCATACGACTCCGCCTGGCTCAAGTGCCATGAGCCTGCGGCGTTCACTGCGGCGCTGCTCAACAGCCAGCCGATGGGGTTCTACGCGCCAGCGCAGCTCGTTCGGGATGCGCGAGCGCACGGAGTGGAGGCGCGGCCGGTCGATGTCTCTGTGAGTGTCTGGGACTGCATCCTGGAGCGGAGGGAAGATGGCCGGCCCGCGTTGCGATTGGGATTGCGCCTGGTCAGATCCCTCTCACGCAGCGGCGCGGACCGCCTCGTCGAGGCTCGCCGGCAGCAGGCTTTCGTCAGTGTGCAGGACCTGGCTGCCCGCGCCGCGCTCGATCGGGGCGACCTCGAGGCGCTGGCGGCGGCTGGCGCGTTTGCATCATTGAGCGGCAATCGTCACCTGGCTTTCTGGGAGGTGGCCGGGACGGAGCGACCGTTGCCGCTGGAGACGGCTCTGATCGATGCGCCGCGTGAGACATCGCATGAGCCCACCCCGCTCCTGAGGACCCCCACGGAAGGGGAGCGCATCGTCGCCGACTATGCCTCCCTGGGCCTTACCCTGGGGCGTCATCCGCTGGCCTTGCTGCGTGATTCGCTGCAAGCCAAGCGTCTGCTCAGCGCGCGAGATCTGGCTGGCATGCTGCACGGTAAGCCGGTACGCACCGCAGGCATCGTTTTGATGCGTCAACGTCCGGGTACCGCGAGCGGAGTGACCTTCCTCACGTTGGAGGATGAGACAGGGCAGGTGAACATCATCGTCTGGGAGAGAGTAGGCGACGAGTACCGGCGCGCACTGGTCGAGTCGCGGCTGCTCGAGGTGCACGGTGAGCTGCAGCGCCAGGAAGGCGTCATGCACGTCGTTGCCCGGCGGCTGGTCGACCGCTCTTCGCTTCTGGGTGAGTTGATGACCCGGTCGCGGGATTTTCACTGAGCTCCGTTCTGGAGCGATGCGCCCAGCGCATCACCCATGATCCAGGCTGCCCGTCATCGCGGGTCCGCGGCGGCCGAGATTCGTGATCTGCTTTGGGGGGGGGCTGTTCGCTCTCAGCGCCCGCCGATTCAGAGCCCGCTCCCCGGCCAGGCCGCCGGCCCTGGCGATCACCCGGAAGTGAGGGGGGTATCGCGCCGCGGCGGCATTCTGCGTCGTGCGATCGGCCGTCGATTCGAGTGCGCTCAAGCACCGAGACATCGCTCCTCGGGTCTGGTCCGGACCGGCCTGGGTGCGGAGGTCACGCCGGGTGTCTTCGGCGGCTCGCGCGGCCGATAGTCCAGCAGCGGGAACGGGCGCAAAAAGTCAAATCAGATTCCGTCGCGTCCGCAATGCGATGGCTCGGTGCCGGCAGGCGCCGGCGCGCATCGCAGCCTCCCTCGCGATAAAATGGGTCTGTGTAGTCCCGAGTGTGGCTCAGCCCCCGAGGTGCCGATCATGGAATCCAAATTCATCCTGGTGGTGCTTGCGTCCACGACCGGGGCGACGCAGTGCTTGCGTATCGCCGCGGCGATGAGCGAGCGCCTCGGCCAGAAGCTGCGGCTTGCGCATACGGAGATCGGTCCGCGATCGATCCTTTTGCCGTCGCAGGAACAGCTTTCGGAATACGAGGTCGAGCATCTGGCCGAGCGCGAGCGGGCGGAAACGGAGAAGCTGCGGGACATCGTTGCGGAATGGACACGGACCACGGGCATTTCAGCCGAATTCGATCTCTACAAAAGCGATCAATGGCGGATGATGCGGCACTATCGCACCACGGCGAGCATGGTCGTACTCGCTGCGCCGCATACTCAGCCCATCGGACATCGCGAAGCGCTCCGAGCGGCGCTATTGCGCACACGTCATCCCGTGGTGATGGTGCCGCCCGCTTGGAACGGCGGCTTCGGTCGACGGTTGATGGTCGGTTGGCGGGATGTCCCGCCGCTGCGTCGCGCCCTCGCTTCCTTCAAGCCGTTCCTCGCCGCGGCTGAGCAGGTTGAGGCGGTGACGATCGATCCGGAGGATGGCGTTCTCGATGGGGCGCGCGCCGCCATTGCACGGATCGCCGCCGGGGCCACCTATCGGGGGATCGCCTCCGAAGGGCGACGGACGGCGGCCGTGCTGCTCGAGGCGGCCGCCGCCTACCGGGCTGACGGGCTCGTCATGGGTGCTTACCGGCGTGGCGAGATCTTGAATTGGCTCGTGGCGGGCACGTCGAGCCGGCTGATAAGCTCGAGCTCGCTGCCGCTCCTGATGCATCGCTGATGGGCAGCCCCGCCCCGCCGCTACAGCAGGCCGAGACCGCGGGCCAGCATGCTGAGCGCCACCAGCACGATCATCGGCACGAAAACCTTTTTCAGGTGCACGTTCGATAGGCGGTTGAGCGTCTTCGCGCCGAACATGGAGCCGCCGAGCACCCCGATCGCCACCGGTGCGGCGATCATCGGGTCCATGTCGCCGCGTTGGAAGAAGATCCCGGCCGATGCCGCGGCCGTCACGCCGATCATGAAGTTGCTGGTGGTGGTCGAGACCTTCATCGGGAGCCGCATCGCGGTGTCCATCGCAAGCACCTTGAAAGTGCCGCTGCCGATGCCGAGCAGGCCGGAAATCAGTCCGGCCACGTACATCATGCCGAAGCCCGTGCGGACATGCGCGACGTGGTAGGCGACGTCCTGGTGCGTGCGCAGGTCCGAGTAGGTACCGGGCAATCTCAGCCACGCGGCCCATTTGTGGTTCTCCACACCCCGCGGCAATTCCTCGCTGAGCCGCAATACGAGCGGTATCGCCGAGATCAGCAGGATCACGCCAAAGACGATGAACAGCACCATATCATTGAGCGCGGATGACAGCAGGGCGCCGCAAACCGCTCCCGCCGTCGTGGCGATCTCGAGAAACATGCCGACTCTAAGATTGGTCATTCGATCCCGCACATAGGCCGCCGCCGCGCCTGAGGAGGTGGCGATCACCGACACGATGGAGGCGCCGATGGCGGTGGCGAAAGACACGTGAAAGATTAGCGTCAGGATCGGCACGATAAACACGCCGCCACCGAGGCCCGCGAGTGCGCCGATGAAGCCGGCAATCACGCTGCTCAGCCCGATGAAGAGCAGGACACCGAACGTATTGTTCGGCATGTCCGTCATACCCGGCCGGCCGAGATAGGGCCCGATCCCGAAGATACTGAAAAGCAGGATTGCCAGAACGATCGTGGTGATGATCACGTAGGTGCGATCCCTCTCGATCGCAAAGGCGACGATAGAGACGATGACCCGCAGCACCGGCGTGGCGAGCAGGATGAGGAGGCCCCCGGTCACGATCGCCATCGGCTCGGCTGCCCGGAGACCCGTGCTCACCTCCGCCAACGTGTCCGGAAAGGTTGTGGGAGGGGCCCGGCCGAGCAGGCGCAGCACGTAGTAATAGCAAACACCGGCGAGTATCACCGCGACGCTCAGGAGCACTCCACTTCGCAGTACAGCGCTGATGATCAGCTCGGTCTTGCGGATGAGACCCTCGTCGGAGCGCAGAGGGGGCGTCTTGTCGTCAATTGTGATGTTTTGCATCACGGTACCGGGGCGTGTCCTAATGGGTGTCCTGCCGCAGCAGTCCGTCATGAACGCGACCGATCCGGCGGCGACAGTCTACTTGGGACTCGAGTTGATTTCCGCGCCAGATGCAAATTCAGTCGATCCTGCACTGCCGGAAGGCGGATCGCGCGAGCGCCCATGGCCGCAATCCGGTCCCGCCCGAAGTGCGCCCGAAGGCTCGGTGGGCCCGGCGGGACGTCTTCGAGTGCCACCATGGCCGAGCGAGCGTGCTCAGCGCTTCCTGTTTCGCCGGAGCTTGTCGGGTCCCTCGCCGTCCTCACCCCCGACGTCGTAATCCTCGAAGTCGCTCGTGAGCTCTGCGGTGTGCTTCTCCTCGAGCCGGCGCTCGAGACGACGCCAGGCCGGGTCGCCGGCACGCTGCCCACGGCGCTTGGCAAGATCCAGGTCCTTGATGACCTGATCGAGATCGACGTCGCCTTCCTCAGTGACCGGCTCGTCGTCGTCTTCGCTTTCGAACTCGTCCGATTCGGATTTCTCGCTCATCAGGGACACCGATTAGCCCTGCAGGGAAACGGCGCAAAAGTTAAATCAGATTCCGCGACATCTGCAATGGGTCTGCTCGACTATCGCCTTCGCCGGCTCACTGGCCGATCAGGTCATTCAATTTGAAGATCGGCAGCAGCATGGCAAAAACGATGCCCATGACGAAAAGACCCATGAACACGATGAGCAGGGGCCCCAGCAGACCCATCATGGCCGCCAGGATGCCATCGAGCTCCCGCTCCTGGCTCACCGCGGCCTGCTCCAGCATGGAGTCGAGCTCGCCGCTCGACTCGCCGCTCGAAATGAGGTGGACGGTCATCGGCGGGAAGAGCTTGCTCGCGGAAAGCGAGCGGCCGATTGCGGCACCCTCGCGCACTCGCGCCGCGGCTTCGAGGACGGCATCGCGCATGGGCAGATTCGTCACCACCTCGCCTGCGATGCGCATGGCCTCGAGCACCGGGACCGAGCTCGCCGAGAGAATGCTGAACGTGCGTGTGAAGCGCGCCGTATTGAAGCCGCGGACGAGCTTGCCGGCGAGCGGCAGCCGAAGCTGAAAGCGATGGAACCGGCGCCGGGCGTCTGGGTCGCGCAGCCAGCGCTGCAAGAGCACCAGCGCGACGATGGCGAGAATGACGAGATAGATGCCGTACACGCGCAGGAAGCCGCTCGTGCCGATGAGGATGCGAGTCATGAGCGGCAGCTGTGCCTTGCTCGCCTCGAAGACCGAGACGACCTTCGGCACCACGAAGACGAGCAGCGCCGAGACGATGACGAAGCACATGACGGTGAGGACGATCGGATAGAGCAACGCCGCCAGGATCTTCTGACGGATCTCCTCGCGGCTCTCCGTATAGGTGGCGAGGCGCTCGAGCACATGATCCAGATGCCCGGCCTGCTCGCCGGCGGACACGGTCGCGCGGTAGATCTCGGGAAATACCCGGGGGAACTCTGTGAGCCCGTCGGCCAGGGTGTGTCCCTCCATCACTTTCGCTCGCACGCCGAGAATGATGCTCTGCATGCGTGGCTTCTCCGTCTGCTGCGAGACGGCGAGCAGCGATTCCTCGAGCGGAAGTCCGGCCCGCACCAGGGTGGCGAGCTGGCGGGTGAAGAGCGACAAGTCCGCGGGGGAGACGCGGCGCGCGAAGCTGAACGAGCGCTGCCGGCTGGCCTCTTTCTGCGCGACCTCGCTGACGGACACCGGCAGGAGCTGGCGCTCGCGCAGAAGCTGGCGGATATGGCGCGGAGTGTCGCCTTCCAGGATCCCCGTGCGCTCCTTGCCGGCGCTGTCGAGCGCGGTGTATTCGAAAGCCCCCATGGCGTGGTGTCAGTGCTTCGCTCAATCCTCGCGGGTGACTCTCAGGACTTCCTCGATGGTCGTCTCGCCACGCAGGATTCTCGCGCGGCCGTCGTCACGAATGGAAGGTGTGGTGAGGCGAGCATGACGCTCGAGCTCCTGCTCGCTCGCCCCATCGTGGATCATCGTGCGCATGGTGTCGTCCGCCACGATCAGCTCATACACGCCCGAGCGCCCGCGGTAGCCTCCCATGGCGTCCCGCCCGGCCCGGTAGAGCACCGGCGAGGGGTCGCCCGGGCCGAGATTGAGGAGCCGCCGCTCGTACTCCCCGGCTTGGAAGGGTTGCTTGGTCTGCGGGTTGAGCACCCGGACCAGCCGTTGGGCAAGCACGCCGATCAGGCTCGAGGAGAGCAGGAAGGGCTCTATGCCCATGTCCCGCAGGCGCGTGACCGCTCCGGCCGCCGTGTTCGTGTGCAGGGTCGAGAGAACCAGGTGACCGGTGAGGCTCGCCTGCACGGCGATCTGCGCCGTCTCCAGGTCGCGGATCTCACCGATCATGACGACGTCGGGGTCCTGGCGCAGGATGGCCCTGAGGCCTCGCGCGAAGGTCATCTCCACCTTGGTATTGACCTGCGTCTGACCGATGCCGTCGATGTAATACTCGATCGGGTCCTCGACCGTCATGATGTTCTGCGTATTGTCGTTCAGACGCTCGAGGGCGGCATAGAGCGTCGTCGTCTTGCCCGAGCCGGTCGGCCCCGTGACGAGGATGATCCCATGGGGCTTGTGGATCAGCTCATCCATCAGCGCCTCGGTCTTCGGGTCCATGCCGAGGGCGGTGAGGTCCAGGCGCCCCGCCTGCTTGTCGAGGATGCGCAACACCACGCGCTCGCCATGCCCCGAGGGAATCGTGGAGACGCGCACGTCCACCGCGCGGCCAGCGATCTTCAGGCTGATGCGGCCGTCCTGCGGCAGGCGTTTCTCGGCGATGTCGAGCTTCGACATGACCTTGATGCGGGAGACCACGAGGGGCGCCACCGCGCGCTTCGACTGCAGCACTTCGCGCAGCACTCCGTCCACGCGAAAGCGCACGACCAGGCGGTTCTCGAACGGCTCGACATGGATGTCCGAGGCGTTTTCCTTCACCGCTTGGGTAAGCACGGCATTGATCAGCCGGATGATGGGCGCATCATCATCGCTGTCGAGAAGGTCCGCCTGCTCTGGTAGCTCCTGCGCGAGGTGCGCAAGGTCGGTGGTGTCATCGAGCCCCTCGGCCGCCTGCATGGCATCCGAGCCTGCCTCGTAGACCTGGCGCAGCAGCAGATCGAACTGCGCTTCCGGAACGCGCTGGAGTCTCACTGGCCGGCCGATGAATCGGCGGACCTCGGCGAGCGCGAGCGGGGAGGCATGCTCGCGATAGACGCATTCGGCCTCGCCGTCCGTGACTTGCTTGATGAGTACGCCGTGGCGCTTGGCAAAGGCGAAGGAGAGCCGGCGCTGGGGCGCCGGGGCGGCCTGGAGCCGCTGCGGCTCATCCATTATTTCGGCGGCGCTCATGGCTTGTCTCCGCCAGGCGGTGCTGCGCCGCCCGTCGACCCTGACGCGGGCCTCGCCGGGGCCGGCTGCGCTTGCGGGTTTTGAGCAGGCGTCGTCGGTCCGCCCGGGGTCGGCGCCGTCCTGGCTTCGGGCTTCTTCCGCGCTGCTTTCGGAGCAAGGGGACTCGGCGCCGAGAGCGTGCCCGGCGCCGGCGGCGGCGGCAGGGCCGGCATCCGCGGCGTGGGCTCGCCCCTCAGCAGGTTCGGAAAGGATCCCGGGCCGGCCGAGTTTTCCTGGTTCAGCATGTAGTTGTAGCTCCGACCGGTCTCGTACGCGGCCTGGGACTGGTCGCGCAGGATGGTGGGCTTGATGAATATCATCAGGTTGTCGCGCTGCGAGGAGTCATTGCGTGCCTTGAAGAGGTTCCCGAGGAGCGGGATGGCGTCGAGGAATGGCACGCCGTTGGATGAGCGATCCTGCGTGTTCGAGATCAGGCCGCCGAGCACCACGACACCACCGTTCTCGATCAGCACATTGGTCTGGATGCTGCGCTTGAGTGTCGTGATGTCCACGGAGGAGACCGAGTTCGGGAGCACGCTCGAGCTCTCCACGGATATCTTCAACATCACGGCGTTGCCCTCGGCGGAGATCGTCGGCGTCACCTTGAGGATCGTGCCCACCTCCTGCTGCTGGACGGTCTGGAAGGGGGTGACCGTGCCGCTGGTTACCGTGGAAGCGTTCGTGTATTGGCCCGTGACGAACGGCACCTCCTCGACATCCTTGAGCGTTGCCGCCTCGTTGTCCACGGTGACCGCCGAGGGGGTCGCGACGACATTGGTACCGCTCGTGCCCTGCAGGGCGCGGATCATGGCCGCGAACGATTCTCCGCCACTGGCGATGGTGCCGACGCCGATGGTCGTGCCCTCGAGCAGGGAGGTGGTGATCGAGCTCGGATTCTGCGCCGCCGAGATCAGATCGACGATGCTCGTGCCGCCGACCGGCTCGACGAAGCCGCCAAGCGGCACCTTGTCGTTCTGCGAGTAGGCCGCCCAGTTGATGCCCAGGTCCGCGGTCTTGTTGACCTGGACCTCCGCGATGATCGCCTGTACCAGGACCTGGGGCCGGCGGCGATCGAGATCATGGACGATGGTGAGGATCGTCCGCATGAGCTTGGGCGGCGCGGTGATCACGAGCGCATTGTTCTGCTTGTCGGCCCAGACGAGTGCGTTCTGCTCCGCTTGTGCGATCGGGTTCTTCGCGGTTCCCCCCGGGCCTATCTGCGCGAGCTCCGACATCTGCTCCTTGAGCTTCGGGGCGAGCTTGGTGGCGTCGGCGTAATGAAGGAAGACGACGCGGGTATTGCCGCCCGACTGAAGCGGCGTGTCGAGCTCCGCCACGAGCGCGCGGATACGCAGCCGGTCCGCCGGGTCACCGCTGATGAGGACGCTGTTCGAGCGCTCATCGGCCACGACGTGCACCGCCTGGCCTTGCTGCATGTTGCCCTGCCCCTGATAGAGCGAGTCTATCGTGCGCACCACGTCCTCGGCGGAGGCGTTCTGCAGCGGCATCACATCGACGTCCTGGTTTCCGATCTGGTCGATGCGGTGGATGATGGAGATCATCCGATGCACGTTGGCCGCCCTGTCGGAAATGATGAGAATGTTGGCCGGCGGATAGGCGGCGAGGTGGCCCCACTGCGGGATCATGGGCCGCAGGATCGGCACCAGCTCCGCCGCGCTCACGTTCTTGACGGCGACGACCTGGGTGACGATCTCATCCGAGGTCGAGCTGACGCGGGATGGCAGGTCGATCGAGGGCTCCTGCCGGGTATCGGCGTCCGGAACGATCTTCTCGATGTTGTTGCCCGCCGGCACGGCGATGAAGCCATAGACCGATAGGATCGAGAGGAACGCCTGATAGAAGGCGGGCGGAGACAGGGGCGCGGAGGAGTACATCGTCACCTGCGCCCGGACCCGCGGATCGAGGATGAAGCTCTTTCCCGTCGCTGCGGCGACTGCCTGCACGATCTGCCTGATGTCCGCATCCTTGAAATTCGGCGTGATGCTCACGGCTTGCTGCACGGCGGCCTGTGCCTGCCAGGCGAGCGGCGGCACCAGCAGAGCCAGGCAGCATGCGAATGTGCGAAAGCCTTTCACTAACCTCAACCCCCGTTGGTGGAACCGCGGCCTTACCGCACCGGCGGCGCAAACGGCACAGAGACAGGCGGCGGCGGCGCGGGCGCCTCATTTTGCGACCCGGCGAGCGATTCCGCCTCCTGTTCGACAGCGGCCAGATCGAGAGTGAGATCCTGTTGCCGTCCGTTGCGCAGAATCGTGACGTGCGCCTCACTCGAGGAGCCAAGCGTGCGCAGGATCTCCTCCCCTTGCGCCGGGTTGTCGAGCGGCGTGCCGTCGATGGCCGTCACCAGATCGCCGGGCTGCAGGCCGAGGCGAGTGAACGCCTCCCGGTCGCGACCGGGGTATACACGGAATCCCTGCTGTTTGCCATCGGCGAACACCGGCTCCGGGCGCATGATGTCGCCGATGAGGCCGGGATGGCGGCTGACGAGCTCCTGCATGCGCTGTAGCGGTGCCTCTGTCGGCGCGGCCGACAGGCTCGGCGGCGGGGCGCTCCCGGGGGGCTGGTGCGGCAAAGCCAGCGATTCGAGGTGCCCGTTACGCTCGAGTAACACGTGGTCGGAGAGCACCGCGTGCAGGCGCGCGCCGCCGGGGATGTTGTCTCCGACCGCATACACCTTCGTGGCCGTGAGGCTCGGCCCGAGTATTGCGAGCCCATCGCGCGGATCATTCGCGGCGATCACACCCGTGAGGACCAGCGGCATGCTCGTCTGTGGCGCGTTGGCGCTGTTGCCCATGCCGGCGGGCGTGGGCGCCACTCCAAAGAGATGCGAATTGGTGATCGCGGCTATGTCGATCGGCGTGCGCCGCACTCCGGATGCCGCGATCATGGAGGGGGCGGGCCCGCGATCTGCTCCCGCCAGATCGGTTACGATCAGCGCAGCCTGCACGCCCAAGGCGAGGGCGAGAGCCCACGTCGCCACGCGCGGGCCGCGCGTGAAGAACAGCGCTCGCCACTTCTCGTTGCCTGGAAAGTCCTGGAGCCAGGACGCGGCGCTCATAGAGATGGGAAATTCATGGATTGGCTGGCAAACACCCGGTGCACCGCGAGCGGCGCGATCCTTCCGGCGCCGCCGTGGCCCGCCCAATCATACGGCGCTCGCGGTTGCGCTCTCAAGCGGTTGTTTTTACAAGAGGAACGGCGTGCCATCATTGCAGGCTTGTGTTGCAGATTCGCGACCCCTATAAAGACGTCATGCCCGACCCGCATCCGACCCGTCCCGATACCGGTATTCTCGTCGAGGAGGCGCGGCCCGAGGTCAAGCAGCCGCCGCTCTACCGGGTGGTCCTGCTCAACGACGACTACACCCCGATGGAGTTCGTGGTCGACGTGCTGGAGAAGTTCTTCAGCCTCGATCGGCCGACGGCCACACGCATCATGCTCGAAGTGCATACGAAGGGTAAGGGTGTGTGCGGGGTCTTTACGTTCGAGATCGCGGAAACTAAGGTGGCACAGGTGACGACATACGCGCGGGACCACCAGCATCCGCTGATGTGCACCCTGGAAGAGGCTTAAAGTGTCTCTGAAGTCAGTCCGAAAGCAAGTGACTAAGCCGCCCAGGGCCGGTCTCTGGGCGGCGAGGCCGAATGCGGTAGCCAGGCTGGCCGCGTCCAAAATCGCCGGGAGCGATTTTGGACGGCGCGCAGCGCCGGCCCCGAAGGGGCGAGGCCCAGGATGGGCCGAGCAACGCGGCGAACGCCGAGCAATTGAATAAGGCTCTACGAAAGTGCTGTCCAACGAGCTTGAATACTGTCTGAACGACGCCTTCCACCAGGCCCGGGAAGCGCGCCACGAGTATCTGACGGTCGAGCATCTGCTCCTTGCGATCCTCGATACGCCCCGGGTACGCGAGATCCTCCGGGCCTGCGGCGCGGACCTTGCCAAGCTCAAGCAGGAGCTGAAGGATCACATCGAGCAGTCGACGCCACGCGTCGAGGAGGGCGAGGAGCGCGAAGTGCAGCCGACGCTCGGTTTCCAGCGCGTCCTGCAGCGGGCGGTGTTTCACGTGCAGTCGAGCGGCAAGAAGGAAGTCGGCGTCGCCAACGTGCTGGTCGCGATCTTCAGCGAGAAGCAGAGCCACGCGGTATTCCTGCTCAATCGCCAGCACGTGACGCGGCTCGATGTCGTCAACTACATCTCGCACGGCCTCTCGAAGATCGCGGAGGAGAAGACCGACAAGGAGGAGGCGCAGGCGGACGCCGAGCGCGACCCCGAGGGAGGCAGCGCTCTCGAGAAGTACGCCACCAACCTGAACCGGCTGGCGCAGGAAGGGCGCATCGATCCTTTGATCGGGCGCAAGCTCGAGGTCGAGCGTACGATCGAGATTCTCTGCCGCCGGCGCAAGAACAACCCGCTCTACGTGGGCGAGGCGGGTGTCGGCAAGACCGCGATCGCCGAAGGGCTCGCGCGCCTCATCGTCGAGGGCAAGGTGCCGGAGGTGCTGGCGGACTGCACGATCTACGCGCTCGACATGGGCGCGCTCATCGCCGGGACCAAGTACCGGGGTGATTTCGAGAAACGTCTGAAGGGCGTCATCACGGAGTTGAAGAAGCAACCCGGAGCGATCCTCTTCATCGACGAGATCCACACGGTGATCGGCGCCGGCGCCGCCTCGGGCGGCGTGATGGACGCTTCCAACCTGATCAAGCCCGTGCTCACCAACGGAGAGATCCGGTGCATCGGCTCGACCACCTACCAGGAATACCGTGGGATCTTCGAGAAGGATCACGCGCTCGCGCGGCGGTTCCAGAAGATCGACGTCACCGAGCCCTCGGTCGCCGAGACGGTGGAGATCCTGATGGGCCTGAAGCCCAAATTCGAGGAGCATCACGGAATCACCTACGCCGCCGAGGCGCTCAAGGCCGCCGCGGAGCTCGCCGCCCGCCACATCAATGAGCGGCATATGCCCGACAAGGCGATCGACGTCGTCGATGAGGCCGGGGCGCGGCAGCGCCTGAAGCCGGTCGGCGAGCGTGAGCCCGTGATCGAGGTTCGCCACGTCGAGGATGTCGTCGCGCGGATGGCGCGCATCCCCGCGAAGAGCGTGTCGACTTCCGACCGGGAGATCCTCAAGAACCTCGAGCGCAACCTCAAGCTCGTGATTTTCGGCCAGGACCGCGCCATCGATGCGCTGGCGGCCGCGATCAAGATGGCCCGCTCGGGCTTGGGCGATCAGCGCAAGCCCGTCGGCAGCTTCCTCTTCGCCGGCCCGACCGGGGTCGGCAAGACCGAGGTCACCCGCCAGCTCGCCATCGCGATGGGGGTGGAGTTCCTGCGCTTCGACATGTCGGAGTACATGGAACGGCACACGGTCTCGCGCCTGATCGGAGCGCCTCCGGGGTATGTCGGATTCGATCAGGGGGGACTGCTTACCGAGGCGATCTCCAAGCACCCGCACTGCGTGCTGCTGCTCGATGAGATCGAGAAGGCGCACCCGGATGTCTTCAACCTCCTGCTCCAGGTGATGGACCACGGGACGCTGACCGACAACAACGGTCGCAAGGCGGACTTCCGCCACGTCATCATCGTCATGACGACCAATGCCGGGGCACAGGAGATGGCGCGTCCCTCGATCGGCTTCACCAACGCCGATCATGCGAGCGATGGGATGGAGGCGATTCGCCGGTCCTTCACGCCGGAGTTCCGCAACCGGCTGGACGCGGTGATCCAGTTCGCGAGCCTCGATCCCGTCACCATCGAGCGGGTGGTCGACAAGCTGGTCGTGGAAGTCGAAATGCAGCTCGAGCAGAGAGGAGTCACCATCTCTCTCGACGATGCGGCGCGCCGCTGGATAGCGCAGAAGGGCTACGACCCGAAGATGGGCGCACGGCCGATGGCGCGCACCATCCAGGAGCACATCAAGCGGCCCCTGGCGGAAGAGCTGTTATTCGGCAGGCTCGTGGGCGGCGGCCATGTGCGAGTGTCCGTGTCGGCGGACGGCTCCGAGCTGGAGCTGGAATGCACCCCGAACGAGACGCCGGAGCTCATTGGTTGATTGGCTAAAGACCGGTCGCCTGCGGCGGTGTGTTCATGGGCGCAAAGTCGCCGAGGCGCTTTGCGCAGCCAACCGCGCGGCCCTTCTCGGTCCCGCGGCCCAGGGAGCGGCCCTGGGCCGCTTCGTCACTTGCTTTCGGACAGGGAGACTACCTGCCGCGGTAGATGATCCGGCCCTTGGTCAGGTCGTACGGCGTCATTTCCACCGTGACCTGGTCGCCGGTGAGAATGCGGATGTAGTTTTTCCGCATCTTTCCGGAAATGTGCGCGGTCACCACGTGGCCGTTCTTCAGCTTCACGCGGAAGGTGGTGTTGGGCAGGGTCTCGACCACCTCACCCTCCATCTGGATCGCGTCTTCTTTGGACATAATGCCCTTATCGTCTCGGGGGCGCGCATTGGAGCACAAAAGGACGAGGGTCTGCAATTTGCAGGCGGCGCTCAGCCGATCAGCGGAGCGGGGCTGGCTCGAGCGACACGCACTTCTTCAGCAGCGCCTGGAACTGCGTCCGCGGAATGGCGCGGGCACCCAGGCTGGCAAGATGCCGGGACTCGAGCTGGCAATCGATCACGGCGATGCTGTTGCGGCGGCACACCGCCACCAGGTGCGCGAGCGCCACTTTGGAAGCGTCGCGCGCGCGGCTGAACATGGACTCGCCGAAGAAGACGCCTCCCAGCCTCACCCCATAGAGGCCGCCGACGAGTTCCCCGTCGAGCCGCGCCTCGACGCTGTGCGCATGACCTCGGCGGTGCAGCTCGAGGTAGGCCGCGCGCATCTCGGGGGTGATCCAGGTGCCGAGGCTGTGAGGACGAGGCGCCGCGCAGCCTTCGATGACAGCGGCGAAATCCTCGTCGGTGGCCACGCCGAACCCGCCATTTCGCAGTGTCTTCTCGAGGCTACGGCTCACTTTGAACTCTTCGGGAAAGAGTACGGCACGAGGATCCGGCGACCACCAGAGAACCGGCTGGCCGGGCGAGAACCATGGAAAGATGC
>JAKBCR010000008.1 GCA_021807675.1 Pseudomonadota bacterium
GGTCCTTCCCTGCAACACATGCCTCGCATCCTGGCCGGCCCAGCGCGCCTCGAGCAAAAAGCGCGGTTTTTTGCTCGAGGCTCCGCCACCTGCGGCGGCGGGCACTTCCCTAGACCCATACTTTCTCGGTAGGCTCTCCGACCGGCATGCGCTACGTCAGCTCACCCGATTTCCACCGCGATTCCGCCGAGCGAATCGGCATTCTGCTCGTGAACTCCGGGACCCCGGAGCTGCCGGAGCCGCGGGCCGTACGGCGGTTCCTCGTCCGGATGCTGTCGGACCCCCGGGTGGTAGAGCTCCCCCGGGTGATGTGGCTGCCGATCCTCTACGGACTCATCCTCCCGTTCCGGCCGGTGCGCGTCGCACGCAAGTACCGCAGGATCTGGTCGCCGTCCGGCTCCCCCCTGCTCAGCCTCTCGGAACGGCTGCGCGCCGGACTGATGGGGACGCTGGCCCAGCGGATGCTGGCACCGTTCTCGGTGGAGCTCGGCATGCTCTACGGCGAGCCCGCGGTGCCGCAGGCGCTGGCTCGCCTGCGTGAATCCGGAGCCCAGCGCATCCTCGTGGTGCCGCTCTTCCCACAGTATTGCGGCGCCACGACCGGGGCGGTCTATGACCGGGTGAACGCGGAGCTCAGACGCTGGCGGTGGCTGCCGGAGCTGCGTTTCATCTCGGAGTACCACGATCAGCCTGAATACATCGACGCCCTGCGCGCGAGCGTGCTCGAGCAATGGCAGGAGCAGGGCCGCACACGGCACCTGTTGATCTCCTTCCACGGCATCCCCGAGCGCAACTTCCATCACGGCGACCCGTACTTCTGCAAATGTCAGAAGACCGCGCGGCTGCTCGCCGAAGAGCTGATGCTGCGCGATGGGGAATGGAGCGTCAGCTTCCAATCGCGCTTCGGGCCGGCGGGATGGCTGAAACCCTACACCAGCGAGGTCCTTGCGCAGCTGCCCGGGCGGGGAGTGCGGGACGTGACGGTGATCTGTCCCGGGTTCGCGGTGGATTGCCTCGAGACGCTGGAGGAAATCGCCATCGAGAACCGCGAGGTTTTCCTGCGCGCCGGCGGGCAGCGCTTCGAATATGTGCCCGCCCTCAACGCGCGCTCCGAGCACGCGCGGTTCCTGGCCAATCAGATCGCGCGGCACTGCCAGGGATGGACTCAGGTGGAGTTGGGGCTGCGTCCCACCGGCGTGCTGGGCTGACCGGCCGATCGAGGCCGGTGGCTCCCTGCGCGACCGACCGATGACCATCGATTTCGCGAACCCGGGGTACCCGATGAGTGGCTCGCGAGCCATTCTCGGCCAGTTCCTGGAGATCGGGATCCAGGCGCCGGACATCCGCGCGTCGGTGCAATTCTACGAGCTGTTGGGATTCACGCAGGCTCACACCGGTGATGTCTGGTCGCATGCCTATGGTGTCCTCACCGACGGCCGGGTTTGTCTCGGCTTGCACCAGACGCGGCTCGACTCTCCGGCTCTGACGTTCGTTCGCCCCGGGATCGCCGGCTACCTGGCCGCGCTCGAGCGTTTGGGAGTCGAGCTCTCGACGGTCCATGTCGGCGGTGAGATATTCAACGAGGTTGCCTTTCGCGATCCGGGCGGCCAGCCGGTACGACTGCTCGAGGCGCGAACTTATTCTCCCGCGGACCGCTCCGCGCTCGAGACGTCCCGGTGCGGGGAATTCGGATGGCTGAGCCTCCCCGCGGTGGACCTCGAGCGGGTCCGCGGCTTCTGGGAAACGCTCGGGCTCCTCTGCGCCGGGGAGCAAGAGCAACCCTTTCCGCACGTGCCGCTCCAGGGCGAGGGTCTCGCGCTCGCCCTGCACCGGCCGAGATTCTTCGGGGAGCCGCTCATCGTTTTCCGCGACGCGGCAATGGCGGCACGGATCGCCCGGCTGCGCGAGCAGGGTATCGGCCCCCTGGAGCCGCCACCG
Source organism: Pseudomonadota bacterium (assembly GCA_021807675.1). Taxonomy (GTDB): domain Bacteria; phylum Pseudomonadota; class Gammaproteobacteria; order Steroidobacterales; family Steroidobacteraceae; genus 13-2-20CM-66-19. The sequence goes on from JAKBCR010000008.1 coordinate 1,939, forward strand.
CGGGGACTCGACGCCAAGGCCAATGCAGTGCTGACCGCGCCGGAGGGCACCGTGCTGCTGCTGCTTCAGGATACACGCGCAGCATGAGCGCCGGGCGAGCCGGGCTGATGCCATGGCCGCTCGCCCGCGGCACACTCTCTGTTGCAACCTTCACCCGCACGCCTAAGCTCTGGGAATGCCGATCCGAAACACACGCGAGCGCTGGGGCTCGCTCTCACAATTCCTTCACTGGCTGATCGTCGCACTGATCGCCGTCCAGGCCGCGCTCGGCCTCACCGGGATGCTGCTGCCCCCAGACATGGAGAAGCTCGCGGTATTGGCACGACACAAGTCGATCGGCATTACCATACTCGGGCTCGCGACGGTACGGCTCCTCTGGCGCTGGCTCAATCCGACTCCGCCGCTGCCGTCCAACCTGGAGCCCTACGAGCGGTTGCTCGCCCGCGTCACGCATGCGGCGCTGTACGTGCTGCTCTTCGCCATGCCGCTCACCGGCTGGATGATGTCGTCGGCGCGCGGTTTCCCGGTGAGCTGGTTCAATCTCTTGCAGCTGCCCGATCTCGTGCCGAAGAGCCGCATGCTCTACGGCACAATGGTCACGGCTCACGCGGCGCTCGCGATCGCGCTGGCGGTCACATTGGCGCTGCATGTCGCCGGCGCGCTCAGGCATCATTTCGTTCTGAAGGACGATACGTTGCGGCGAATGCTGCCCTTCCGCCGGATCGTGCCCGTCCTGCTCGCCGCGGCGATGCTCGCGGCTGCAACCGCACACGCAGCGAGCGGTGGGCCACGAGCATCGGGACCGACCTATACGCTGCTCGCGGCACAGAGCTCGCTGACCTACGTATTCACTCAGGCCGGGGCCGACGATCAGGGGCGCTTCAAGTCCTTCAGCGTCACCTTCGATCCGGCCGCGGGCCGGCTCGACGTCGTGATCGACATGCGCTCCTTCGATACCGGGGATCCGCAGCGCAACGGCATCCTGGGGGGCAAGGATTTCTTCGACATCGCACACTATCCGCGATCGCGCTTCATCGCGAGCCGCATCGAGAAAACGGCCAAGGGGTACGAGGCGATGGGGTCTCTCACGCTGCGCGGGGTGACGCGCAACATCGCGATTCCCTTCACGTGGCGCACGGTCATCGCGCGGGGCCGCTCGATCGGCTATCTCTCCGGCCAGACGACCCTGCGGCGGTTTGACTTCGGCGTCGGTCAGGGACAGTGGCGCTCCACGGAGTGGTTAGGCAACACCGTCACCGTGCGCTACTCGTTGGTTCTGGCGCCGTCCGAAAGCAAGTGAGTGAGCGGCCCCGGGGCCGTTCCCCTCTGAGACCCGCCGACCCGGTAGCCGGTGCCCCGGCAAACGGCCGCGGGACCGGAAAGGGTGACTCGGCTGACCGCGAAGAGCGCCGCAGGCGGCTTTTCGCCATACTAAGAAGGCCTGGCGTGGAGCTTCGAGGTGCAGAGGTCGTAGATCGACGCCATCAGTACCTGAACGGAATGGGTCATTGCGATCTCGATGCCCTTCAGCGCCGCCGCCTTGATCGCGCCGGTCAGCAAGTCGAGCTGCTCGGCGGAGAGATTCTCCGGCAGCTTCGTGGTGATCTGCACGGTTGGGACTTCCTCGACGATCTGACGCAGTATCTGGTAGACACAGTCCGCCTTGGCACGCATCAGAGCCTCGTCGTCGCCGAACAGCGAGCCTATGGCGACCAGGCCGTCGACCGTCTTGGCCCGGGTCTGCTCCCACTCGCGCTCCGTGCCGAAAGCCACGTGTATGACCTGACCCATCACTATCTCTCTCAATCTCTTCCGGCACGTGAGCCGACGCAAGTTCCGTGCCGTATCGCAGATTGCAGGACGAGCCGCATTCCCATGGCCTTCAGCAAGGCGGTCGCGGTCCGTAGCTCCGGATTTCCGCGCCGACATAACGTGCGATAGAGTGAATCGGCGCTGAGCTCCACTTTCTCGGCCAGTTTCGTGCCGCCAGAGGCGCGGGCGATCCGGCCCAGCGCGGCCGCCAACTCCTCCGGGGCGGCATCTTCCAGCATTGCGTTGAGGTAAGCCACGGCGAACTCGTGGCGCGCCTGCGCGGACATCGGTCTCGGCGGTCGGGTCTTCTTGCGGGTCATCGGCGATACCTCTCGGGAGCGACGGGCGCCAGCGTAGCCCCGCGCTTTGCCTTGGGGCCAGCGGCCATTTGGCACGCGTTCATCCAGATTTGCAGGGGGCGAGGCATCACGGGCCCTCGGTCCTGACGGAGCGGCTCTCAGGGCGACGCCGACGACCGAGCCGAGCGGCTATCTGTATTCGCGGATGACCAGGGGATGGATGTTGGCGGTTCGGAGCTGCTCACGGACCCTGGCCAGATCGGCATCGCCCAGCGGCCCAATCCGCACGCGGTTCCAGACCGTAGCGCCCTCCGCGACGCGGTCGACCACAGCGGAGATCCCCTCGCGCGCGAGGCGCGCCCGCACCTGGTCGGCTTCGGCGCTGCTGCGATAGGCGCCAACTTGCAGGACATACGAGGCGGCGGCAGGAGCGTGCGACGGCGGACTCACCGCGGCCATCGGCTCGTGTTGCGAATGGCCATCCTCATGAGGGACCGGGACGTTGAAGCGCGGCAGCATCTTGTAGAAGTCATACTGCAGCGGTTGCGAGGCGGCGTGCGCGGCTCGTGGCGATGCGTCGGAGCCCGGGCTGGCCGTGGCACCGGAGCTGTTGGAAGAAGCCTTTGCGGGCGCACGCGACTGTGTGCCGTGCGAGTCGGTGCTTCCGTGGGAGCGAGAATGCGCGGCGGCGCGGTGGCGCGCGTGCGCCCCCGCGATCAGGAACGCGGCGCTCGCGAGCACTGCGCCGACGATCACGCCGAGGCCGAACTCCTTCAGCTTCGAGACGCTCGAGCTGCGGGACGTCCGTTTGTAGTCGCGGGTGGTCATCCTGGGCATTCCGCCGCGCCTCACATGCTCTCCGGCGCGCAAACACCGAGGAGAGTGAGGCCGTTGCGGATCACCTGCTGGAGGCCGAGCACCAGCGCGAGGCGCGCATTGCGCATCCTGGAGTCACCCACGATGAACGGCTCGGCGTTGTAGTAGGTATGAAAGGCGTTGGCCAGATCACGCAGGTAGTGAGCGATGGCGTGCGGGGCTCGGTTGAGAGCCGCCAGCTCGAGCACTTCCGGATAACGCACCAGAGCGCCCAGGACCGCCTGCTCGTGCGAGCCGGTCAGCAGCGACACGCAGCCGAGCCCTTCGGCAGGGTCGAAAGACATGCCGCGGGCGGCGAGCTGCTTCATGACGCTCGCGACTCGCGCGTGCGCGTACTGAATGTAGTAGACCGGGTTCTCGTTGGTGCGCGACTTGGCGAGCTCGAGATCGAAATCGAGCGGCTGATCGTGGCTGCGCATCAGATAGAAGAGCCGACAGGCATCATTGCCGACCTCCTCGCGCAGCTGGCGAAGCGTCACGAACTGCGCCTCGCGCTTGCCCATTGGCACCTTCTCGCCGCCTCGGAACAGGCTCACGAACTGGATCAGGTTCACCTCGAGGCAGTCGCCGGACTCTCCCATGGCCGTCAGCCCCGCCCGCACACGCGCCACGTAGCCGTGGTGATCGGCGCCGAGAACGTCGATCAGGAGTTGGAACCCGCGCTCCCGCTTCTCCAGGTGGTATGCGATGTCGGAGGCGAAGTAGGTCTTCTGCCCGTTCTCGCGCACCACCACACGATCCTTCTCGTCGCCGAAATCGGTTGCGCGAAACCAGGTCGCCCCGTCCTTGGAGTAGAGACGCGATTCGCGCTGCAGACGCGCGAGCGCGCGATCGATCGCGCCGCTTTTCTCCAGCGCGTGCTCGGAGTACCAGCGGTCGAAGGTCACCCCGAACTGGCCGAGGTCGTCACGGATGTCAGCCAGCATCCGCTCGAGCGAGAGCTCGAGCACACGGTTGAAAGCCTCCGCGCCGATCAGTTCGCGAGCACGCCCGATCAGCGCGTCGATGTAGACCTCTTTGTCGCCTGCCGGCGCGTCCGGCGGCAGTCCGGCGAGGACGGTTGCCCCTGGACGCCGCAGCGCCTCTCCCGCAGTCGAGACAAGCTTCTGCGCCAGAGTCCGCACGTAATCGCCGCGGTATCCGTTCTCGGGAAAGGGCAGCTTCTCGCCGCAGGCCTCCAGATACCGCACCCACGCACTCACGGCGAGGATGTCGACCTGTCTTCCCGCGTCATTGATGTAGTACTCGCGGGACACGTCGAACCCGACGGCCGCCAGAATGTTCGCCAGCGTGGCGCCGTACGCCGCCTGACGTCCGTGTCCGACGTGCAAGGGGCCTGTCGGGTTGGCGGATACGAACTCGAGCAGCACCCGCTCCCCTTTGCCGAGCCGGCTCTGACCGTAGCGATCGCGACGCTCGTGGATCATGGCCAGCTCGCGAGCATAGGCGGCGGGCGTCAGAAAGAAATTGATGAAGCCGGCGCCGGCGATATCGGCACGCGCCACGAGCGGGCTGGGCGGCAAAGCGGCGATGATCTTCTGCGCGAGGTCCCGCGGCTTGCAGCCGGCCGGCTTCGCGAGGCGCATCGCGGCGTTGGTCGCGAAGTCGCCGTGCTGCGGATCCCGCGTGCGCTCGATCGTTATCGTCCCGGGCGGGGGCGGCTCGGGCAGCACGCTGCCGACGAGCGAAGTGACTGCGCTCGCGAGGAGCTGCTCGATTTCCTGCTTCAAGGGGTCGCAAATCCGCGGATGAGACGAATACTGAATTTTACCCGTCGGAGACCGCTTCGATCCAATGAATACGAAGGGCCGCTCGAAGGCGGATGACGAGGCGGGAGTGGGCCGGAGGGAAGCGGCCGCAGAGTGCTCAAAATGTCTCGATGGGATCGACGTCGAGCGCCCAGCGTACTCGGCGCCCGCTCGGCAGCGCCTCCAGGGCGGGCAACCACAGGCCGAGGAATCGATGGAGCGAGGCGCGCTCGGCGCTTTCGACCAGCAGCTGCGCATGATGCCTCCCGGCGCGCTTCGCCATCGCGGCGGGAGCCGGGCCGAGAAGCCGCACACGCTGCGCCCATGCGCCCTGTGCGCGCCCACCCCGCAGGTCATCGGCCACCCTGCGCGCCTCCGCCAGGAACTCCAGCGCGGCCTCTGCGGTTTTCGCCGACCCGCGCAAGGCGGCCAGCCGGCTGAAGGGCGGCCACGAGGTCTGGCTGCGCTCTGTCAGCGCCGCTCGCGCAAAGCCGTCATAACCTTCCGCCAGAAGACTGCGCAGCAGAGGATGGTCCGGGAATTCCGTCTGGATGAGCACCTCGCCGGCTCTCTCGCCGCGGCCTGCGCGGCCGGCGACCTGCACGATGGTCTGCGCGAGGCGCTCGGGCGCACGGAAGTCGGAGCTGAAGAACCCCTGGTCCGCATTCAGCACGACGACCAATGTTACGTTGGGAAAGTCATGCCCTTTTGTGACCATCTGAGTGCCGACGAGGATGCGCGCCTCGCCTGTGGCCATCCGTCGCATGGCGTCCTCCATGTCGCCGCGGCGCCTGACGACGTCGCGATCCAGCCGGATGCAGGGGATGCCCGGGAACAGCGTCGCCAGCGCTTCCTCGATCCGCTCCGTCCCCTGGCCGACAGCCTTGACCGCGAACCCGCACTGCGGGCAGCGCTCGGGCAGCGCCGTATCGGCCCCGCAGTGGTGGCAGCGCAGCCGGCGGGCCGCCAGATGCACGGTGAGTCTGGCATCGCAGTCGCGGCACGGCGCGATCCAGCCGCAGGCCGTGCACAGCAGTGTCGGCGCGTAGCCGCGCCGATTGAGGAAGACGAGCACTTGGCCGCCGGCCTCGAGGTGCCGCTCTATCGCTCGGACCGCCGGCGTGGAGATGCCGGCGTGGATCGCGCTCGATCGCAGATCGATCAGCGAGAGCCGGGGCGGCACCGCCCGGGCAGCTCTGCGAGTCAGCAGCAGACGAGTGTACCGGCCCGTGGCGACGTTCTGCAGGGTCTCGAGCCCCGGCGTCGCGGATCCCAACACCACCGGAACGCCGGCTCGCTGCGCGCGCACGACCGCCAGGTCGCGTGCGGAGTAGCGGAAGCCGCCCTCGTGTTGCTTGAACGACGTGTCGTGCTCTTCATCGACGATGATGACACCGAGATTCCGCGCGGGAGCGAAAACCGCTGACCGGGTACCGAGAACGATCCGCGCACGTCCGCTGAAGGCTTCTCGCCAGGCGAGCAGCCTCTCGTTGTCGGTGAGCGCCGAGTGCAGCACAGCCATCGGCACCGCGAATCGCTGGCGAAACCGGCCGACCAGCTGGGGCGTCAGCCCTATCTCCGGCACCAGCACCAGGGCACTGCGGCCAAGCCGCAGGGCGCGCTCGACGACACGCAGGTAGACCTCAGTCTTGCCGCTGCCCGTGACGCCGTGCAGGACGAAGCCCCCGAACGCATCCAACGACTCGCAGACCCTCTCGATCGCTACTCGCTGCTCGTCGTTCGGCTCCGGACCCTGGCTTGGGCCGGCGGAGTCCGGCGCCGGTGCAGGCGCCGCTGCCGGCCTCACCTCGATGACGTTGACCCACCCTCGGGCGACGAGCGCACGCGCCGCATCCCTCCAAGGCTGGAATCTCGCGTCGAGATCGGCCACGGAAAGGCCCGGATCCGAAGGATTCGGATCGGCTGCCCCGGGATCCCTCGCGGCAAGCGCCGCCAGGAGCTGCCCCTGGCGCGGGGCCCTCCGGGGCTCCCCTCTCGCGTACGCCTCACGGCCCTGCGGCGTGACGACCCAGCGCGCCTCGGCCGCATCGACCGCGGCACCCAGCCGCAGCGCCTTCGGCAAGGCGGTCGCGAGCACCTCCCCGATGGGATGGTGATAGTAGTCCGCCGCCCAGGCGAGCAGGGTCAGTGTGGCGGGGTCGAAGATCGGTTGCAGATCGAGCCGCTGCAGCACCGGCTTCAGCCGCTCCTCGGGCAGCTCCGAGCCGGCCGCAAGCTCGATGGCGACGCCGATCAGGCGTTGCCGCCCGAACGGGACGCGCACCCGCATGCCGGGCTCGATCGCACAACCGCCAGCCGGATCGGCGCGGTAGTCGAACAGGCGCTTGAGCGGCGTGGGCAGCGCCACACGAACCACGGGGACGGTACTCATGAATTAAGGTAAATCAGAGGCTTGCGCGTGCGTTAGCCTTCGTCAACCGTGCGCCTCGCCGCCGCGTTGTACGCGTCATGCCAGAGTTTGCTACGCTCGCGCCGCCTTATAGCATGCCGGCTGCCTCTGACGGCGACGTGGATCGGTCGGATTCCTCCAGCAATGCCCGCTGCGCAGCGCTCAGCCAGTTCCTGGCGGGCGTCGAGGTTCGCGCATTCAAGATCGCCCAGGCCGCGTTGCGGCACGAGGACGATGCGCTGGATGCCGTGCAGGATGCCATGCTCCAGCTGGCGCGGGCCTACGCGCAGCGTCCCGCCGAGGAATGGAAGCCGCTCTTTTACCGCATCCTGGAGAACCGCATCCGGGACATGCAGCGCAGGCGGACGGTGCGCAACCGCGTGATGTCCTGGCTGCCCTTCCGGTCCGATCCTGAGGAGGACGGCCCGGACCCCATCGCGGAGGCCGCCAGCGAAGAGCCGCCGCCGATGCGTCTGCTGGAAATCGATGAGGCGATGGCGGCGCTGCAGAAGGCGCTGGGAGCCTTACCCAGGCGGCAGCAGCAGGCGTTTCTGCTGCGAACGCTGGAAGGGCTCGACGTGGCACAAACCGCCGCCGCCATGGGCTGCTCGCAGGGCAGCGTCAAGACGCATTATTTTCGCGCGCTGCAGACGCTGCGCGCGCAGCTTGGGGAGCTCGACACATGAGCCGGGACGTGAACGGCACCGCCAATTTCGAGAGCCGGGTGCACGCACTGTTGGAAGAGAGCGTGCAGCGGGTCGGCGGCCGAGCACGCTCGCGGCTGAATCAGGCCCGGCACGTGGCGCTCGCCGAGGCGGCGCGGCCCCGCAGGTGGCAGCTGCCACTGCGCCTCTCGGCGCGGCGCCTGATGTGGATGCCGGCGGCGGGTGCAGTGGCCGCCGCGGTGTTGGTTGCATTCATGCTCTGGCCGCGCGCGCCTCAGGGCTATCCTGCGGTCGAGGCGAGCCACCCCAGCGCGGCGGATCTCGAGCTCCTCGCCGATCGCGATGGGATGGACCTCATGGCGGACGGTGACGGGCAGTTCTACGAGTGGGCGGTGGCGCAGACCGACAAGGGCGGCCAGCCGGCCGAGCCCGGCGCATCGGCTCAGGGCAAGAGCCAGGGCGTCCCCAGCGGCGGTGCAGATACCGGCGGGAACAGCGGCTGAGATGCGTATCGCGCGCCGCATCGGGATCGCGGTCGTGACGGCCGCGCTCACCGCGGGCTCGAGTGTCGGTTGTGCCGGCGATCCGCCGAAGCAGAGCGCAGAGGCGCCAGTGGACGAGGGATTGTTGGAATTCCTGGGCACTGTCGATCCGTCGAGCGATTCGACGCGGCTTGATGACGGCAGCTGGCTGAAGTATCTGGCGCAAACCAGCATCGGCAAGGTGGCCCGGAAGTCGCACACACCGCAGACGCCGGCCCGGCCGCAACCGGCAAGCTCGCTGGCTGGCGCCGGGAAGCCGGGCGGGTAAGGGGTGAGACGATGATCAACGAGCGCAAGGCGCTGATCCTCGCGCTGCTGCTGGCGGCGGCGCCGGCGTGTGCCCTGGCGCAGCAGCCGCCGCCCGCTCCGGGCCCCCAGGCGCAGATCATCGCTCCCTCGCCGGTTCTCTGGTCGAGCCTGTCCCCGCAGCAGCGGCGACTCCTCGGGCCGCTGGCTGACCGGTGGCGATCGCTCCCGGCGGCACGCCAGCAGGCGCTCGCGCGCGGCAGTCAGCGCTGGCTCAAGATGAGCCCCGAGCAGCGCACGATGGCGCGCAAGCGCTTCCGGCAGTGGCGGCGCCTCACCCCGGCGCAGCGGCAGACGATCCGCCGCCGTTGGCAGAAGTTCAGGGCGCTGCCGCCACAGCAGCGGCAGGCCATCCGCCGCAGCTTCCGCGAGTTCCAGCGGTTGCCGCCCTGGCGGCGCCGCATGCTACGGCGGCAATGGCAGAAGGCCACGCCGGCACAGCGAAAGCTGATGTTCCAGCGAGCGCAGCAGATGTGGCACCGGCGTCAAATGATACGGATGCAGCGCCGCCGTCAGATGATGCAGATGCAACGCCAGCGTCAGACGATGCAGATGCGGCGCTTCAGGATGATGAGGCCCCCGCGTGGACCGAGGCGCTAGGATCCGCGCCGCACCGGAATCGGCACGCTGCAGACGCCCACTCGGCCGGCGGGCACCTTGAACCAGGGTCCACGCCGGTTGCGCAGCGCTTGCACGTACCGGGTGAAGGTGGGCGTGTCGGTGCGCAGCATTTCGAGCGACGTGCGCTTCGCGGGCGGCAGGTCCGCGGCCACCCGCACCGACTCGATGCGCACCCGGTGGCGAGGACTGCGGTACACACCCAAGGGACCGCGGCCGCGCGGCAGCGACGAGAGAAGTGGCATGCCCTGGACCACTCGTCCCACGAGGGTGGTGTTGCGATCCAACTGCCTCTGCGGGCCGCCGATGACCGCGTAAAGAGTCGTGCCGCCGCCGCTATCGACGTTGTCTCCGCGCGCCGTGCCCACCATGCCATAGCAGTTGACGAGCCATGCCCGGCCGAACACGGGATCGCGCGCCGCCGGGAAGCCATCCGAGAATCCGACCTGCGGGGCATAGGTGTCGGGATCGGGCAGCGGGGTGAATGCCAGGTGGCGGGAGGGCCGCTCGAACTCCGCGGCCACCTTGCGCCTTGCCGTGCCCACCGACTTGCGCCCGGTGGGGTCGCCCCATTCCACCACGCCATTGTCCTGCACGCGGAAGATGGGCAGCCCGTTGAAGAAGCCCTGCCGGACGAGCTTCTTGATGTTGGCGATATAGTGCGGCGCGAATTGCGGCGCCAGCGCGATCACCACCCGGCCCCGCGGCAGAGTCATGTACAGGGTGTCGTGGGGGTCGAGCACGCGCCAGGCGGACGCGGGCGCGCTCGCAAGGACGCTGGCGGGCGTCCAGGCGGGGTGGGCGTCCAGGGCCCGCACCGGGTGCGACGCCGTTGGGGCGGATACATTCTTGCCGAGCGAAGGCAGGGCGCCCAGCGCCGCCAGGGCCAAACCGACTCGCAGCACATTCCTCACGTCCTACCTCCGTCTCAGCCGACCGCCTTCACCGCCTGGATCAGCTCTGCGCCGGCCTTCTGCGCATCGCCGTAGAGCATCCGGGTATTGTCGAGATAGAAGAGCGCATTCTCGATGCCCGAGAACCCGGCGCCCGTGCCCCGCTTGATGACTATGACGTTCTTCGCCCGGTCGGCGTTCAGGATCGGCATGCCGTAAATCGGGCTCGACTTGTCCGTGCGCGCCACGGGATTGACGACGTCGTTCGCGCCGATGATCAGCGCGACGTCCGCGGTCTCGAACTCGGCATTGATCTCGTCGAGATCGGCAATCAGGTCGTAAGGTACGCCGGCTTCGGCGAGCAGCACGTTCATGTGCCCCGGCATGCGGCCGGCGACCGGATGAATCGCGAATTTCACCGTCACGCCCCGATCGATGAGAAGCTGACAAAGCTCCCAGATCTTGTGCTGGGCTTGGGCGACCGCCATGCCGTAGCCAGGCACCACGATCGCTTTCTGCGCGAAGGCGAGCATCACGCCGACGTCCGAGGCTTCGATCGGCTTCAGGCTCCCGGTCACGGTGCCGGAGGGCGCCTCCCCCGTGTCCCCGAAACCGGAGAAGAGCACGTTGGCGAGCGAGCGGTTCATGGCCTTCGCCATCAGCTGAGTGAGCAGCGTGCCCGCCGAGCCGACGACCGTGCCCGCGACGATCATCGCCGCGTTGTGCATCACGAAGCCGTCGAGGCCGACCGCGAGGCCGGTAAGAGCATTGTAGAGCGAGATCACGACCGGCATGTCGGCGCCGCCAATCGGCAGCGTCATGCTGATGCCGAGGATCAGGGCGAGAACGAAGAGCCCCGTCACGACCCGCGGGGAGTCGTTGAAATGGCCGGCGAGGAGAGCCGCGCACACCAGGGCCGCAACCAGCAGCAGGATGTTGAGCGCCTGTTGCCCGCGAAAACGGAAGCTGCGCTTGATGAGCCCCTGGAGCTTGCCGAAGGCGATTGCGCTGCCGCTGAAGGACACCGCCCCGATCAGGCCACCGGTCACCGCGAGCGTCGCTGCTCCGTAGCCCTCGGCCCCGCCTCGATAGAGCTCCACCGCGGCAATGGCCGCGGCGGCGCCGCCGCCCATGCCGTTGTAAAGGGCGATCATCTGCGGCATGTTGGTCATGGCGACGCGCTTGCCGCTCCACCAGGCAAAGACCGCGCCGAGGACGATGGCGGCGCCGATGAGCGGGTAGTTGCTCATCCCCGGGTAGGCGAAGGTGACGAGCGTGGCGACGAGCATCCCGGCACCGGCCCAGAGAATGCCGCTGCGCGCCGTGACCGGCGAGCTCATGCGCTTCAGTCCCACGATGAAGAGCACCGCGGTGACGAAGTAGCTCGCCTGGATGGCGGCGTCCCTCCCCAGGATCGTCGACAGCGCTGCGCCTGACATCTAGTGCGCTCCGGGGCGCGGGCCGCGCGCTCTGCTCGATTTGAACATCTCCAGCATGCGCTCGGTGACCACGTAGCCACCCATGGCGTTGATGGCCGCGAGCAGCACACCGATGAAGCCGATCGTCTTCTCCAGGGGGGTGTGGGCGTTGCCGAGCGCCACCATGGCGCCGACCAGCACGATGCCGTGCACGAAGTTGGAGCCCGACATGAGTGGGGTGTGCAGGATCACCGGCACGCGGGAGATGACCTCGTAGCCGGTGAAGGCCGCGAGCATGAAAATGTAGAGCGCTACGATTCCGGTCATGAGGGGGTCAACCTTGGTAAATTGGCTCAAAGTCGCCTGCGGCGCTTTGAGCGGCCAGCCTGGTTACTGATCTCGATCTCGCGGCCCAGGAAACGGCCCTGGGCCGCTATTCACTTGCGTTCAACCTTCTATCGCTCGGCGGGTGGGCTCGTGTTTGATCTCGCCCGCATGCGTGAGGCAGGCCTGGGCGAAGACCTCGTCGCTCCAGTCGATGGCGAGCTCGCCCTTCTGGATCGCAGGCTTCAGGAAGTTGAGGAGGTTCCGCGCATACATCTCGCTCGCGTTGTAGGCGAGCTCGGCGGCGAGCCCGACCGCGCCGATCACCTGGACACCCTGGTGCGTCACCACTTCGCCGGCGCGGGTGAGCTCGCAGTTGCCACCCTGCTCCGCCGCGATGTCGACGATCACCGATCCCGGGCGCATGCGCTCGACGGCGCCGCGCTGAACGATCTTCGGCGCCGGCCGTCCCGGAACCGCCGCCGTCGTCACCACCGCGTCCGCGGCGGCGATTCGGGAGTCGAGCACCTCCTGCTGCTTGCGCTTTTCTTCTTCGGTGAGCTCACGCGCATAGCCGCCCGCGCCTTCGGCGCTCACGCCGGTCTCTACGAACTTCGCGCCCAGCGACTTCACCTGCTCACGCGTGGCGCCCCGGACGTCGTACGCCTCCACGACCGCTCCGAGTCGTTTAGCCGTCGCTATCGCCTGCAGGCCCGCGACACCGGCGCCAATGACGAGCACCTGCGCGGGACGGATCGTCCCGGCCGCCGTGGTGAGCATGGGAAAGAACTTCTTCAGGTGATTGGCGGCGATCAGGACGGCCTTGTACCCCCCGATGGCGGCCTGCGAGGACAGGGCGTCCATCGACTGCGCGCGCGAGATGCGCGGCACCAGCTCCATCGCAAAGCTCGTGACCCGCCGGTCCTTGAGCGCCTTGACTTCATCGTGCCGCGCGTACGGCTGCAGGAAGCCGACGAGCACGGCGCCGGGCTTCAGAGCCTGGATCCGCTCGAGGGCGAGCGGCTGGACCGTCAGCAGCACCTGCGATTGCTCGAGCACGGCGGCAGCCGAGTCGGCCCATTCCACGCCCCGGTAGGCCGAATCGGGGAACTGAGCGCTCACGCCGGCACCGCGCTCGATGAGCACGCGCGCGCCGGCCTGGACCAGTTTCTCGGCCACCTCGGGAACCAAACTGACACGAGCCTCTCGAGGCGCGCTCTCGCGAAGCGCGCCGATCGTTACCGGCATCTAAGGGCCTCTTTCGGGGGTTCCCGGCGTGGGATGTTGAATATTCGCATAAAATTGCCGTATCTTACACCCGCCATGCTGGGCATAGACCTGGAACGGGCCGACCGCGGTCTCGCGGAGGACCTGCGGATCGTCCCCACCGGGACGGCGCGCGGGCTCTCCCAACTCGTCCTGCGGACGGACGTGGCCGGCATGCCGCTCGAGTGGATCGACTACAAGGAAGCGGCCCGGCTGTACCACCAGGAGCAGGTGGCCTATACCTGCGGCTCGCCGCTGTACGAGCTCTACGGGGGCGTGAACGCGCTTACCGGCCGGCGCACGGTGCTGGAGATCAATTCCATCGTCGCCACGGTCGGGCATACGGGCAATCCCGGCAATACGCGCCACGACTATGTGCCGCCGCTGAACAACCAGACGCTGTTCCGCAGGGACGCCTACCTCTGCATGTACTGCGGCCTGCGCCTGGCATCGCGCGAGCTATCGCGCGATCACATCAGGCCGTTCAGCCAAGGCGGCCTCGACGTCTGGACCAACGTGGTAACCGCATGCCGGCGCTGCAACAACCAGAAGGCCTCGCGCACACCGGAGCAGGCGAAGATGCAGCTCCTCGCGGTGCCGTTCACGCCGACCTACGCGGAATACATCTTCCTCAAGGGCCGGCGCGTGCTCGCGGACCAGATGCAGTACCTGTTGGCGCACTTCCCGCGCTCGAGCCCGCTGCACGACCGCATCCAGCGCTGGCTTTGCTGATGTGAAGCACTGGATCCGGGCATTGCGCTGCGCAAGCCCGGGGTGTCCATCCGTGGACACCCGCTCGGCGGAGCCGAAGCGATGCTTCGCTGAAAGGCACCGCCTCGCCCCTGTGCCTGGGGCGCAGGGTTCGGGGCCGCTATCATGCTTTCGGGGTGGGGACGTCTTGATTTTCCTCGTCGACGCATCGGTCTACGTCTTCCGGGCGTATCACTCGCAGCTGCCGGGCATGGTGGACGGCGAGGGCAATCCCGTGCACGCGGTCTTCGGCTTTGCGCGCTTTCTGGGTGATCTGATGGAGCGGATCCGTCCACGCCATGTCGGGGTCGCCTTCGATAAGCGGCTGACGACGTCCTACCGCAACAGGATCTACCCGGCGTACAAGGCCAACCGTGAGCCGACGCCCGCCGGCCTCGCACGACAGTTCGAATACTGCCGCGAGCTCTGTCGCCATCTCGGACTGGCAGCGTTCGTCGACCCGGACTTCGAAGCCGACGACATCATCGGCACGCTCTCCTGCCTGATGCGCGCCGAAGGCATCCGCTCGGCCCTCATCACCCGCGACAAGGATCTCGCGCAGCTCGTGCGCGACGGCGACCTGCTGTGGGACTTCGGTGCCCGCACCCAGCTCGGCTACCGGGACGTCGAGCGCCACTTCGGCGTGGCGCCGGAGCGCTTCGCGGACTTCCTCGCCCTCACCGGCGACACCTCCGATAACATTCCCGGCGTCCCGGGCATCGGGCCCAAGATCGCCGCTACGCTGATGCGCAAGTTCGCCTCGCTGGATGAGCTCTACGCCGATATCGGCCGCGTCACCGCCCTGGGACTGCGCGGCGGCAGCGCCCTGCGCGAGCGCCTCGCCGCCCATCGCGAGTCGGTGTTCCTGGCGCGGCGGCTCACGCGGATCGTCTGCGACCTGCCGCTCGGCGTGTCGGCCGCGGACCTGCGGCCGCGAACCCCGGATCTTGCGGCTCTGGGGGCGCTTTACGATCGGCTCGGCTTCGGGCCTCTCCTGCGCCGCCAGGGAGAGCGGCTCGCCCAAATGCGGGATGCCGACGCCGCGCTGGCGAGCTGAGCATCGGACTGAGGAGGCAATTTGGAAGAGAGCGGCGGATTCGAGACCATTGCGCGCGAGATCGGGGCGCAACTCGGGGACGAGTGCGCGCCGGAACCGGAGAGCGCCGTCTCGGGCGGCAGCATTCACCGCTGCTACCGCTGGCGGTGCGGCGGTACGCCACTTTTCGTGAAGGTAGCGGACGAGAGTGCCGGGGCGGGACTGCAGGCCGAAGCCACCGGCCTCCTCGAGCTGGCGCGCGCGCACGCGGTTCGCATCCCCGGCGTGCTGGCGCGCGGCACTGCGGGACGCAACGCGTTTCTCGCCCTGGAATGGATCGAGTCCCGGCCGGCGGGGCGTGCGGCGGAGCGCAGGCTCGGCGAGCAGCTTGCGGCGCAGCACCTCGTGACGGCGGCGCGGTTCGGTTTCCCCGACGGCAATTTCATCGGGCGCACACCACAACCGAACGGCTGGCTGGCCGACTGGGCGGAATTCTTCCGTGAGCGGCGCCTGCGCCCTCAGCTCGCGCTCGCGGTGCAGAACGGCTTCGCGGAGCTCCTCGAGAAGCCCGGCGCACGGCTCCTGCAGGCGGTAGACGGGCTGCTCGCGGGTCACCGGCCGCGGGCCTCGCTCCTGCACGGCGATCTCTGGGCCGGCAACTGGCTCGCGGACGAGCAAGACCGGCCGGTCATATTCGACCCGGCGGTGCACTACGGCGATCGCGAGGCCGACCTCGCCATGACCCGACTCTTCGGCGGCTTCGGCCGTGCCTTCTACGACGCCTATCAGGGCGAGGAGCCGCTGCCCACCGGGCACGCCGTGCGCGCCGAGCTCTACAATCTTTATCACGTGTTGAATCATGCCAACCTGTTTGGCGGCGGCTACGCCCGCCAGGCGCGCGCGAGCATCGACCGGCTGCTGGCCGAGGTCAGAGGTTAGCGGTTAGGGAAGGCTCCCGGGACTGCGCGATTCGGATATGCTCATCCCCTACCGTTGGCGCGTCTGCGAGGGGACTCACCCATGGCGAGCAAGAGCATCATGTCCGTCCTTCAGGAGGAGCGGACGTTCGCCCCTACAGCGGAATTCGCCGCCCGGGCTCGCGTCAAGCCCGCGGATCTGCAACGCATGCGCCGGCAGGCGACCCAGGACCCCAGCGGCTTCTGGGCTCAGCTCGCGCGCCAGGAGATCGCCTGGCACACGCCCTTCACCGTGACCCTCGACGAGTCCGCCGCCCCGAACTATCGCTGGTTCACCGATGGACGCCTCAACGTCTCATTCAACTGCCTGGACGTGCACCTCACCGAGCGTGCAGAGAAGACCGCGATCGTCTTCGAAGGCGAGCCGGGCGACACCCGCAGGCTCTCGTACCGCGAGCTGCATGCGCAGGTCTGCCGGTTCGCGAATGCCCTGAGGGCACAGGGTGTCGGGAAGGGCGACCGGGTGGCCCTCTATCTGCCGCTCGTGCCGGAGGCCATCGTCGCGATGCACGCCTGCAACCGGATCGGCGCCGTTCACTCGGTGGTCTTCGGCGGCTTCTCGGCGCCCGCCCTGAAGGATCGCATCGAGGACACCGGCGCCAAGGTACTGATCACCGCCGACGGCGGCTGGCGCGGCGGACATCCGATCGAGCTCAAGGCGGCGGCGGACAAGGCGCTGGCGGAGGGCTGCGGAACGATCGAGCGTGTCTTCGTCCTCAGGCGCACAGGCCGTTCCGTGG
Source organism: Pseudomonadota bacterium (assembly GCA_021807675.1). Taxonomy (GTDB): domain Bacteria; phylum Pseudomonadota; class Gammaproteobacteria; order Steroidobacterales; family Steroidobacteraceae; genus 13-2-20CM-66-19. The sequence goes on from JAKBCR010000008.1 coordinate 18,619, forward strand.
CGATGCAGCCGGGACGCGATCTTTGGTGGCACGAGGCGCTGGACGGGCAACCGCCGCAGTGCGAGCCGGAGTGGGTCGAGGCGGAGCACCCGCTCTACCTGCTTTATACGTCCGGGTCGACGGGCAAGCCCAAGGGCATCCAACATTCCAGTGGCGGCTATCTGCTCGGCGCGAAGGTCACCACCCAGTGGGTATTCGATCTGCGCGACGACGATGTCTTCTGGTGCACCGCGGATGTCGGCTGGGTGACCGGCCACAGCTACGTGGCCTACGGGCCGCTCGCCGCGGGCGCGACCGTGGTGTTGTATGAGGGTGCTCCGACGACTCCCGATGCGGGACGCTTCTGGAAGATCTGTCAGGACCACGGCGTCAGCGTCTTCTACACGGCGCCCACCGCGATCCGCGCCCTGATGAAGCTCGGCGACGAGATCCCGGCCCGCTACGATCTCTCGCGCCTGCGCCTGCTCGGCAGCGTCGGGGAGCCGATCAATCCCGAGGCCTGGATGTGGTATAGCCGTGTGATCGGACGCGGCCGCTGTCCTGTCGTCGACACGTGGTGGCAGACGGAGACCGGCATGATCCTCATCTCGCCGCTCCCAGGAGTCACATCGACCAAGCCCGGCTCGTGCACGCTGCCGCTGCCCGGCATAGAGGCGGATATCGTCGATGAGCGCGGGGAGTCGGTGAAGCGGCCCGATGCCGGCGGCTATCTCGTCATCAAGAAGCCCTGGCCAGCCATGTTGCGCACCATCTGGGGCAACAACGCGCGCTATCTCGCCGCCTACTGGGAAAAATTCGACAAACGCTTCTACGTGGCGGGAGACAGCGCTCATCGCGACAAGGACGGCTACTTCTGGATCATGGGCCGCGTCGACGATGTGCTGAACGTTGCAGGCCACAGACTCGGCACCATGGAGATCGAGTCCGCACTGGTCTCCAACCCGCGGGTCGCGGAGGCCGCGGTGGTCGGCAAGCCGCACGAGGTCAAGGGGGAGTCGGTCTTCGCCTACGTCGTCTGCCGCGGACAGCGCCCGACGGGCGATACGAGCGCGGTCGTCAATGAGCTACGCGCCTGGGTGGGCGAGCACCTCGGCGCCATCGCCAAGCCCGATGAGATCCGCTTCGCCGACAATCTGCCGAAGACCCGCTCGGGCAAGATCATGCGTCGGCTCCTGCGGGCGATCGCACGTGGCGAGGAGATCGCCCAGGATGTCTCGACGCTCGAGAACCCGGCGATTCTCGATCAGCTGCGTGGCGCCGATGGCGGCGACGCCACGGAGGGAATCCCGGCCTCCCGGCTGCCGGATCAGCCGGAGCCTGGCGCGAGCGGACCCGCGGCGCGGCGAAGAGCCCGACCGGCCGCGGGAAAGCCGGTGCGGCGTCGCGCCAAGAGGAATGCACCAAACGCATCGCGCAAACGCACGGCGGCGAAACCCCCTGCCGGAAAGCCCAGCGCCAAGGCGAAGGCACGGCGGCCCATGAAAGGAAGGCCAGGCGCGGCCGCCCGAGCCCCAAAGCGCGGAGGCTCGCCCTCGAAGCCAGCAGCGCGTCGTGCTCCGATCAGGCGCGCCAGAGTGAAACCGGCTTCTCGCGCGGGACGAAAGGGACGCGCGAAGCGCTGAGGGTTGATCTGCCGCGTGATGCCGCTCGCTCGCGCCCGGTCAGACGCGTGGCGGGCGTCGCCTTGCGCCCGGCGCAAGCTCTCGAGCTCGTCCGACGGTACTATTCTTCGCCGATCGAGCGAAAATCGAGACCGAGCGAGCGCAGCTTGCGGTAGAGGTGAGTGCGCTCCATTCCGACGCGCTTGGCGAGCTGGCCCACCTTGCCGTTGCACAGCAACAGTTGCTGCTGCAGGTAAGCTCGCTCGAACTGCTCGCGGGCCTCTCGCAGCGGCAGCGCCAGCAGGTCCTGCTTGACCAGCGGCTCGCCGGGAGGGGCCTGCACGGCCAGCTCCCGCTCGATCTCCTCCAGGCTGATCTCCTCGCCCCCGCCTTGGATCAGCAAGCGATGCACCAGATTCTTGAGTTCCCGCACGTTGTCGGGCCAGGGATAGTTGCGCAGCCGGTTCTGGGCCGCGACGCTGAAACGTCGAAACGGCAGGCCCTCCGAGTCGACGATCCGGTCCACCTGTTGGCGCAGCAGCTCCGGGACGTCCTCGGCGTAGTCGCGCAGCGGCGGAACCCTGACGATGAGCGTGTTGAGATGCGCAAGCAGGTCCCGGCGCAGCCCCTCCACCCCGGCGCGGCTCTCCACCCCCGGCTGCGCCGAGGAGACGATGCGCGAGCGAAGCTCGACCGGCTCCGTGCCGCCAAATGGCGTGAAGCGCCCCGACTCGAGCGCGCCGACCAGGATGCGCTGTGCGCCCGCGGGCAGATCCTCGATTTCCTGAATGAAGAGCATCCCGTCCGCCGCCTTCTCGATGAGTCCCGGGTGGCGGCTCGCTCCCTCCATCCGGCCGAAGAGCCGGCTCTCCGCGTCCGACTCCCGCAGGCTGCTCGCGACCAGGGTGACGAACGGCGAGGCGGCATGCAGCCCGCGCTCGTGCAGGTATCTGGCGAACGCCTCGCGGCCCGAGCCCGGCTCGCCGATGAGGAGCACGGGGGAGGAGTGGGCCGCGATCTGCTGCAACTCCGTGCGCAGCTGTTGCATCAGCCTGCTCTTGCCCGCCGGCATCATGAGCGCCGGCACGAGCAGCTTACCGGACTGGCGGCGACGCCGGCCGGCATCGAGCGCCCTCTCGACCGTTCGCAGCAGCTTCGCGAGCGAGAGCGGCTTTTCCACGAAATCGAAAGCGCCGAGGCGCGTCGCCTCGACGGCTGTCTCCACTGTTCCATGGCCTGACATCATGACGACGGGACAGCCATCCAACACCGAAGCGGACCACTCCCGCAGCAGGGTGATCCCGTCGACATCGGGCATCCAGATATCGAGCAGAACCAGGTCCGGAGTCTGGCGGGCTCGGGAGGCTCGCGCCTGAGCGGCGTTGGCCGCGACGTCGACCTCGTAGCCTTCCTCCGACAGGATCTCCTTCAGCAGGCCGCGGATGTCCGCCTCGTCATCGACCACCAGAATGTGTGGAGCGCTCATGCCCTCTCTCTCCGCAATGGGTCTCTTCGGTCACGCGCGCCGGCCGCCGTCCGCGTGCTGTCGACGACGGGCAACAGCACCCTCACGCGGGCGCCGCCTTCCGGGCGATTGTCGGCATCGATCCGGCCACCGTGCTCCTCGACGATCTTCTTGACGATCGCGAGGCCAAGCCCCGTGCCCTTGGGCTTGCTCGTGACGTACGGGTCGAAGACGCGGCCGAGGAGCTCGCGCTGGAATCCCGGTCCATTGTCACATACCGCTACCGCCGCGTACTGGCCATCCTCGCCCGCTTCGAGCCGGGTCGCGATCTCGAGGCGCGGGTGCGGCGTGCCCTCGAGAGCCTCGAGCGCGTTGGTGACCAGATTGTTGAGGATCTGGCGCACTCGGCCACGGTCCGCCTCGATGCCTCCGAGCCGCTCGTCCAGGCTGAGGTGAATGGCCGCGCGCGGGTCCTGTGATCTGTAGAGGTCCGCCACTTCCGTGACGAGCTGATTCAGGCTGAAGGCGGTGATGCGCATCTCCGGGGCGCGCGCATACTCGCTGAAGGCGTTCACCATCTGCTGCATGCTCTTGACCTGCTGCACGATGGTATGGGTTGCCCGCTCCAGAATCTCCGCATCCCGCGGCCCCATGCTGGCGAGCAGCCGCCGGCGCAGCCGCTCGGCCGAGAGTTGGATCGGGGTGAGGGGATTCTTGATTTCGTGCGCCAGGCGGCGCGCAACCTCGCCCCAGGCGGCGTCCCGCTGGGCCTGCAGCAGCGTCGTAATGTCATCGAAAACGATGACATATCCCATATCGCCGCCCTCGCCCGGCAAGGGCGTGCATGCGCACATCAGTGTGCGCCTCGCGAGCAAGCCCGGTGTCGGGCCCCCTTCGAGATCGAGCTGCTCACGCCACTCCTCGCGGCCGCGCGCGAAGCGCACGGCGAGCGCCGCGACGAACTGCCCCAGGCGCTCGTTGCCCGCCGACAGCTCAGGCAGGGAGCGCCCGGTCGCCACGGAGAGATCGCTGCCGAGGATGGCGCCGGCCGCCGCGTTGGCCATGCGCACGGTGAGCGTCCGATCGACCGCAAGCACGCCCGTGGAGAGCCGGGCGAGGATCACGCCCAAGCGCTCGCGCTCGCGCTCGACGGTCTGCTGGCTGCGGGTCGCTTCCTCGTGAGCGCGCCGCAGGCGCTTGGTCATATCGTTGAAGGAATGCACCAGGAAACCCATCTCATCGCGCGAAGGCAGCGGCAGGCGCGTGTCGAAATCTCCCTTGCCGACCGCTCGGGTGCCCGCGATGAGATCCTGGACGGGGCGCGAAAGCCGCTGCGCGGAGAAGATGGCGCCATAGAGCGCCGCCAACATGGCGAGCAGCAGCACCAGCGACAAGGTCAGGCTGAAACTGTACTTCAGCGGCTCGCGCAACGTGGCGAGATTGCCGTACTGCGAATAGGCGCGCTGCACGGCGTTGGAGAGGCCCGCGAGCTGTGCGGGAACCGGATAGACCGCCATGATGTAGCGATTGTCGGCGCTTGCAGGGGAGCCGCTGAGCGGCGCGCCGATGCGGATGATGTACTGGCCGTCCGATCGGGGCTCGAGGCTGACGTAGGGACGGTGCTGGCTGACGCGCCGGACAAGGCTCGACGGCGGCGCGAGCGGAACGCTGGCGAGCGGGTCTTGCAGGCTGGCCGCGAGAATGCGCTCTTGATCGCCGAAGAGGACGATCTCCGAGGCGGCGGTCGCGCGCCGCTCCTCATCGAGGCGCGTCTGGATCTGCGCGAGCGAGTGAGTGCTGAGCGAGCCGGCGAACAGCTCCGTGCGCCGCGAGCATTCCTCCACGCGCAGCTCGAGCGCCGAGCGGGAGAGGACCAGCGCGTCCTTCAAGCCCTGGCGCACTTCCACCCGAAACCAGCTGTCGATCCCGCGGTTGAGGAACTCCAGCGACGAAAGGTAGACGATGAGAAGCGGCGCGACCACCAGCGCACCGAAGATGATCACGGTGCGTGCCGTCAGGCGGGAGCCCGGCACGTGGTTGCGGTAATCGCGCACCAGCTGCCAGAGCTTGCGCACGAGCAGCACGGTCAGAGTGAGTACTCCGGCGATGTTGAGCAGCAGGATCCAGGGCTGCAGCCGGCCGAACTCGGACGAATTCTGCACGCTCTTGGCGAGGAGGAGCAGGAGCGCGCCGAGACCGACGACGCCCCACAGCGCAAGCGACCACGCCCCGCGGCGGCGTGCCCGCAGCCGCTGCACCGCATCGCGATCGTCGCTTACACCGGCAGGGACCATGAGTACCACTTGCTCACGCGTTGCCAGTCATCGGTCCAGAAGAGCAGCGCGCGCAGCGAGGCGGGGAGGTTGCCGCGTCGCACGCCCGCGCGCACGCTGATGATATAGCGGCCCCCATCGAGCTGCGGCTCGACCAGAATGGGCCAGCCGTTCACCTTACCCAGGTAGGCCAACGCCTCCTTCAGCGTGTCGAAGCTCTTCCGATCGCCGCTGCGCACCTCGCGGACCACGAAATGATCGGTGACCACGTGATAGGCAAGCTTCCGCTGAAACGTCAGGTCGACGACGTTCTCGTTGAACCAGTAATGCCGCACGCGATCGACTCTCACTTCGACATCGAACGTCAGGGTGACTCCATCCTGCAGCGCTTCCCTGATCGCGGGATTGAGCGGGTACTGGACGTGAGCGTAGAGCTGGATGACGCCGTGGTCCAAGTTGACATAGGCGGAGCTGACCTTGAGCACACCATCCAGGGCGTCGGCAGAGGCCAGCCCTCCCCACAGCGCCAGGATCAGAGCGCCGGCCAGAGCCATCAGGCTCGGCCAGCCACCCGCGCGTGAGCGGCGCGTGAGCGCGCCCTGCTGTGATGCTGAGGACCGTCGTGGCATGAACGCAACGGCAGATGCTTGAGTGTTACCGACCTTGACGCGCTGCTCAGGATCCGCGCGTTGTCTTTTCGACACAAGCATAATAGAACCCATCCGTTCCCGCTGCCCCTCCGCAAAGCAGCTGGGTGCCCAGCTTGCGCGCGATGCCACCGGGGGCGAGATCCTCGCCGCACGGCATCGGCGCCGGCGCGGCCTGCGGCTCCTCGCCCAAAAATCGGCGGACCACGCCCTCGTTCTCGTCCGGCAGGACTGAGCAGGTCGAGTACACCAGCCGGCCGCCCGGCGCCAGCATTCCGAAGGCCGCCCTGAGGATCTCGAGCTGAGTGCGCGCGAAGGCGGCGACGTCCGTGGGCCGGCGCAGGAGCTTGATATCCGGGTGGCGGCGAATCACGCCAGTACCGGAGCACGGCGCATCCACCAGAATCCGGTCAAAGGGCCTGCCGTCCCAGAAGGATGAGGGGTCGCGCACGTCCGCCGCGACGAGCCGCGCCGAGAGGCCCAGGCGCTGTAGATTCTCCTCGACGCGGCCGAGACGATTGCGATCGATGTCGACGGCCGTCAGATCGAGCGGCCCGGAAGCGCTCTCGAGCAGATGGCTCGCTTTGGTGCCGGGAGCGGCACAGGCATCGAGCACCCGCATGCCTGGCGTGGCCCCGAGCAGCCTTGGAGCGAGCTGCGCGCCGGCGTCCTGCACGGACACCCATCCCTCCTTGAACCCGGGCAGGGCGCCGACCCCGGCCGGCCGATCGAGCACGACCGCGGCCGAGCCGGCTTCGGCAGCCGTCCAATCCAGCACACTGCCGCCCAGGCCCGCCGCCGCCAAGTCACCGAGGTACTCGGCGGGCGATCGGCGCCGAGTGCTCAGGCGCAGCACCATGGGAGGGTGGGCATTGTTGGCCCACACAATCCGGTCGATATGTCCCGGCCAGGCATCGGCCAGCGCCTCGTAGAGCCAGTCAGGATGCGCCGCGCCGACGGCCGATCCGGCGTCCATTGGCGCAAGGAGCGTCCGCGCCTCTCTCACGAAGCGGCGCAGAACGGCGTTGACCAGCCCCGAGGCGCGCGGCTGGCCCAGCACGCGGGTCGCTTCTACGGCCAGATTGACGACGAGCGCCGGTGCGTCACGTGAATACTCGATCTGATAGCCGGCAGTCACGAGCAGTGCATGGATGTCGCGCGCCAGCGCTTCCGGCCGGTTGAGCAGGGCATCCATGGCTGGGCGCAGCCGCAGGTACCAGCGCATCGTTCCGAGCGCCACGGCGCGAACGGCGGATCGCCGGGGACTCGCATCCGCGGCGGCCAGCGCCTCATCAGCGGATCGGCCCTGGACCACTGCGGCGACTGCGCGGGCAGCCTCGGCCAGGGTCCGTGCGCCAGGATTCTCCGGGCTGCCGCTCAAGTCATGTCACCCAGAGTCATTGAGCGCTCGAGTGCCCGGGGTCCGCGGGTGAAAAGTGAGGCCGGCAGGCGCTGTCCCCCGGGCCGCTGCAAGGTCAGCAGGTCCAGGCATCCATCGCCACATTGCACGCGGATAAATCCCTTCTCCGGACTTCCGTCCGTCGCGACGATGCAGCCGGGCTGACCGCCAGCCATCAACCCCTCGCCTGACGCCACTCTCGAGGCGTGGACAAGCAATCGCTCAGGCTCACCGGTCCGTGGGTCGTATCGGAGGGTCTGCGCCACCGGCCAGGGCTGCAGCGCTCTGACCTGCCGGTCGATCTCGGCCGCGGACCGGCGCCAGTCGATGGGTGCCTCCCGCTTCTCGAGCTTGCGCGCGTAGGTGACACCCTCGGCAGGCTGAGGATGGGGATGCAGACTGCCGCTGGCGAGCCCCTGCAGCGCCTGAAGCAGCAGCGACGCACCCAGGTCCGCGAGCGTGGCGCGCAGGCTGGCCCCGGTGTCGTGCGGATCGATTGGTACCGCCTGCTGCAGCAGAATGGGTCCGGTGTCGAGCCCCTCGTCCATGGCCATGATCGTCACGCCGGTCGCCGTATCGCCCGCGAGCAGAGCACGCTCGACGGGCGCCGCCCCCCGCCAGCGCGGCAGCAGCGAGGCATGGACGTTCACACAGCCGAGCCGCGGGATCTCGAGAACGGCCCGCGGCAAAATCAGGCCGTACGCCACGACGACCAGCACATCCGGACACCAGGCGGCAAGCTGCGCCCGATCCTCGGGGGATTTGAGCGTCGCCGGCTGCGACACCGGCACCGCGCCATCGACTGCGGCCTTCACGGGCGACGGACTCAGGTGCTGACCGCGGCCGCGAGGGCGATCCGGCTGCGTCAGCACGCCCACGAGCCGATGCGGCGAGCGCAGCAGCGAGAGGAGCGTGGGCACAGCGAACTGCGGCGTGCCCGCGAACGCGACCCGCATTGATGTCATATCGCTCATTTGCTCAAGCTCGGCTTGCGGCGCGCTGCTCGACCCTTCCCAGTGCCGAGCACGAATCGCTTCAGGCGATATCGTCAGCAGGACTCTGCGCAGGTTTGCGCAGGCCGCGTTGAGACCGGCAGACGCCCCGAGCGGGGTGCCCGGGAAGCGGAGCGGCCCGGCGCGCCAAGCCTGCCAAGACCCACTCAGAGGGCACTTCGGCGCTCCCGGGGCGAGGAGGATCGGGCTGCTCGCTCCTTGCGCTCCTTCTCGAGCTTCTTGCGAACACGCTCGCGCTTGAGGCTGGAGAGATAGTCCACGAACAGCTTGCCGTCGATGTGATCCATCTCGTGCTGGACGCAGACGGCAAGAAGGTCCTCGCAGTCGCGCTCGAAGACATTGCCGTCCCGGTCCTGGGCGCGCACACGGATCCTGGCGGCGCGCTTGACCTCATCGTAATAGCCGGGCACCGAGAGACAGCCCTCTTCCGTGGCGATCTCCCCGTCGCGGGAGAGGATCTCCGGGTTGACGATGATGAAGGGCTCCGTGTTGTCGGCCGAGACGTCGATGACGATCAGCCGCCGATGAACGTCCACCTGCGTTGCGGCGAGGCCGATCCCGGGCGCGGCGTACATCGTCTCCAGCATGTCGTCGATGACTCGCTGCAGGTCCGCATCGAACCGGGTAACCGGGTGCGCGCGCGTGCGTAGCCGGGGATCGGGGAATTCGAGAATGGTTCTAAGCGCCATGAGGATTCGATTGCGGCGGGAAGCAGAGGGTTCAAGGGGATGGGGCAGCCGGCCTGACCCGTGACCGAGCGCACAACTTGACATTAAGCCACCCTGCGCCCGATACCGGCGTGCGATTATAGCCCGCCGAGTCAAGCTGCTCGCAGCCGCCCGGTCGCCGGACGGCTTCCGGAGGCGGAAAGCAAGCAAGTGAGTAAGCGGCCGTTCCTGGGGCACCGGCCCCTGGCGATGGCGGGTTCAGGGGGCCGTTCCCTGAGCCGCGAGGTCAACAGAGTCCTAGGCCCGCGCTCGCCCACAAAATCGTCTGGACGATTTTGGACGGCGCAAGCCGGCCCCGAGGGGGCGAGGCCCAGGATGGGCTGAGCAACGCGGCGTAGCCGACTTTGGGCTGATACACCAAGGGGTGGAGGATGGTCTCGAATCTAGCTTTCCCGACTCGCCTGGCCGCGGGTCTTGCCCTGTCGGCCACGCTGGCCGGCTGCTCGGTGCTGCATGGCTCCCGGCATGCCGTGCCCGGCACGCCCCAGGAAACCGCTCCGCCTGCGGCCCAGGCGCAGCCAGCCCCGTACAACAACCTGACGGCCACCCAGGCCGCCGTCGCGGCTACCAGAGGCGAGCCTCAGGGATCGCGGTCCGCGCCGGCTCCGCAAATCAATCCCGGCGCGCCGCTCACCTACACCGTCAAGCCCGGCGATACCCTCTGGGGCATCGCCTCGATGTACCTGCGCAATCCCTGGGACTGGCCGGAGGTGTGGTACATCAATCCCGGCATCCGCAATCCCCACCTCATCTACCCGGGAGACAAGCTGGCCTTGGCCTACGGCAGCGACGGCCGGCCACAGGTCCGGCTGGCGGAGGCGAGCGTATTGCGGCTCGAGCCACAGCTGCGCAGCACGCCGCTCACCTCGGCGATCCCGATGATCCCGTACTCCGCGATCTCCGCGTTTCTCGGCCGGCCGACGGTGCTCACCCGGGGCGAGATCCGCGACGCGCCGTACATCGTCGCGTTCAAGAATCAGCACGTGATCGCCGGCTCCGGCCACATCGCGTACGTCGTGGGTCTCGGACCCGACCCGGATTCGCGCTACAGCGTCGTCCATATCACCGGGCGGCTGCGCGATCCGGACAACGGAGACGTGCTCGGCTACCTCGGCCTCTACACGGCCACCGCTCTGATCAAACAGCCGGTCACCCGCCCCGCCGTACGGGCGGAGCTCATCGACACGGCGCGGGAGACACTGCGGGGAGACAAGCTGATCTCCACGGACATCCGGATCCCCCTCAATCTGAAACCCCGCACCCCCGCCACGCAGGTCCATGGGAGGATCGCCTGGATCGTCGGGGACACGGGGATCAGCGATCTCGCCGGACAATACGACATCGTGGTGATCAATCGCGGGTCGGACGCCGGACTCGAGCCGGGGAACGTGTTGGAAGTCGATCAGACCGGCAAGGTCGTGCACGACACTTTCGGGCCGCATGCGGGAATATTCCGGTACTTCGGCGCCATGGGCAAATCGTTGTCCCCGCGGGTCAGACTGCCGAACGAGCGCGCGGGCACGCTGCTCGTCTTCAAGACCTATCCGAAGCTCAGCTTCGGGCTGATCGTGGGTGCCTCCAATACCATTTCGATCGGAGACGTGGTCCACAACCCTTGATTGATGGCGCTGGACCCGGGCATCGTGCCCGGATCCAGCGAGCAGCAGGCAAAAGACGAGACTTTTGCCCGCTGCTCGCCGCCTGCGGCGGCGGGCACGTCCCTGCGCCTGCGTGACGCCATGTCTACGTCTACGTGACGTGGCCCGAGGTCCGCGCGCATACGGGTTGCGCGGGGCGGCGGACGCGGCCGGAGCTGCCGGCTGCAGAGGCCTTATTTCACGCCGCGCGCGCGGGCGGCGGTCGGCTTGCGCGCCGACTTGCCTGGAACAGCCTTGCTTTTCGCTCGCTTCTTCGCCACGCCTGCGGCGCGGTGCTTATCGGTGCCGGCGCTCGAGCCGTTGCTGCGCTGCGCGGAAACCTTCGCCCGGCGCGGCGCCACGGCCTGTGCGGATTCCGGCCTTCGAGCCATGGGCGGCACGCGCGCCCGTGAAGGCGCTGCTGGCCGGGCGGGCGCGCGCGAAGCGCCGGCAGCGCGGCCTGCATTCACCGCTGATGCGCCCGGCGCGGCCGCAACTGAAGCCCTCTTGCCGCGCCCGCGCCGTCCCCATTTGCCACGCTCCGGCGCCTGCGCCAGCAGTGCGCGACATTCCTCCAGCGTCAGCGATTTCGGGTCCCGATTCTTCGGTACCTTGGCGTTCTTCTTCCCGTCGGTGATGTAAGGGCCATAGCGGCCATTCAACACCTGGATATTGTCCACACCGAAGTCGGCGATGATTCGATTGGCGTCGGCCTCCTGCTTCAGCCGGATGACCTCGAGCGCCCGCTCCAGCGTCACCGTGTACGGGTCGTCTTCTTTCAGGGATACATACTTGCTGCCGTACTTCACGTACGGTCCGAAGCGCCCGATATTGGCGACGACGCTGTCACCTTCGGCGGTCTGACCGAGGGTGCGTGGCAGCTTGAAGAGCTCCATCGCGTCAGCCAGGGTGATGGCGTCCATCTTCTGCCCCGGCCGCAAGCCCGCGAAGCGCGGTTTCTCGACGTCGTCCTTGGTGCCGATCTGCACGAAGGGTCCGTAGCGGCCCATCCGCACGGTGACCGGCTTGCCGGTCGCCGGGTCCTTGCCGAGCTCTCGCGCCTGCGCAACTTCCTCACGCGAGACGCTCTTCTCGATCTGCTCCACCTGGCGGATGAAGGGCTTCCAGAACTTGTCGAGCGGGCGGGTCCATTCTTCCTCGCCGCGAGAGATTGCGTCGAGCTCGTCTTCCATCGCCGCGGTGAAGCCGTACTCCACGTAGCGATGGAAGTGATGTGTCAGGAATCGATTGACGATCTTGCCGATGTCGGTCGGCACGAAGCGGCGATTGTCCATCTCCACGTACTCCCGGTCCTGGAGTGTCGAGATGATGGTCGCGTAGGTCGACGGGCGCCCGATCCCATGCTCCTCCAGAGCCTTCACCAAGGAGGCCTCGCTGTAGCGGGGAGGCGGCTCCGTGAAGTGCTGATCCGCATGCAATGTCACCAAGTCGACGAAGTCGCCCTCCTGCAACGGCGGCAGCACGTGATCATCTTCGTCAGACTTAACGTCATCCGCGCCTTCCTGATACACCGCGATGAATCCGGGCTTCACCAGCGTCGAGCCATTCGCGCGCAGTACGTTACGTTCCGGACCATCGGGTCCCGCAAGCATGTCGATCGCGACTGTGTCGAAGATCGCCTGTGCCATCTGCGAGGCGACGGCGCGCTTCCAGATCAGCGCGTACAGCTTATAGAGGTCGCCGTCGACCTTGCCTTCCACATCCCCCGGTGTAACGGCAGCAGAGGTCGGCCGGATCGCTTCGTGCGCCTCCTGCGCGTTCTTCGACTTCGTCTTGTAGATGCGTGGCTCCTCGGCCACTTCGTCGTTGCCGTAAAGACGCGCGGCAACCTCGCGAATCTCGCGCACCGCCTCGGCCGCCAGCGAGACGGAGTCGGTACGCATGTAGGTGATGAGCCCGACATTACCCTCACCGAGATCGACGCCCTCGTAAAGTTGCTGCGCCAGACGCATCGTCCGCCGCGCGTTGTAGCCGAGCTTGCGCGCCGCTTCCTGTTGCAGGGTCGAGGTGGTGAACGGTGGAGCAGGCGTACGCCGCCGTTGCTTGCGGTCCACGGCGATGACGCACAATTGGCCGGGACTTCGGCCGCCGGTGGCGGCACGCGCCGCCTCCTGAATGGCGCGCTCGACCTCACGCGCCTGCGCCTCGCTGGTGAAGGAGAACTGCTCCACCTTCTTGCCGGCGTGCTCGGTGAGCTTCAACGGGAACGGCGGCGATTGGTGCGTGCCCTCGCCTTCGAGCGTCCAGTACTCCCGGGCGACGAAAGCCGCGATCTCCTCTTCGCGCTCGCAGATCATGCGCAGCGCCGGACTCTGCACCCGGCCCGCCGAGAGGCCGCGCCGCACCTTCTTCCAAAGAAGCGGCGAGAGATTGAAGCCGACCAGGTAGTCGAGCGCCCGGCGCGCCTGCTGCGCGTTGACGAGCTCGAGCGACAGATGGCGGGGCTGAGCCACCGCCTCGCGGATCGCGTTGCGGGTGATCTCGTAGAAGACCACGCGATGGACCACCTTGCCGTCGAGATCGCCGCGGGCCTTGAGGATTTCCTGCAGGTGCCAGGCGATCGCCTCGCCCTCTCGGTCAGGGTCCGTCGCGAGATAGAGCGCCTTCGACTTCGCGAGGCTCCGGGAGATGCTGTCGACGTGGCGCTCGCTCTTCTCGAGCACCTGGTACTTCATGGCGTATCCCCGGTCGGGATCCACTGCGCCCTCCTTCGGCACCAGGTCACGCACGTGGCCGTAGGAGGCCAGCACCTCGAAGTCCTTGCCGAGATATTTCTTGATGGTCTTCGCCTTGGCGGGCGACTCGACCACGACCAGATTGTCAGCCATGTTTCAGCGGTCCCTCAGCTCGATCAGTGCCGGACGGAGCCGCCGGTCGCCGACATGACGCTCTCGAAGCGGGCGAACGCCAGCTCCTGTCCCGGCTGCGCGGACAGGACGAGCAGCACGACCCACTTCAGTTGCTCCACTTCGACCTCATCCACGTCCAGAGCCAGGGCGCGCTCGATGACCAGCTCACGCTGTTGCGATGTAAGGACGCGCTGACGGTCGAGCAGCATCAGGAAGGCCCGGCAGTCGGCCGACAGCCGCGAAAGCTCGCCGTCGGCGTAAATGCGCAGTGTCCCTCGATCGGTCTCCTCGCCCGCCGGATCGGGTGATGCCCGCTGATCGGCGACGAGAGCGGACAACCACTCCATCGCTTGCACCACCTCACTCACCGAGAAGCCTCGCTTCTGCAGGTCTTCCAGCATGTGGCGCCGTTCCGGGACGTCCGCCGGATCGGCCAGCATGTAGTGGTCGTAGACGTAGATCAGTACTTTCAGAACGCTGCCGGTGGTCATTTGGATAATCGGCCGTACAGGCCGCCGGGATACGGCGCGATGCGCCCCTCAAGCTCGAGAATCAGCAACATCGAGGCGACCGACTCGCCGGACAAGCCGGAGCGAGCCACGAGCGTATCGATGGTCGCGGGTTCGAAACCGAGCGCATCTAACAGCATTTCATACTCCTTGTCCAATGGGGCCGCCGTCCCGGGGCAATCCGGCTCACCCCCGCCTGACGGCATAAGCAATTGAATTTGCTTAACAAATCCCAGCTGCGCCAGCACGTCGCCCGGCTCCTCGACGAGGTGTGCTCCCTGGCGGATCAGCGCGTGGCACCCTCGGGAGAGCGGACTGCGGATCGACCCGGGGACCGCGAATACCTCGCGCCCCTCATCCAGCGCCTCCCGCGCGGTGATCAGCGAGCCGCTACCGTGAGCGGCCTCGACGACCAGAGTCCCGAGCGTAAGCCCGCTGATGACGCGGTTTCGGCGGGGAAAGTTCCATCGCTGCGGCCCGGTCCCCGGTGGGAACTCGGAGATGACTGCTCCGGCAGCCCGGATTCGTGCCGCCAGACCGGCGTTCTGGGGCGGGTACACGCGGTCGAGTCCTGTGCCGAGCACGGCGAGCGTGCGCCCCCCGACGGCCAGCGCTCCTTCATGGCTCGCGGCATCGATCCCGACCGCCAGACCGCTCGTGATCGCCAGCCCGGCTTGAGCCAAGGCTCCGGCCAGCTCTCGGGCGATCGTCCGCCCGAGCGGCGACGCCCTGCGCGCTCCCACCACTGCAAGTTGCGGGGCTTTGAGGATCGCCAGTTCGCCCATGATGTAGAACGCCGGGGGTGAGCTGCGTGTGACCGCAAGCTGCGGCGGGTAATCGTCCTGACCCCACAGGATCAGCCGGGCGCCGCTGGTGCGTAACCACTCGACGTCCGCCGCGAGCGCTGCCTCATCTGGCCTTTGCAGAAACTCTCGCGCCGCGAGGGGCAGCGGCACCCGCGCGATGACTTCCGGCTCGCACAGGCGCTCCAGATCTCCTGCAGCCTGGGCCGCCAGAGCCCGCACGTGTTCCCCGGTCAATCCGGGACTGCGCACCAGTCTCGCGCCGACGGTCTCGAGGCTCATGGCGTGAGCATAGAGCGGCCCGCTCGGATCGGCCTCCCCGAGAATCGACCGTGATCTTGCAGAAATGCGGGTCTGCTATCCGGCCGCTTCCAGGGCTGAGGCGATCTCGAGCCATCGCTCCTCGAGACTCGAGATCTCGCGCGACAGCTCACCGTGGCGGGCGCTCAGAGACCGCTGGTCCGGGGCGTCCCTGCCAGCGTAGGTGTCGGGATCGGCAAGGCGCGACTCTATGTCCGAGCGCTCGGCAACCAGGAGGAACCGGTCGCATGCGCCGCGCAACAGGGCCCGATCGTGAGAGACGAGCAACAGCGTGCCGGCGTAGCTCTTCAGCCAGCTCTCGAGCCACAGCACCGCGTCCAGATCGAGGTGATTGGTCGGCTCATCGAGCAGCAGCACGTCCGAGCGGCGCATCAGCGCGCGGGCCAGGTTGGCACGCATCTGCAAACCGCCGGAGAACTGGCGTACCGGTTGCTCCAGGTCATCGGGCGCGAAGCCCAGCCCCGCAGCCAGCTGCGCGGCGCGGCTCCTCGCCGCGTAACCACCGAGCCGATCGTACT
Organism: Pseudomonadota bacterium; assembly: GCA_021807675.1. Lineage (GTDB taxonomy): Bacteria > Pseudomonadota > Gammaproteobacteria > Steroidobacterales > Steroidobacteraceae > 13-2-20CM-66-19. The sequence goes on from JAKBCR010000008.1 coordinate 34,403, forward strand.
CCGCATGCAGCGTCGCCAGACGCGTGCCGTCGGACGGCAGAGGCGCGGGGCTGCGAGGAGCATCACTTGCGGTGACTTCGTGCTGCGCCTCATCGATCTGCCCCTCGAGCGTTGCGAGCTCGAGGTCACCCCCGCGGATGTAATCGACAAGAGTCGCGCCCGTCTCCGGCAGCTCCTGCGCGACCGCCGCGGTCGCGAGACCCGGCGATGCGCGGTATTCGCCGGCATCCGGTGCAAGGTCACCGCGAATGAGGGCCAAGAGTGTGGATTTCCCGCAGCCGTTACGGCCTACGATGCCGACTTTTTCGCCGCGGAAGATGCTGCAATTCGCAGCGTCAACGAGAACCTGCGGCCCGCGGCGCAGGCGGACGTCGGAAAGAGTCAGCATCGGGGATCAGGCGCGCGATTACTCGAGCCGTCCTGGGCCTCGCCCCTTCGGGGCCACCGAGCGCGGGAGCGCTCGGTGTTGTAAATCGCTCCCGGCGATTTGCTCGACGCCGACACCGCCCGCATCCTGCGCGTGGCGCGCGAAGACGGCTCCCGAGGCTGCCTGGCGCTGCAGCAACGCGAGCAGCTCCTCGGACTTCAGCGGCTCACCGAAGAGTCTCCCCTGCGCGTAGTGACAGCCGGCGCGGCGCAGGAACTCGAGCTGGCTGACCGACTCCACGCCCTCGGCGATGACCTCGATCTCGAGGTTGCGGCCCATCTCGATGATGGTACGAACCAGGGTGGCGTTGCCGGCGTTCTCGCCGACGTCGCGCACGAAGGACTGATCGATCTTGAGCGTGTCGATAGGGAACTGCTGCAGGGCGGAAAGCGAGGAGTAGCCCGTGCCGAAGTCATCGATGGACAGATGCAGACCCATCGCGTAGAGCTCGTCGAGCAGGCGCAGGGTGCGCTTGGTGTCCGCCATCAGCGTGGTCTCGGTGATCTCGAGCTCGAAGGCGGTCGGCGAGACGCCGTGGCGGCGGAACACGGAGCGACAGCGCAGGATGAAGCTGGCCTGGCGCAGCTGCTTCAGGGAGAGATTGAGCGAAATGCGACCGGGGTCACCGATCTCGGTCTGCATCTGCCGGTAATCCATGCAGACACGATTCAACACCCACTCGCCGATGTCGAGGATGAGATTGGTCTCCTCCGCCAGCGGGATGAACCGGGAGGGCGGGATGTCGCCGTGTCCCGGCAGTCGCCAGCGCAGCAACGCCTCGGCGCCGATGATGCGGCCGCTCGCGATGTCCACCTTGGGCTGGTAGCGGATCACGAGCTCATCGCGCTCGAGGGCGCGACGCAGCTTGCTCTTGAGGATCAGCCGCTCGACGGCCGCGGCGTTCATCTCCGGAGAATAGAAGGCGAACGTATTGCCGCCGTTCTGCTTCGAGTAGTACATCGCCGCGTCGGCGTTACGGATGAGGTCGATCACGTTCTCCGCGTCGCGCGGGCAGAATGCGATACCGATGCTGGCCGTCAGAAATACTTCGTGCTGGTTCAACTGGAAGGCGCGGCTCACCTCCGTGAGCACGGCGCGCGCGAGGTGCGCGATGGGGCCGCGGTTGTCGGCCTCCGCGGGGAGGCCGTCGAGCACCAGGGCGAACTCGTCACCGGCGAGGCGTCCGAGCAGCGCGCCTTTCGGCAGTGCGCCCGTGAGACGCTCGGCCAGTACCTCGAGCACGCGGTCCCCGGCGCCATGCCCGAAGGTGTCATTGACCTCCTTGAAGCGATCCATGTCGAGGTAAAGGAGCGCCACCGCCTGCCCGCTGCGCAGCCCTCTCGCGATGGTCTGCTGCAGCACGTGCTGGAACTGCATGCGGTTGGGAACCTTGGTGAGCGCATCGTAGCGGGCGAGGTAACGGATGCGCCGCTCCGCTCGCTTGCGGTCGGTGATATTGCGCGCGACGAAGATGTTGCCCTGAAACTGCGGATCGGCGCTCTCGATCCTCGACCCGGTGAGCGACACGGGGATGGTCTGCGCCCCGCGGGTGCGCACCACGGTCTCCCGGGTTTCCTGGGCGGCTTGCATCAGGTCGAAGCCTTCGCGCTCGCGCTCATCCAGGATCGCGACGATGCTGCGTCCGAGGAGCTCCTCCTCACTGTACGCGAGCAGCTTGCAGGCGGCGGAATTGGCCACCTTCACGACCCCGTCCGGAGAGGTGACGAACACGGCGTCCGTCATGCTGTTGAGGACGCTGTGAAGGTAATTTTTATGAATGGTCGATTGGCGCAGCCTCGAGCGCATGCGCTCGAGGGCCTGCTCCAGCTCGCCGATGATGTCGCTGCGGCGGACCTCGATCTGCCGGGTATAGTCGCCCTGGCCGACGCGCTCGGCGCTGCGAATGAGCGCCGCCGTGGAGGACTGAATGCCGCGGGCCGCCCGCCAGGCGATCACCGCCGCGACGAGACTGCCGAAGACGGCCAGCGCGCTGACCCCCTGGACGGTAAGCGGATCGGGCGGGAGCCGCCAGATGAGAAATCCGATCACGGCGGCAGTCGCGAGCAGCACGATCGCAAACGCGGCACTCGCGTACTTCAGCTTGAGATTGGCGGACTTCACCAAGGGCTAATCGCTCAGTTGGCCCCATATTACGACAGATCGAGAGCAAATGAGCGAGCGGCCCAGGGCCGTCCCTGGGCCGCGGGGGGTCAATCGAGCAAGAAGGTTGGCCGCGCACAAAATTGCCTGGAGCAATTTTGGACGGCGAAGCCGGCCCGGAGGGCTCGGCTCAGGATGAGCCGAGCAAATCGCCGGGAGCGATTTGCACCAATGAGCTAATACCCCGACCAGACTTTCTTTATGTAACCTACCATGAGGCCCCGCATGGTGGACATGGGGTCGGCGGCGGCGGCGAAGATGGGCGGCTTGCGCCGCAGCAGCCGCCAGTTCTCGCTCCGCAGCACCTGCCGCAGATAATCGACATTGCGGTCGATCGCCTCCACGTAGGGGTTTCGGCCCTGATAGAGGTTCTCGAGATGGCGATAGGCGGCGCGGAACTCCCGCTCCAGCCGCTTCTCGCGCACCTCCGCCACGAAATCCGGCGTCTGGCGCAGCAGGTCCAGACCCGAGGCGTACTTGACCTGCCGGCCGCCATTGGCGGCAATCGGCAGCGCGACCCCGCCGAGGACGAATTCGGCGTAAAGCCGGTCGCGACACTTCTCGAGATAACAGCGATCCGCCATCTGCGCGATCATGTCGGCGGTGCCGAGGAGATGCCCCACGGCGATGTCGCGCGGATCGGGAACACGCGCCTCGATCTCGGCGAACGGCAGCTCGTAGCCGGTGAAATGGATGATCTCGCGCGCGATCGGCACCCAGGCGGCGAGGCCGACCTCGGGCAGGAACTCCTCGAGGAAGCGCGCGCCGCGCGAGACATGGATCCGGGTGAACTCCGCGCCATTGCGCGAGTCCTGGTCGTCGGCACGGCGCAGATACCCGACATCATGGAAGAGGCCCGTGATGAGGCCGGCGACGGCTCGCTCCCCGCCGAGGCGCTCGACCTGCGAAGCCTGACGCTCGTACCCGACCAGCAGGCGCGCCAGCGCCAGGGTGATGTCGAGCGTGTGCTGACGGTCGTGGTAGACGGTGTCCACGCCGTAAAAGCCCGGTACTTCGCCCGCGAACAACCGCTCGAAGTGCGCGAACGATCGTCGCAAGGGCTCCAGGGGCGCATCGGGCCAAGTGGGCCTGTAAAGTGCCTCGACCGCGCGCAGCACCGCCTCCGGGGAGCTCACCTGAACGGAATTGGTAACATCGAAGTCACTGCGCCGGGCGCTGCTGATTCTGGTGATTTGTAGCACGGCCTTATGCCGCTCCGCCGGGAGCGAGATTCCGGCCAGTCTATGAGCCGTTCCCCCCTGCCACTGCGAAACGTCGCACAGTTTTCCCGCTTTCCGGCAGGCAGCGCATCGAGAAGTGCCTAAGCGGCCGTCTCTCCCGGGGCGACTATGCCGTGCTGCAGCAGGAGCGGCCGGATCTGCGGGCGTCGCCCCCGGAACTCGACGAAGGCTTCCAGGGCGTCCCGGCTGCCTCCCCGCGAGAGGATGGAATCGAGAAATCGTTGCGCCGTAGTCCGGTCGAAGACGCCCCGCTCCTCGAAGGCCGAGAAGGCGTCCGCGGCGAGGACCTCGGCCCACTTGTAGCTGTAATACCCGGCCGCGTAGCCGCCGGCGAAGATATGTCCAAAGCTATTGGCGAAGCGGTTCCATTCCGGTGCCGGCACGACCCCCACCTGCCGCCGCACTTGCTGCAGCACCTCACGCACGCGCCCGCCGCGCTCCGGTGAGTACTCGGCATGCAGCCGGAAATCGAACAGCGCCAACTCCAGCTGCCGCACCATCTGCAGCCCCGCGTGGAAGCTGCGCGTCGCGCGCAGCCGATCCTGCATCAGCGCCGGCAGCGGCGCCCCGGTTCGGTAGTGGCTCGAGATGCGGCTGAGCACATCGGGGTGCCACGCATAGTTCTCCATGAACTGGCTCGGCAACTCGACGGCATCCCAGGCGACACCGTTGATACCTGCGATGCTCGGATAGTCGACGCGCGTCAGCAGATGATGAAGGCCGTGCCCGAACTCGTGAAAGAGTGTCAGCACGTCATCGTGCGTGAGCTGGGCCGGACGGCCATCGCCGGGAGGCAAGACATTGCACACGAGATAGGCGACCGGCAGCGCCGAGCCCGAGTGCAGATGCTTGCGGCCGATGCACTCGTCCATCCAGGCGCCGCTGCGCTTGCTCGGCCGCGCGTAAGCGTCGAGATAGAAGCTGCCGACCGGCCGGCCGGCGGCGCTCTCGATCTCGTAGAAGCGGATGTCAGGGTGCCACACCGGGGCGCCGCTTCGCTCACGGATGCGCACGTCGAAGAGCCTCTCGGCGACCTCGAACAGACCCGCGAGCACCCGCGGCAGCGGGAAGTAGGGGCGCAGCTCCTCCTGCGAGACGGCGTAGCGCTCGCGCTGCAGCCGCTCCGCATAAAACCCCACGTCCCAGGCTTCGAGCTTAGCTCCGGCGAAAGCCTCGAGCTCCTCGAACTCCTTCACGGCCGCAGGCCGCCCCGATCGCGCCAACTCCTCGAGAAACTGCATGACTTCCGCGACGCTGTGCGCCATGCGGGTGGCCAGCGCGTACTGCGCGTAATTGCCGAAGCCGAGAATCCGCGCCGCCTCGTAACGCTTGCGCAGGATCCGCTCCATGGCGTCCGCGTTGTCCCACTTTCCGGCATTGGGGCCCTGATCTGAGGCGCGCGTGGTCCATGCCTCGTAAAAGGCGCGGCGCAAGACCTCGGACTCCGCGTCGGTCACCACTGCGACGTAGGTCGGTTGGTCGAGCGTCAGGATCCAGCCTTCGAGCCTCTGGTCGTGGGCGCGCCGGCGCGCCTGATCGATGAGCATCTCGTTGAGGCCGCGAAGCAGCGCCCGGTCCGTGACCCGGTAGCTCCAGCCATTGGTCGCATCGAGCACGTTCTCCTCGAACTTCGCCTGCAGTCCGGTGAGCTCCAGCATCACGTCCTTGAAGCGCTGCTTGTCGGCGGCGGCGAGTCCGACGCCGGCGAGCCGGAAGTCGCGCAGTGCGTGCTCTATCACGCGGCGTTGCGCCGGATCGAGCCCGGCGCCTTCCCGCTCCTCGATCGCGCGGTAAGCCCGGAAGAGCGGCTCACTCTGGGCAAGATCGGTGTGGTAGGCGGAAAGAAGCGGCAGGCAGGTGTTGTATGCGGCGCGCAGCGCCTCGGAGTTGAGTACGGCGTTCAGGTGGCTCACGGGCGACCAGGTGCGCGACACCCTGTGCTGCAGCTCTTCCAGCGGCTCCACGACGGTGGCGAAGGTCGGGGCATCCCGGGCGGCGATCTCGTCTATTCGCTCCCGGGCACGGGACAGCGCCGCACGAACCGCCGGCTCGACGTGCTCCGGCCGGATGCGCGGAAAGGCCGGGAGCGGCTCCTCGGCGAGCAGGGGATTGTCCATCATTCACCTCGATTCTGTTGGCGCGGAGCGCCGCGGCGGCCGGAAGACTATGCGGAGCAATTTTGAATGCCGGACGTTGTCCGGGCGAGCCCGTAAAGCGCTGGGGCGCGTAGAGCCGCGGCGCATCGACGCGCCGAATCACTACCGGCGAGACGCGCACACAGTCACCGGAGCGACCGCCGGGTTGACTTCGCCGGCAAGAACGCGGCTTTTACCGGCCTGATCGGTCCCTTTCGGTCCAACCATTCTGCCAGCTAAAATGCCGCATGGGTGAATTTGATCTCATAGTGATCGGAGGCGGCAGCGGCGGGCTTGCCGCGGCACAACGCGCGGCAGAGTACGGCGCCAGGGTGGCGCTGGTGGAGTCGCACCGTCTGGGTGGCACCTGCGTGAACGTCGGGTGCGTACCGAAGAAGGTCATGTGGAACGCGGCCGATCTTGCCGAGGGGCTGCGGGACGCGCCCGACTACGGCTTCGCAGTTTCGGCGGGGATGCACGACTGGGCACTTCTCAAGGAGAAGCGCGACGCTTACGTCATGCGCCTGAACGGGATCTACGAGGGCAATCTCGCCAAGCGTGGCGTCACGCTCGTCCGCGGCCGTGCGCACTTCCTGGACGGGCGGACGGTCGCGGCAGCGGGCTCCTCGCTCTGCGCGCCCCATATCATCATCGCCACCGGTGGCCGTCCGTTGCTGCCGCCCATCCTGGGTGCGCAGCTCGGCATCACCTCCGACGGCTTCTTCGATCTACCGCGCAGGCCTGAGCGGGTCGCGATCGTCGGCAGCGGCTATATCGCCGTGGAGCTGACCGGCATTTTCGCCGCGCTCGGCTCGAACGTGACGCTCGTCCTGCGGGGCGAGACGGCACTGAAGCATTTCGACTCCATGATCGGAGAGTCGATGCTGAAGATCCTTCGCGATGAGGGCGTGAGCATCGTTACACAGGCGTGGCCCTCGGCGCTCGACTGCGACGCACGGGGATCTCTCGCGCTCTCACTTCGCGACGGGCGACGGCTGGAGCCGTTCGACTGCGTGCTCTGGGCCATCGGGCGCGCGCCCGCGGTGGAGGAGCTGGGACTCGAGCGGCCGGAAGTGGAGCTCGATGCCTATGGCTTCATCGTCACCGACAAGTATCAGAACACGAGCGTCCCCGGCGTGTACGCCATTGGCGACGTCACCGGCAGGGCGCCGCTGACGCCTGTGGCGATCGCGGCCGGCCGCCGCCTGAGCGATCGTCTCTTCGGCGGCAAGGGCGACCGGCACCTCGACTATCACAACATCCCCACGGTCGTGTTCGGGCACCCCCCGATCGGCACCGTGGGCCTCACCGAGCAAGCCGCACGCGACGACTATGGCGATGAGGCTGTCACCGTCTTCAAGTCGAGCTTCATCCCGATGTACCACGCGCTCACCACGGCCAAGCCGCGCTGCGACATGAAGCTGGTGACCGTCGGTCCGAAGCGGCACGTCGTCGGCGTGCACGTCGTCGGCCCCGGCGCGGACGAGATGATGCAGGGCTTCGCGGTCGCCGTGAGGATGAGGGCCACCAAGGAGGACTTCGACGATACGGTGGCGATCCATCCCACCAGCGCCGAAGAGCTGGTCACGATGCGGTAAGGGCCGCGAGCACCGGCCCGGTGAGTGGCCTCGCCCCGCGCCAAAGACGGAAGGACTCCGCGGCCTGCTCGACGAGCATGCCCCAGCCCGGCACTGCCGCGCGGCAGCCGACCTCCACGCTCCAGCGGACGAAGGGGGTGTCGCCACCCTTTCCGTATGCCATGTCGTAGCAGAACGTATCGGATCCAACCACGGACACCGGCAGGTCGGGGATCTCTCCCGTGAGGCTCGCGGAAGTGGCATTGATGATGAGATCGAATGCCCCGCCCGCCAGATAGCGAAAGCCCACGCCCTGCACGTTGCCCAGTGGCGCGAATGCCGCCGCCAACGCCTTCGCCCGATCCGCGGTACGGTTGGCGATCACCACCAGCTCCGGCGTAAGGCCGAGGAGCGGAGCGAGCACGCCACGCGCGGCTCCGCCCGCCCCGACGATCAGGACGCGGCGGCGGGTCACGACCACCCGTTGATTGACGCAAAGGTCCTGCGTGAGCCCGACCCCATCCGTGTTGTCGCCGAGCAGGGTCCCGTCCTTGCGCATCGCCAGAGTGTTGACGGCGCCGGCGTGTTGGGCACGCTTGGTCAGCTCGTCGGCCCGGGCGACGGCGGCGATCTTGTACGGAAGCGTGACGTTCAGTCCCCGGCCGCCCTGGGCGAAGAACGCGCTGATACGCTCCTCGAAATCCTCCGGCGCGAAGTCGAACAGGCGATAGCTCATGGCCTGGCCCGTCTGGCGCGCGAACATGGCGTGGATGAAGGGTGAGAGGCTGTGGGCAACGGGGTGACCCACGACCCCGTACTGATCGAGGGAGCCATTCATGCCCGAATTCTGCTCCCCGGCCGCGCCGGCGTCACGGCTTGGGTCCTCAGCGGGGCGCGCGAATGGCCATCACACGCCGCGGGCGACGGCCCCGGCCTTCAACTGCCGCACGCTGGCGCCACCGCCACGCCCCAGGTCCAGGCAGCCGTGAAGCTGCGGCAGCCAGACCTGCATGCGCTCTGCCAGCTGGTAGGGTGGATTGAGGATGAGCATCCCCGAGCCGTTGAGCGCCACCCGGGAATCACGCGGGTAGAGCGACAGCTCCGCTGCGAGAAGCTCGCAGTCGAGCTCGCCGGCGAGCGCGGAATGCCACGCCACCGTGTCGCGCTCGTCCTTGATGGGATACCAGATCGCCACCACGCCGCTGTGGAAGCGTCGGAGCGCCTCCGCAGCGGCGCGCCGGGTCCGCTCGAAGTCCTGGCGGCTTTCCTCGTACGGCGGATCGATGAAGGTCAGTCCGCGCCGCTCGTGCGGCGGCAGCCAGGCGCGCAGGAGCGCGAAGCCATCGCCGGTCTCGACGGTGATATGAAGCGCTGGATCCGGGCTTCTGCGCGATCCGCGCGCGTCTCGGTCAAAAAGCGTGGTTTTTGCCCGAGACCCGGCCACCTGCGGCGGCCGGGCACATCCCTGTACCTGACCAGACAGCGCCCGCTCGAGCGCGCGCGCCTCGGCGGGCTGCCGCTCAATGAGTACCGCGCGGTCCCCCGGGCGCAGCTCGCTCGCGGCAAGGAGCGGGGAGCCGGGATAGAGTCGCGGCTCCCCGCGCTCGCGGCGCAACAGCTCGACGCGCTCGACATAGTGTCGCAGCTCCTGTGCCCGCAAGCGCCAGCCGTCACCGTCGGCGCTCGCTTGCGCCTCGAGGCGCGCGATGCCGGCTGCGGCTTCGCCAGGCGCTCCGGGCAAATCGTAGGCACCGCGGCCGGCATGCGTCTCGAGATAGAGAAAGCCCTTGTCCTTGCGCTTGAGCGCTGCCAGCAAAGCGAGCAACGTAACGTGCTTGTGCACGTCGGCGAAGTTGCCGGCGTGGCGAGAGTGCCGGTACTTCACGGCGCCGTCCTAGTGGCTTCGCGGACCCGGCGCGTCCGAGCGGGTCGCGTGCACCGCGGCAAACGCCTGCTGCGACATCGACGTGAGCGCGAGATCGGTAGCCTGCTGGAACGCCGCTACCACCTCTCCCAGCCTGTTCGCGGCGGCCGCGGCCCGTCCAGCCGCCACGAAGGTTGCGATGAGCCTGCGTCCGCCCTCGCTGCCCAACGTGCAATCGAGCGTCACGTGCACCGTGGGAGGCGCACCGGTGCCGGCCGAGTAGTCGGCATCGAAGTGCCTGATGGAGATTTGCAGGAGGTAGTGAGAGGGGAAGGGACTTTCCGCATCCTCCACCGAGCTCCAGTCACCCGAGGCGCGCAGTGTCTGTGTGGCCAGCGACTCGATCAGCGCCGGCGCATCGGCGGCCCATGCGCTGCCCGCGTAGACGTTCATCCGGTCGTCGGTCTGCAGCAGGACGATCTGCGAGGTGCCGAGGCCGGGCCCGGCCAGGGGCTGCGCTACGCGCAGCGATGCCGCCAGGGCCGGAGGGGGATTGGCGGCACCATCCGCCGATACGGCACCGGCCCGCAGAGTGTAGACCTGGACGGGTGGGGCGTCGCTGTGCAGCAGACTGGAGCAGCCGGCCATGCCGAGGCCGAGCAGGACTGGCGCGAAGCGCCGCAGGTGTCTCCAGATAGGGCTCAACGGGGAATCTCCACGCCCGCCCGGGCCGGCTGGTAAAGGATCTGCGATGGATTGCGGCGCAGGCTGGCGGAGAGCTGGCGGATGCTCTTGGCAGCGGCCCTGCCCTCTCGCACGAAGCTCTCGAGCTGCGGCAGGCTGGCGCGCGTGAACGAGCGGACGTCGGCGCGGTTCTCCGCGATCATCTTCTCGAGCTGACCGGTCGCCTGCGACAGGTTGTCGGCCACCGTGCGCAGCCGCCGCACGGTCGAGACGACCTGTGGCCCGGCGGTATCCATTACGTTGCGGGTGCTTCGCGCCGTGGCGGCCAGCTCCGCGGTCGCTGTGCGAAGCTGGACCAGCAATGCATTGACGTTTTGCACCGTCTCCGGCAGCGAGCCGCTCGCCTGCGAGAGATTGTCGAGGCTGCGCGAGATGTCATCGATGTTGTGGTTGCTGAGCAGGCGGTTCAACCGCTCGATCACGCCCCCGGCGGCGGCGGAGAGGCGGGGAAGCTGCGCCATGAAGACGTCGAACTGTGAGGGTGCCGAGCGGATCACCGGGTATTCCAGGCTCGGCACCGACGGCCGCGCCGGCCGTACGGACTGCTGCAGGTCGATGTAAAGCAGGCCCGTCACGCCCTGCAGGTTGAGCTCCGCGACCGTGCGGGGCGAGATCGGAGCCGTCGACTGGATGTCCGCGATCACTTCCACGCGTCCCGCATCGCGCGGATCGATGCGCATCTCGACGACCCGTCCGACCCGCACTCCGAGATAGCGGACGGCCGCGCCCTCCTCCAGGCCGCTGACGCTACCGTTGAAATAGATCTCGTAGCGCTGATACGTCACATGCACGCGAGTGCCGGAATACCAGTACACGAAGAGCGCGGCGACAAGCGCCACGACCAGTACGAATGCTCCGACCGCTGCGTAATTTGCCTCACGCTCCATGGGCCGCCACCTTGAGGTGAATGCTGGCGCGCTCCCCGTGAAAGTATGCCTGGATCCAGGGGTGAGGGTGATCGACGATGCGCTCCAGGGTGTCCGTCTCCATCCGCCGGTCCACGATCACGCCGACCCGGTTGCAGGTGCGAAAGATGGAGTCGAGGTCGTGCGTGATCATCACCACAGTCAACCGCAATTGCTTCTGCAGGTACAGCATCAACTCGTCGAACGCCGCCGCGCCGATCGGGTCGAGCCCGGAGGTCGGCTCATCCAGGAACAGCAGCCTCGGGTCGAGCGCCAGCGCCCGCGCCAGGGCGGCCCGCTTGACCATGCCCCCGGAGAGCTCCGCAGGATATTTGCGCGCGGCGTCGGCGGGAAGGCCCACGAGACGGATCTTGAGCATCGCGAGCTCGTCGCGGGCCGAGGCCGGCAGCGCCCGCAGATGCTCGATCATGGGCAGCTGCACGTTCTGCAGCACACTGAGCGAGGAATACAACGCTCCCTGCTGGAAGGTCACGCCGTAACGGGCTTTCACCGCGCGCAGCGCTGCGCCCGAGAGCTGCGTGATGTCGTGCCCCTCGATGCGGATCGTGCCCGCCTGCGGCCGCTGCAGGCCGAGGATGCTCCTCAGCAGGACCGACTTGCCGGTGCCGGAGCCGCCGACGATGCCGAACACCTCGTCCGCACGGACTTCCATGTCGAGACCGTCGTGGACGAGCTGCGGGCCGAAGCGGTTGACCAGGCCGCGCACCTCCAGGACCGGGTACATCAAACGCCCATCTCCATGAAAAGCACGGCGAAGAGGGCATCGGCAAGGATCACGAGGAAAATGGCCTGAACGACGGCGACCGTCGTGAGCCGGCCGAGCTCCCGGGAAGATCCGCGCACCTGCATGCCACGGTGGGCTCCCGCCATTGCGATGAGCACGGCGAATACGGGAGCCTTGATGATCCCGACCCAGAAAGTGGTGCGGGAGATGGCCTGACTGACCCGATGGGCATACTGATCGAGTGGCATGTGCAGCAACGAGACGCACAGCACAGCCCCGCCGACGAGACCGACGAGGTCGGCGACCACGGTGAGGAGCGGGAGGGAGATGACCAGCCCGAGCACACGCGGCAGGACCAACGCTTCGAACGGATCAACGCCGGTCGCCCGCAGCGCGTCAACCTCTTCGTTGAGCTTCATGGAGCCGATCTCGGCCGCGAAGGCGCTGCCGGAGCGCCCGGCGACGACGATGGCCGTGAGCAGCACGCCCAGCTCGCGCAGGACGCCGATGGTGACGAGGTCGGCCACGAAGATCTCCGCGCCGAAGCTGCGGAGCTGTTGTGCGCTCATGTAGGCGACGATGATGCTGATGAGAAACGCGATCAGCGCCACGATCGGGATGGCGGTGATCCCGGTGTCGTACACATGCCGCGCAACCGAGATCGGGCGCAGGCTTCTCGGATGCCTGAGGGCATGGAGCGCCGTGCCGCTCAGCCTGCCGAGAAACGCGAGCGCGCCAACCATGTCGCGCCACAGCGCCACTGCGCGGTGACCGATGAATGCGAGTGTCGCAACCTCCGCCTGGACAGGCAGTCCGACGATTTCCGCGGGAGCTTCCCCGACGGGCCGGGACGCGGCGCCCGCCACCTCGCTCGGCCGCAGGGTCTCCTCCACGAGACGCAGCTGATCCGGCGGCGTGCCGGCGAAAGCGACCTGCACGCCGGCATGCCGAGCCTGCAGCACGAACTCCCGCAAGCGCCAGGCGCCTGTCAGATCGAGCCCGGCGAGCCGGTCGGTGGCGATCTCGAGCCGTCTCGAGCCGGAAAGATCCACCGCTGCGAGCGCGGCATCGATCTTCCCATAAGCGAGCGCCCGCCACTCGCCTGTCAGATTCAGCGCGAGCCCCCGCTCCGTCCTGTGCATTTCCATCACCATGGTGGCGGATGATAAGCGGGTGGTGCTGCGCCTGCACGAAAGCAAAAGACTCAAGCGGCCCGAGGTCGCCGTGAGCCTGAGATCCGCCAACGCGGGAGGAGGCGTCCCGGGAAACGGCCGCGGGATCGATCCGGTGAATGGGCCGCGCAGGTGCCACCAGGTGGGCAAGCAGGTAGAATTACAGGTCTTTCGCCTCGGGAGCCTGAACACACCATGAAGCCCGCCTTGAATGTCGCGATCACCGGCGCCGCCGGCCAGATCGGCTATGCCCTCGCCTTCCGCGTCGCCTCCGGCCAGCTCCTCGGGCCGGACCAGCCGGTCAATCTGCACCTGCTCGAGGTCACCCCGGCCCTGCAGGCGCTGAACGGCGTCGTCATGGAGCTGGCCGACTGCGCCTTCCCGTGGCTCAACAAGGTGGTGGCCTCTGACCAGGCCAAGGTCGCCTTCCGCGATTGCCACGTCGCGCTTCTGGTCGGCGCGAAGCCGCGCGGACCCGGCATGGAGCGCAAGGATCTGCTGCTCGCCAATGCGCAGATCTTCTCCGCCCAGGGCAAGGCGCTCAACGAGGCGGCGGATCGCAACGTGAAGGTACTGGTGGTCGGCAACCCCGCCAACACCAACGCGCTCATCGCGCGCTCGAACGCGAAGGACCTCAACCCGCGCAACTTCACCGCGATGATGCGCCTGGATCACAATCGCGCCCTGTCCCAGCTTGCGGAGAAGACCGGCACTCACGTGACCGACATCCGCCGCATGACCGTGTGGGGCAACCACTCCGCCACACAGTACCCGGACATCACTCATACCTTGGTCAAGGGCAAGCCCGCACGCGCGCTCGTCGATGCCGCGTGGGTGGAGCAGACCTTCATCCCGCTCGTGCAGCAGCGCGGCGCCGCCATCATCAAGGCGCGCGGCGCCTCCTCGGCGGCATCGGCCGCTTCGGCCGCCATAGATCACGTCCATACCTGGATCCACGGCACCACCGAGGGCGACTGGGTGAGCATGGCGATCCCCTCCGACGGCAGCTATGGCATCCCGGAAGGGGTGATCTACTCGTACCCGGTGACCACCAAGAACGGCGAGTACCAGATCGTCCAGGGGCTCTCGATCGACGAGTTCAGCCGCAAGCGGATGGACGCCACGCTCGCGGAGCTGAAGGAAGAGCGCGACGGGGTGAGATCCCTCATTTGAGGCGCTGGATCCGGGCATACCTGCCCGGCCCAGCGCGCGGCGGACAAAAGGCGCGACTTTTGCCCGCCACTCGCCGCCTACGGCGGCGGGCTCGCCCTGTGCCTGCGCTTCAGCGGCGGGCCCGTGGCCATGATGTCTGGTGGGATAGGGACGCCGCTGGAGTAGACTCCCGCAGGTGACGGGAGCGTTCATTACACTGGTATTCGTGGCGGCGGTGCTCTTTCTCGCGTACCGCCGCCTCTCCTTGCTCGCCTTCACTGCGACTTTCACCGCGCTGCTCCTCGCTTATACCGTTTTGGGCGCCTCGGGGACGCCGGCGGGAACGTGGAAGGGATTCCTGTGGCTGCTGCTCGCGGGGCTATGGATCCTCAATTTCCGGCCGCTGCGCAAGGCGATCATCACCCGGCCATTCATGAAGGCCTATCTGAAGCTCCTGCCTACGATGTCCCAGACGGAGCGCGAGGCGTTGGAGGCCGGTACGGTCTGGTGGGACGGGGAGCTGTTCACCGGTGCGCCAAGGTGGTCGAAGCTGTTGTCGGCCCACCCGCCGCAGCTGACCGAGGCCGAGCGGGCTTTTCTCGCCGGCCCGTGCGAGGAGCTCTGCCGCATGCTCGATGACTGGAACATCACACACGAGCGCGGGGACATGCCTGCGCACGTGTGGGATTTCCTCAAATCGCGTGGCTTCTTCGCCATGATCATCCCCAAGCGCTACGGCGGCCTCGAGTTCTCTGCGTACGCTCACTCCTGTGTGCTCGCCAAGCTCGCAAGCCGCAGCGCAACCTGCGCCTCCACGGTCGCGGTGCCCAATTCGCTGGGGCCTGCGGAGCTCCTCAACCACTACGGCACGGAGGAGCAAAAGAGCCACTACCTGCCGCGGCTCGCGCGCGGCGAGGAAGTGCCCTGCTTCGCGCTCACCGGTCCGCGGGCAGGATCCGATGCGGCCTCCATCCCGGATACGGGCATCGTCTGCCGTGGCATCTGGCAGGGCCGGGAGATCGTCGGCATACGGCTCAATTTCACCAAGCGGTACATCACGCTCGCGCCCATCGCGACGGTGATCGGCCTCGCCTTCCGGTTGTTCGATCCCGAGAGGCTCCTCGGCGAGCGGGTGGACATCGGCATCACCTGCGCTCTGATTCCGCGGGAGACGCCCGGTGTAGGAATCGGGCGGCGACATTTCCCACTCAACATCCCGTTCCAGAACGGTCCCATCGAGGGCCACGATGTATTCGTGCCACTCGACGCCATCATCGGCGGCCCGCGGATGGCGGGTGCGGGCTGGCGCATGCTGGTCGAGCAGCTCTCGGTCGGGCGCTGCATCTCCCTGCCCTCCAACGCGACCGGAGGCGCCAAGGCGGCCGTGTGGGCAACTGGCGCGTATGCGCGGATACGGCGGCAATTCAACATGCCAGTCGCGCGATTCGAGGGCGTCGAGGCCGTACTCGCCCGGATGGTTGGGTTGACGTATACGATGGATGCCGCGCGCTCCGTCACCGCGGGCGCTATCGACGGGGGGGAGAAGCCGTCAGTGCCTTCGGCGATGCTCAAGTATCACGTGACGGAGATGAGCCGACAGGTCGCCAACGATGCAATGGATGTGCATGGCGGGAAGGGCATCTGTCTGGGTCCCCACAATTACCTGGCTCGCGGCTACGAGTCGGTGCCGATCACGATTACGGTGGAAGGCGCCAATCTCCTCACCCGCAATCTCATCATCTTCGGCCAGGGCGCGGTGCGTTGCCACCCGTTCGTGCTGCGGGAGATGAGCGCCGCGCGCGATCCGGATCGCTCACGCGGTGTCGACGAGTTCGATCGGGCGCTCTTCGCGCATATCGGATTCACCATCTCCAACGCCGTGCGCTCGCTCGTCATGGCGCTCACTCACGCACGCTTCACCCGCGCACCGGTATCCGGCCCGATTGGCCGCTATTACCAGCACATCGTACGGTTCAGCGCCTCTTTCGCCTTCACCGTGGATGTGGCGATGCTGACGCTCGGCGGATACCTGAAGAAGAAGGAAAGCCTGTCGGCGCGGCTCGGGGATGTGCTGTCGGCGATGTATCTCGCCTCCATGGTGCTCAAGCATCACGACAACCAGGGGCGGCCGGAGGAGGATTTGCCCATCGTCGAGTGGGCCTGCCGCAACCTCCTCTATCACGCCCAGGAGCAGCTGCACGGCTTCCTGCGCAACTTCCCGAATCGCCTGCTTGCCGGCCTGATGCGCGCCGTCGTCTTCCCGCGCGGCCGCGCCTACTCCGCGCCGTCGGACCGGCTCGGCCGGAAGGTCGCGGAGCTCGTGACCCGCTCCGGCGAATCGCGCGAGCGGCTCTGCGAGAACATCTATTGGACGCTCGAGCCCGGCAATCCGCTGGGGCTGCTCGAGGACGCTCTGCGCCTCGCTGAGACGCTGGAACCCCTCGAGAAGCGCATCCGGGTGGAAGGCGTCAAGACTGGACGCGTAACGGCGCTCGACCTGCCGGGACAGATCACGCAGGCGCTCGCGTTGGGGATCATCTCCCAGCCGGAGGCGGAGGCGTTGCGAGACTATGACCGCAAGGTCATGCAGCTCATCCACGTGGATGACTTCGCTCCGCACGAGCTCGGCGCTCAGGCCCGACCGCAGTCGGCGGAGCCGCAGGGTCCGGTGCGAACCACCGCACGGGCGGTATGAGCGGTCCTGGTGCGGAATGACCCGCGCCGTCCTGCATGTCGACATGGACGCTTTCTACGCATCCGTGGAGCAGCGTGACAACCCGGAGCTCGCCGGCAAGCCGGTCATCGTCGGATGGCCTGGCGGCCGTGGAGTCGTCGCGGCGGCAAGCTATGAGGTCCGCAGATTCGGTGTGCGGTCGGCGATGCCGATGCACACGGCGCTGCGGCTCTGCCGCGAGGCGATCTGCATCCCGCCGCGCATTCAGCGCTACCGGGAGGTCTCGGGGAGAGTGTTCGGCGTGTTTCATGAGATCACTCCGCTCGTCCAGGGCCTCTCACTCGATGAGGCGTACCTGGATGTCACGGAGAGCCGGGCACTGCTCGGCGAGCCCGCCGCGATAGCCAGGCGGATCAAGGACGAGATCAGAGCACGCACCGGACTGACCGCCTCGGTCGGCGTAGCGACCAACAAGCTGGTGGCCAAGATCGCCTCGGATCTCGACAAGCCCAATGGACTGACCGTCGTGCCGGAGAATCGCATCCGCGAAGTGCTCGATCCGCTATCGGTGCGTCGGCTGCCCGGGCTCGGGCGAAAGCTTGGCGAGCGAGTGCAAGCCGCGGGCCTGCGCACGCTAGGCGAGCTGCGGACCGCGACGGATGCCGTCCTGTGGCCGCTCTTCGGACGCGACGCACCGAGGATGCGCGAGCGGGCGGCGGGCCTCGACGATCGTCCCGTGCGGCCCGATCAAGAGGAGAAATCGCTGAGCGCCGAGGATACCTTCGCGCAGGACCTTGCCGATCCCCGCCGCCTCGACGCGCAGCTCTGCCGGCTGGCGGAGCTGGCCTGTGAGCGGCTGCGGGCGCGAGGGTTGATGGCGGGACGGGTGGGGGTGAAGATCCGCCGTCACGATTTCGCGACATTCACCCGACAGCGGGCGATCGCGCCACCTGCCTGCGAGGGGCTCACGGTGCGCAATGTCGCCCGGGAGCTGCTTTCACGCTGGCTCGGCGAGCACGCTGGTGCGAAACTTCGACTCCTGGGGGTGGTCTTGAGCGACTTGAGCCCGGCCTCGCAGCTGGGCCTTTTCGATGGGTACCGGGAGTCGGGCACGAGCGGCAAGGGCGCCCGCGACCCGCGCCTCGACCTCGCGCTCGATGAGGTGCGCGCGCGGTTCGGCCCGGATGCGCTGCAGCGCGGCAACACGATCGAGTAGCTTTCCTTTTCCATGTATCTCGCGTTCTTCGGCCTGAACGAAAAGCCGTTCTCCATCACCCCGGACCCGCGCTACCTGTATCTCAGCGAGCGGCATGCGGAGGCGATGGCGCACCTGCTATACGGCGTCAACGAGGCCGGCGGCTTCGTGCAGCTCACCGGCGAGGTCGGCACGGGCAAGACGACGATCGTACGGTCGCTCCTCGCGCAGGCGCCGAAGCATGCCGAGATCGCGCTCATCCTCAACCCTAAGATGACCGCGCCGGAGTTCCTGCTGACCATCTGCGAGGAGCTCGGGATCGGCGTGCCGGACTCCGCGACCCAGAGCCTGAAGGATCTCGTCGACATCCTGAGCCAGTATCTGCTGCGTGCCCACGCGGGCGGCCGGCGGGTGGTGCTCGTCGTCGATGAGGCACAGAACCTCGCGCCCGAAGTGCTCGAGCAGGTGCGCCTGCTCACCAATCTCGAGACCAATACCCAGAAGCTCCTGCAGATCATCCTGATCGGCCAGCCGGAGCTGCGCGAGCTCCTCGCGCGCAACGAGCTGCGCCAGCTCGCGCAGCGCATCACCGGGAGGTATCACCTGAGCCCGCTGCGCGCGGAGGAGACCACGGCCTATGTGCGCCACCGGCTGCGCGTCGCGGGAGCGACCGCCGACATTTTCAACCGGTTCGCGCTGGAGGAGATCTACCGGCTGTCGGGCGGCGTGCCGCGGGTGATCAACGTCATCTGCGACCGCTCGCTGCTCGGTGGGTACTCCCTGGACCGCCACCGCATCACGGGCCCGCTGGTACGCCATGCCGCCTCGGAGGTCTTCGGGAAGCGGTTCACTCCCCCATGGCTGCCGTGGGCCGGGACGGCGGCGGTAGCGGCGGTCCTGGCAGTCGCCAGCTTCGCACTCTGGCGGCTGCAGCCCTGGGACTGGCGTCATGCGCCCGCGCTCCCTGCAGCGCACGCCGCGCCGGCAGGCTCCGGCTCGTCTTCGCGAACGGCTGGCGGACCGAGCGAGGCGGCGGGACCCGTGCCGGATGCCGGACCGGAAGCGCAACGCGCGGCGGCCGGCGCGCGGGCGAGCGAGCCGCTCTCCGCGCTTCTCGCCAGATACTCGAGCGACACGAGCACCGATGCGGCTTTCGACACGTTGTTTCGCCTCTGGGGGATCCGTTACGCGGTGGATGGCACCGACCCGTGCACGCAAGCGGCTCAACACGGTCTCGCGTGCCTCACCGAGCGCGGCTCGCTCGGGCAGCTGCGCCTCTACAACCGGCCGGCGATCCTGATGTTGACCGATACCACGGGAGGGAGCCATGAAGTGGTGTTGACGGGCCTGGAAGGCGAGCACGCCAGCATCGATCTCGGCAACGCGCCGCACGACATCGGTGACGGCGAGCTGTCGCGCTATTGGATGGGCGACTACGTCATGTTGTGGCGGCCAGAGAGCTCGCCCGTGCAGACCCTCGCCGCCGGCATGCGCGGCGCCGGCGTGCGTCGGTTGCGGCGCAGCCTGGAGAAGCTCGCCGGCGTGTCCGACCCCGGGCCCAGCGACGTATACGACGCCAGTCTCACCAACCTCGTGCGCCAGTTCCAGCGCACTCACCAGCTGACGGCGGACGGCATCGCGGGCATCAGAACACAGATCGTGCTGGCCGGCGCGCTGGCCAGCCCCGGCTCTCCCCACCTGAGCGCGGCGCGCGAGTAATCATCATGTCCTTCATCCTGGATGCGTTGAAGAAGTCCGAGAGTGACCGGCAGCGGCAGTCCGGGCCATCGCTTTTCGAAGTGAAAGTTGCCCCACCCCGGCGGAGGCTGCCGGTCTGGGCGGTGGCAATCGCCGTTCTCCTCGCGATCAATGTCATCGTGATCTCCTGGATGTTGTTTCGGCATGCGCCGGCGCAGCAGCCTGCAGTCGCCACTCCCCCCGCCGTATCGCCTCCCACTGCGACGCCTGCCAAGACGCTTGGTGCGTCGCATTCCGCCGGCGAGTCCGCCCCGGCAAACGTCACCGCAGACGCCGCCCCGGCGGGCAATTCCGTACCGGCGCGAGCTGCCGCGCCGGCAGCAAGCTCCGCGACGTCACAGGGCGCAACCTCGCAAGCCGGGTCTGACCAGATCCCGGCGGCGCCCCTGTCGAGCCCCGCCGGTCAAAGCGCCGGGCCGCCGTCTGCCGCCACCGGCTCGAGCGATAACGCGCCGGCGATCGAGCCGGCCGCCGCCCAGGGCTCGGGGTCCTCGGCAGGCACGGGCGCGTTACCGATCTATCAGCAAATCGTCACCAGCGCCGGTTTGCCGGCGCTCCATCTGGACCTGCACGTGTACGCCCAGAACCCGAAGGATCGCTTCGTCATGATCAACATGCACCGACTGGGAGAAGGGGATTCCCTGCCGGACGGCGTGCGGGTGGAGGCGATTCGGCCGGATGGGGTAGTGCTCTCGTACCGTGGCACTCGGTTCCTGCTGCCGCGGGATTGATATCCCGGGAGGCTAACCGCTTGCTTTGCGGACCCAGATCACAGCTCCTGGCGTCCCGAATGACGGGCGTCACAGAATCGCCGGGCTGCTAGCGACAACTCAGCCCTGGCTGGTCCATCGTTTTCCGAGTATTCCCCTGGGCTCCGCTACCGCGGGGGGGAAGCAGCTGCGGGAAATGGTGACAGGGGTGGAAACCAGGCGCACAGGCTCTCCGGCACGCATGCTGGTCGTCGATCGCGATGCGAAGTATCGCGAGTGGCTGCGGCTGCACCTGGGTATTCTGTGCCCGGATGCGAGCGTGGGCGCGATCGATCTGGCCGAATTCGAGCCTTGGAGCGATAGGGTGACGGGAGGCGAGTGCGACGTGCTCCTCGTCGCGGCCAGCTTCGGGGCCGGCCCGGAGGACCCTCAGGCGCACGGTCTCGACCTGCTGCGCAAGCTCCGGGCTCGGAACATCGCATCGGCGGTGATCGCCGTGGCCGAGGACGGTAACGAGCTCACCGCGGTGCGCGCGCTGCAACTCGGGGCCGCGGATTACCTGCCCAAGCGCCTGCTCACCCCGGAGCGGCTGAAGACTGCCGTACGCGTGGCGTTGCGGCGCATCGAGCAAAACGTCGCCCGCCGCCTGGCGGACCTGGCGCATACGGCTCCCGCCATTGCGCTCGATGCGCGGGGGGGCGATCCGCAAGCAGATCGCCCGGATATCGCGGCCGGTCTGTCTGAGACCCTCAGCCACGATGGCAGACCCCGCGCTGCGGAGCAGGTCCCGGGGCCAGGGCGGGCCAGTGGCACGGCCCGTTCCGCACGGGAGACATCGGAGTCCGATGTCACGACTGCACCCGTCATCCCCGGGTACTCCATCGCGAAGAAGATCGGCGAATCGGAAAAGGCAGTCGTCTACCTCGCTGCGAGCGCCGCCCTCGGGAAAGACGTGGCGTTGAAGGTCAGCAGGACCTCCCGCGAAGACAGCGCCGAGCGCCAGGCGCTCGAGCGCGAATACAAAGCCATTCTCGCCATTCGTCATCCGGCCGTGGTCAGCATCCACGACTACGGCGTCGAGCACGGACTCGAGTACCTCGCCATGGAATACTTTCCGCGTGGCGATCTCAAGGCTCGTATGTACTTCGGGGTAACGGAGTCCGAGACGCTGCGCTACGTGGAGCAGATCGCCACCGCCCTGCGGGTGGTGCACGGCGCCGGCCTGTTGCATCGCGACCTGAAGCCTCCCAATGTCATGTTGCGCGAGAGCGACGATGTCGCGCTGATCGACTTCGGACTGGCGCGCACGCTCGGCGGGACCGCGCGCAGCACCCGCACCGGAGTGCTGCGCGGATCCCCCTATTACATGAGCCCCGAGCAGGCGCTCGGGGAGGAACTGGACGCGCGCTCCGACCTCTATAGTCTTGGGGTGATCTATCACGAAATGTTGACCGGCAGGAAGCCGTTCA
Organism: Pseudomonadota bacterium; assembly: GCA_021807675.1. GTDB lineage: Bacteria > Pseudomonadota > Gammaproteobacteria > Steroidobacterales > Steroidobacteraceae > 13-2-20CM-66-19. The sequence continues at coordinate 56,331 of JAKBCR010000008.1, forward strand.
CGGGCGGCTCGGCGATGGAAGTTTTACAACAACACGTGAACGCGCCACCCCCGCGCCTGCCGTTGTCGCTCTCACGTCATGCGCCGCTTCTCTCACGCCTTCTCGCCAAGCGGCGCGAGGAGCGGTTCAACACGGCCGACGAGCTGATCGAGGCCGCGGCGAAGCTGCGCCACGGAGCCACCCCCCAGATCGAGCCGACGGCGGCCTGAACACACGCGCCCAGGGCCGTCGGGGCCGCGCTGCGCGCCTTGACAACACACGCCCAGGAAAGGTGCAATGCGGGCAAGCAGATTGCTGTGGCAACTCCTGCCGTGAACGACCGCCCGCACCTCGTCGATACCACTCTTTTCTATTCGCCGACGAGCGGCGGCGTCAAACGCTATCTGACCGCGAAACACGCCTGGCTCGCGGCTCACAGCCGCTGGCAGCACACCATGGTCGTGCCCGGGGCGCAGGACCGATCGGAGCGCGGGGGCGTATGCACGCTCGCCGGCTACCCCGTGCCCGGCAGTTTCAACTATCGTCTGCCGCTCGATCCGCGCCGCTGGCTGCGCCTACTCGATGCGCTCGACCCGGACCTCATCGAGGCAGGCGATGCATTCCACCCGGCGTGGGCCGCCTGGCGGATCGCGCAGCGCCGGGGTATTCCGCTGGCCGCCTTCTTTCACTCCAATCTCCCGCAGATCATCAGCCGCCGGGTAGGCGGACGTCTCAGCGAGCGGGCGCTCGGACGATACGTGAGCTGGCTCTACGAGCGCTTCGATGTGGTCTTTGCGCCGAGCCGCCTGATGCGCGACCTTCTCAACGGGCTCGGTGTGCACCATGCGGTGCACCAGCCGCTTGGAGTCGACGCGGACGTATTCCGGCCGCAACGGCGGGGCGACGGGCTGCGGCAGCGGCTAGGGCTTGCCGCGGCGGCGCGGGTGCTGGTCTACGCGGGACGTTTCGCCGGCGAGAAGAACCTGCCGGTGCTGCTCGGGGCGTTCGAGCGGCTCGGCTCGCCGTATCACTTGCTGCTCATCGGCGGCGGTCGCGAAGGTCGGCTGGCCACCAACGTGACGATGCTGCCGTACCGGAGGGACAGCATCGAGCTGGCGGAGTGGCTCGCGTCGGCGGATGCGCTGGTGCATGCGGGCACGAAGGAGACTTTCGGGTTGGTCATTCTGGAGGCCATGGCGTGCGGGCGGCCGGTGGTGGCGGCGCGCGCCGGGGCGATTCCGGAGTTCGTGGACGAGGCCGTGGGAATGCTGGCGGAGCCTGGAAGCGCGGCGAGGATGGCCGAGGCGATCGCGGCGCTCTATGACCGGGATATCGAGGAGCTCGGCGCCGCCGCGAGGGCGCGGGTTCTGCGGAAATTCACCTGGAACCGGGCATTTCAGGCGCAAATGGCAACCTACAACGCGATGCTGCGCGGGCAGAGAGTCGCCGTGCCGGGCACGGAAGCGGTGGAGCCGAGTTAGGGCCGCCCCTCTGCCGCGAGCGGCTCGAATCCCGGCCTGCTCATTTCCCGCGTAAAAACAACAGGAGGCGCTTGCCGGCGCGCTTGCGCGCGAGCGCCATGATCACCACCCAGAAGAGGCGCTTCTTCAGCGGCGCGGGCCGCGGCGGCACCCCGCGGTAGAACGCACGGCCGATGTCGCGGTGGACATGGACGGATGTTGCCTCGACGAGCCACTCCCCGGATTGCGATGCGATGCGGTAGCGGCGCTCCTCGAGCGCGCATACGGTAGGGGCCGTCAGGGAATCGGGAAGACCTTGGACTGCGGGAGCGATGAAGGTCAGGATGAGGACGTCGTCCGCGGAGTGGGCGTCGAAGCCGCGAAGAGTCAGGGAGCCGATGGAGCGGCGGCAGACGACCGGACCGCGAAAGCCGGCGAGGGGCGATGGCGAGAGGACGGTATCGATCACGCCACGTCCTGCATCAGAACCGGGACTCGAGCTCCCAGACGGTGAGCGGGGCGCCGCGGCGCAGCCAGAAGCCGGTGCCGATCTCGCGGAAATTGCGCTGCAGTCGCAGCCGGTACCACTGCGCGGCGCGCAGGTGCACGTTGGAATCGGTTCTCACGGGATCGCAATTCCACTCCCAATCGCGGCGGGTAAGGGCGCTGAAATACAGTACTCCGCGGCAGAGCCGCCCGAAGTTGCTCAGCGCCCGCGCCGCGGCTCGGTCAGGCAGGTACTGGAGCACGTCGTAGCAGATCACCAGATCGAAGGCCGCGGCGCTGCGGTAGTCCTCGATACGGCCGTGCTGCCAGCCGTAGCGGCTGCAAAGATATGCGCTCGTCTCCAGGCTCACGTACTCGGCTTTCGGCAGGAGGCGCCTCAGCGGTGTGCGCAGCAGGCCGGTGCCGCAGCCGGCATCGAGGACCCTGCGCACCGGCAGGCCGACGTGCTCGGTGAAAGCGGCGATGAGCCGCGCGCGAGCCAGCATTTCCCGCCGATTGGTCACCGCCGTGCGCGGGTCGTAGTAGAAGCGGCGGTAGTACTCCCGATCGAATGCCACTGCGGGCTTCCCGAGCAGTGATCTGTCCGGCGCTGGATCCGGGCCTCCTGCCCGGCCCAGCGCACGGCCTGCAAAAGGCGCGACTTTTGCCAGCCGTTCGCCGCCCGCGGCGGCGGGCACCTCCCTGTGCCTAGATTGCATTGGCGGCGCGCGAGGGCGCGAGGGCGCGGCCGGGATCGTCGGAAGAGCCGGTGACCCGGGCGATTCTCGGGGACTCGGGGGTGGACATGACACCCAGTTTGCCGGACCGCGCCGGGCGCTGCACACTTCATCCAATCACCCGGCAGTGAGAGGGCTCGTACCATGGGGCGAAGGACGCGGATGGGCAGCGATTGGCGGGTCGCGCTCGTGCTCGTGGGAGCGCTCGCCGTGGTCTCGCCCCGAGCCTGGGCGGACCGCCCAGGGACGACTCCACTCGGCCGGCGCGAGGTTGCCACCGTGCCAAGGCTTGCGCTGCGCAGCTCGGATCTCGCGCCGGGGAACGTGATCTCCCTCAGCCAGGTGTACGACGGATCAGGCTGCCACGGCGGCAACACGTCCCCGGCGCTCTCCTGGAGTCACCCTCCCGAGGGTACTCGCAGCTTCGTGGTGCTCATGCTCGACACGGATGCGCCCGGAGGGGACTTCTGGCACTGGGCTGTCTTCGATATTCCAGCGCGGGCGCGATCGGTCCGGGCCGGTGCGGGCGATCCGGCAAAGGGGCTGCTGCCCGCGGGAGCCATCCAGGTGCGCAATGACTGGGGCTTGCTGGGCTATGGCGGGCCCTGTCCGCCGCCTGGCCCACCACATCATTACCACTTGATCCTGTATGCGCTGCGCCGGGCCAAGCTCGGGCTCTACCCGAGCGTCAATGCGGCGCAGGTCGCGGCCAGGGCGCGGGCCGACGCGCTCGCGGAAGCGGAAATCGTTGGAGTTTACGGCCGGTGAGCGTCCGGAGCGGTGTGGCTGTTGCGGCGGCGGGGGCCGGCAGGTAGGCTTCGCGCCCCCATGATCTTCAATTGCCGTGCCAATGGCCATCCTTGGCGGCAGGGCCCCCGGCCCCGCCTTCCGTGGCGGGGCGCTCGCGCGGATCGAGGACACTTTACGTGCCGTGCCAATGGCCATCCTTGGCGGCAGGGCCCCCGGCCCCGCCTTCCGTGGCGGGGCGCTCGCGCGGATCGAGGACACTTTAAGTGTCCTCGATAAAGGCACCGCGCTCGCCCAAGCGCCGTGCACAGACCCGCGAGCGCATCCCGAAAATCGGCTTCGTCAGCCTGGGCTGTCCCAAGGCGCTGGTCGATTCCGAGCGCATCCTGACCACGCTGCGGGCCGAAGGCTATGAGGTCGCGCCGACCTATGAGAAGGCGGACCTCGTGGTCGTCAACACCTGCGGCTTCATCGATGCGGCCGTCGATGAGTCGCTGCAGACCATCGGCGAGGCCCTGGAGCGCAACGGCAAAGTGATCGTGACCGGCTGCCTTGGCGCGCGGCCACAGCGGATCCTCGAGAGGCATCCGCGTGTGCTCAAGGTCACGGGGCCGCAGAGCTATGCCGAGGTCATATCGGCAGTCCATGAGCATCTTCCGCCGCGACACGATCCCTTCCTCGATCTGGTGCCTCCGCAGGGGGTGCGGCTGACGCCGCGGCACTACGCGTATCTGAAGATCTCGGAGGGCTGCAACAACAAGTGCAGCTTCTGCATCATCCCGGCGCTTCGCGGCGGGCTCGCGAGCCGGCGCATCGACGAGGTATTGCGCGAGGCGGAGCGGCTGTCGGCAGCGGGGGTGCGGGAGCTCCTGGTCATCTCCCAGGACACGAGCGCCTATGGAGCGGATATCCGCTATGCGCCCGCGGCCTGGCGCGGCGAGGAGTATCGGACGCGATTCATCGACCTCGCGCGCGGCCTCGGCACTCTCGGTATCTGGATCCGGCTGCACTATGTCTATCCCTATCCGCACGTCGACGAAGTCATTCCGCTCATGGCGCAGCGGCGCGTGCTGCCCTACCTCGACATACCGTTCCAACATGGCAGCCCCTCGGTGCTGAAGCGCATGCGGCGGCCCGCCCACTCCGAAGATGTGCTGCGGCGCATCGCGGCCTGGCGGGAGCGATGCCCGGACCTGACGCTGCGCAGCACATTCATCGTGGGATTCCCCGGGGAGACGGAGAGCGAGTTCGAGGAGTTGCTCGATTGGCTGGACGAGGCTCAGCTCGACCGTGTCGGCTGCTTCAAGTATTCGCCGGTCGAAGGCGCAGCCGCGAACGCACTCCACGGGCATGTGCCGCCCGAGGTCCAGGAGGACCGGTACGCCCGGCTCATGGAGCGCGCGGCGGCCATCAGCGCGCAGCGCTTGGCGCGGCGCATCGGGACGCGCATGCGCGTGTTGGTGGACGCAGTGGGAGAGGGCGGCGCGGTAGCGCGCAGCGAGGCGGACGCGCCCGAGATCGACGGAACGGTGCGGATCGCGGCTGCGGAAGGGCTTCGGCCGGGCGACTGGGCGGAGGTCGAGATCCTATCCAGCGATATCTACGACTTGCATGCGCGCCTCGATGCCGCCGTGGCGACGTCCCCCACCCCCAGATAGGTCTTGCGGGCGCTGGGATGCACGATGTCGGGCCGCGCAGCATCGATCGGCGCAAGGGCGGCCGACATCACTCCGGCGCCAATCGCCATGAGTCCGATTCCGAGCCGCGCGCTGCTCGTCCAGATGGCAAATCCCAGGATCGGCACTGACAGCGCGAGCGCGACTGCCGCGATCAGCAGACTGTAGGTGGGCAGGCGCAGCTCATTGCCACGATCCCGTGTCGCGATCGCCGGGGAATCGCCTGTCAGGTCCCCCGCTTCGAGCCCTGGGGCGAAGGCCAGGAGCGCAACGGCTTGGGGTCGAAGATCGATCGGGCGTCGGCGCGTCGGGGCGACCAGGCGCCGCCCTCGATCTCGGCCTGCAGCTGGCCCGGCGCCCAGCCGGCGTGTCCGACGAAGATCCGCAGACCCTGCATCGGCCTCTTGCGGCGCAGCAGCTCGAGCAACAGCTTGCGGTCGGAGCTCACGTAGACGCCGTCGCACACGCGGACTGCGCTCGCTGGCGCGGCTTTGGCGCGAAAGAGATACCACACGGTGCCGAATTCGACGGGGCCGCCGTAGTACACCCTGGTATATACATGGGCGAGACGCTTGAGCTTGGGAAAGAAGCGGGAGACGGAAAGCGGCATCGGCCTGTTGACGATGATGCCAATCGGGGCTGGGCCGAGATTGTTCATCACGACGACGATGGAGCCGCCGAAGTTCGGGTCGGACACGACGCGCCGGGCGACGAGTAGGATTGCGGTCACGGGCTTTGCAGGGGAATGCCCGGGCGGCGAGTGCCGGGCGTCCGCCGCTGCGGCTGTCAGCGGGGATGAGGGCAGGAGGAGCACGGCGATGAGCGCCGCTGCCAGATGACACCGTATGCGGAATGCGCCTTTCACTCGCAACATTCGTCTCCGCGACCGGCGTGTGACACCCTTGCGGAATGGATTCTACGCCAAGCTTGGAGCATGCACCCGGACGCGAAGGGCGGACCCGCGCG
>JAKBCR010000086.1 GCA_021807675.1 Pseudomonadota bacterium
CTCGCTGAAGGCACCGGTAAGGCCGTGCCAATGACCTTCCCTGGCGGCAGGGCACCCGGCCCGCGCATCCGCGCGCGGGCGCTCGCGGGGAGCGAGGACACATTAAGTGTCCTCGCTGAAGGCACCCCGCTCGCCCTTAAGCGTCATTTAAGTGTCCGGCGCCTATCCTCCGCGCCTTAGACCCATACACTCCTCGGGAGCGAGTCATGACAGTGAGGACTGCAGTTCGCAAACCATTGGTGGCAGCCATGCTCGGCGTGGTGCTGGGCGCCGCGCCTCTGGTCGCACTCTATAGCGTCGGAGCCGCGCCGACGACGGCGCGTGCGGATGAAGCCCCCCCGGCGGCGGTGACGTCAGCTCAGCCGCAAGGCGGCGCATCCGTGATGTTGCCGGATTTCACGACGCTGGTGAAGAAATACGGCCCCTCGGTCGTCAACATCCGCGTCATCGAGAAAGCGCCGAGCCAGGGCAACGGCAGCCCATTCGGGCCGAACAGCCCGTTCGCGCCGTTCTTTCGCGGCTTGCCATTCCAGGCACCGCCGCAGCAGGAGCCCATCCGCGGCGAAGGCTCGGGCTTCATCATCCGGCCTGACGGCATCATCCTGACGAACGCGCATGTCGTCGCGGGCGCGAGCCACGTCACCGTTCAGCTCACCGATCGGCGCCAGTACACCGCCAAAGTGATCGGTGAGGACAAGATCGCGGATGTCGCGGTGATCAAGATTCCCGCGAACAACCTGCCTACGGTCAAGCTGGGCGACTCCACCACGTTGCAGGTCGGTCAGTGGGTGCTCGCGATCGGTGCGCCCTTCGGGTTCGAGAACAGCGCCACCGCCGGCATCGTCAGCGCCAAGGGCCGTACCCTTCCCGACTCCGGCTACGTGCCGTTCATTCAGACCGATGTGCCGATCAACCCGGGCAACTCCGGTGGCCCGCTCTTCAACATGCAGGGTCAGGTGATCGGCATCAACTCTCAGATCTACAGCCGCACCGGCGGCTACATGGGCGTGTCATTCTCGATCCCGATCAACGTCGCGATGCAGGTCGCGCACCAGCTCATGACGACCGGCCACGTGCAGCGCGGGAAGCTCGGGGTGATCATCCAGAACGTCGACCAGGGGCTCGCCGACTCCTTCGGCCTGCCCGAGCCCGAGGGCGCGCTGGTCTCGAGCGTCGAGTCACGCGGCCCCGCGGCCAAGGCCGGCATCGAGCCGGGCGATGTGATCCTGGCGCTCAACGGCGAGGCGGTGAAAACCTCGAGCCAGCTGCCGGTGCGCATCGCGAGCCTGATGCCGGGCACCGTGGTGCACCTGACCATCTGGCGCGGTCACGCCAAGCGGGAGATCACCGTGAAGCTGGGCTCGATGGGCAACGAGACCCTGGCCTCCGCCCGGCATCCCCAACAGCAGGGCGGGAGCCTGGGCCTCGCGGTGCGGCCGCTCACCGGCGACGAGCAGCAGCAGGCGCACACGCACGGTGGCCTCCTGGTCGAGGGCGTCAGCGGCCCGTCGGAGGATGCCGGTATTGAGCCTGGGGATGTCGTGCTGGCGGCCAACGGCCAGCGAGTCTCCTCGGCCGGGCAGCTACGCTCGGCGGTGGAGAAGTCGCACGGCCACGTGGCCCTGCTCATCCAGCGGGGCAGCACGCGGATCTTCGTGCCAGTGCAGGTTCGGTGAGACTGTCGTCCTGCAGCTACCGCTGGAGCGGCTGCTGATGATCGGTCCAGCTGAAGAACGGCCGGGGCTCCGTACGGAGTCCCGGCCTCAGGCTGCTGAAGTAATCGACGATGGTCGTGATTTCCGCCGGCGTCAGCGAGGCGGCCATGCTGTCCATGATGGGGTTCTGACGGTCCTTGTTGTGGTATTCCTGGATCGCGCGGGCAAGGTAACTGGCATGCTGGCCGGCCAGGTTGGGGTACATCGGCGCGACGCCGATGCCCTCCGGGCCATGACAGGAGACGCACAGCTGCGCAGCCTTCGGCACGGGGCGCGTCGCGGTGCCCGTAGCGACGAGCGGCCTGCCTGCGAAGTAGGCGGCCACATCGGCGATGTCCTGACCGGAGAGCGACATCGCCTGCAGGCGCATGGTCGGGTAATCCCGTAAGCCGCTCTTGTATTCGTGCAGCGCGGCGATGATGTACTGCTCACTCTGGCCCCGCAGCCGCGGTACCGCGTAATTGGGATAGGCGTTGCGATAGCCCTGGATGCCGTGGCAGCCGAGGCAGGTGTAGGACAGAATCCGGCCGCGCTGCAGATTGCCCGTCAGCTGCGGTTGCTGCGCGAACGCCGTCACAGCCGCCAGCGACCCGAGCGCGATCGCCACGCCGACCCTGATGGCTGTCGTGGCAGACCCTACGCTGGAACGCACTTTCGAACGAAACCACAGTCCCGTCATCGTGATCTCCGGCCAGCTGCGCAAAACCCCCGCCGCATCTTATCGAACCCGCCCTGTCCGACGCTAGCGTATCCTCAAGGGTGTCCCAGGGCACCCCGACGCGCAGATTGCTGTTCTCGGAGGTTTCAGCAGGCGCCGCATGCGATGCTGCATGCCATAACAGTCTCGTGAGCACATGATCGGCCTCATCCAACGTGTCTCGCGCGCCTGCGTCAGCACCCGCGGGCGGCGTCTCGGAGAGATCGGACGTGGCACCCTCGCCCTGGTCGGCGTGCGCCGCGGTGACGATCAGGCGGCAGCCGACCGGCTGCTCGAGCGGGTGCTGGCATACCGCATCTTCCCGGACTCGGCGGGCCGAATGAACCTCTCGCTGCGGGAAATTGGCGGGGGATTGCTGCTCGTACCGCAGTTCACGCTGGCGGCAGACACTCGCAAGGGGACGCGCGCGGGTTTCAGCTCGGCGGCCGCCCCGGATGAGGCCCGGGAGCTCTTCGCCTACCTGCTGGCGCGCGCCCAGGGTGCACACTCACCCGTAGCGGCGGGCGAATTCGGAGCCGACATGCAGATGGGGCTGGTCAACGAGGGACCGGTGACCTTCTGGCTCGAGGGCTGATTGCAACGGCCGCGCCGGGCTCGGCGGCCGAGGGCCATGGCGTTGGACGGTACCAGCCAGAAGCAGTGCGTCGCAGCGTCTGCACGGGCCAGCTTCCCGGCGACGGCATTCTCGCCAAATAGGCAAATCCGCGAATTTTCTCGGCCGGTAGAGGTCATTTGTCCTATGATTCCTGTCTCAATAGTGTTCTCTCACGCGTAGGCGGAGCGGAGTTCAAGCTTTATGGAAATGAAGGAGCTTCTGATCATTCTGGTCGTGGTGCTCGTCGTTTTCGGCGCGAAGAAGCTCCGGAGCGTCGGCGAGGATCTGGGCCATGCCGTGCGCGGCTTCAAGAAGGCGATGAACGAGGGCGAGCAGGAGGAGAAGGAAAAGGAGACCACCGCCGCATCGTCCCGCCGCCAGATTCGCTCGGACGGCTCCGATGCGGAGTTTCCCGAGACCAAGGCCGCACCCAGGGCCGAGAGCGCCGCCAAGACCGAGCGGGGCGCCTGAGCCTCCCGTGACGGCGGGAGCGTCTCACGCGGCCACGAGGCGCGCGAGCCGCCCTCTATGGGGCGGTCGTGCCCGGCGTACCCTCATCGCCCCAGGTTGATCGCCCACCATGTTCGACTTCGGGTTCTCCGAAATCCTGGTCATCTTCATCCTGGCGCTCATCGTCCTGGGCCCGGAGAAGATGCCCCGCGTCGTGCGCGAGGTCGGCCGCTGGGTGGGACGAGCACGGGCCATGGCCCGGCAGTTCCAGGAGCAGCTCGAAGAAGAGATCGACGTGGATCGCGGCCGGACGATCCGCCCCGAGCCAGTGCGTCCAGTGGGCGGCGTGTCACCGGAGGATCCCGCGCCGCCGACCTCCGGGCATACGGAGGCGGCTACGAGCGCCGCCGCACTGCCGGAGACCGGCGCCGCCGCCACGGCATCCGCTGCGCCCGCCTCGAGCGACGAGCGGCCACTTGAGCCTCTGACGCCAGGCACTCATGAGCGAGGAATCTGAGAAGCTCGCCGAGGGGAGCCTGGTCTCGCACCTGCTGGAGTTGCGCGACCGGCTGATCCGGGCACTCGTGGCGGTGGGGATCGTGTTCGTGCCATGCGCGTTCTACGCCAACCCGCTCTTCACCCTCGCCTCGCATCCGCTCCTCGAGAAGCTGCCGCACGGCACGACGCTCATCGCAACGAGCGTGGCGGCGCCCTTCACGACGCCCTTCAAGCTGTCCTTCTTCGTCGCGCTCTTCGTTGCGATGCCCTATGTGCTCTATCAGCTGTGGGCTTTCGTGGCGCCGGGGCTCTATCGGCATGAGAAGCGCTTCGCGCTGCCCCTGCTCGTCTCCTCGATCGTGCTCTTCTATACGGGCATGGCGTTCGCCTACTTCTTCGTCTTTCCGGCGATGTTCCATTTCTTCGCCAGCACGACGCCCAAGGGCGTGACGATGATGACCGACATCTCGCAGTACCTCAATTTCGTGCTGCTCATGTTCTTCGGGTTCGGCGCGGCCTTCGAGCTGCCGGTGGCGGTCGTGCTGCTGGTCCTGACCGGTGTCGTGGAGCTCGAGAAGCTGAAGAGCTACCGCGGCTACGTGCTCCTGGGTGTCTTCATCTTCGCGGCCTTTCTGACGCCTCCGGACGCAGTGTCGCAGTCGTTGCTGGCGATTCCGATGTATCTCCTCTTCGAAGGCGGCCTCGTCATGGCGCGCATCCTGCAGCGCTCGAAAGGCCGGGACGCCGAGCAGCCCCAGGCGTCCTAGTTAAAGCGCTGGATCCGGGCATCCTGCCCGGCCCAGCGCGCCTGGGGCAAAAAACGCGGTTTTTTGCCCCAGGCTCCGCCACCTGCGGCGGCGGGGCACCTCCCTGTGCCTGCGTCGCCCCTTTGGGTTTAAGCGCTGGATCGTTAAAGCGCGGGATCCGGGCTCCTGCCCGGCCCAGCGCCGTCGAGGCAAAAAACGCGGCTTTTGCCTCAACGTCCGCCACCTGCGGCGGCGGGGAACCAGGATGAAGCGCTCTCGGCACGGGGGATGCTGCGGTGAGCTGTCGTTCCGCTCTTCCGGGAGACATAACATCGAGGCGGTGTGGTACGACTACAGCCGCGGGAAGTCGTGGAAGGACAGGGCGCAGCCGGTCCGCTGCCGCCGCAATCTGACGGCGCGATCGCCGGCGCAGCGACCGGCATGCCGGCGAAAGCCGCGCACCGCGTCACGACCGCGATTCCATCCGCTCTCTCCTAGAGTCTTCTGCGCCGGCGAGGCGTGACGCGCACAGCTCCTTGCCGCGTGCCATGACCCCGCGTAATATCCTGTTGTATATAACGAAGGGTCGCCGCCTCACGCACCGTCGGGGAGCAACGCCGGCGCTCCTGCGCCACGGTGCCGGCATGGCCTCGCTCGTGGGGAGAGAGGACAAGTAATGAACAAGAGGGCAAGCCAGGCGATCTCGGCGGTTCCGCTCATCCTGGCCCTGGGTACGGGATCGGTCTGCGCACAGACCGTGGCGGGCGCCCCGAGCGCCGTCGCCCCACCGAGCGCGGCGACTGCCGATGCGCTCGACGAGGTCATCGTGACGGGCTCGCGTGAGTCGGGCATCACGGCTGCAAACAGCGCCGCGCCCGTGCAGATCCTGAGCGCCGCCGCGCTGAAGACGGTCGCAGGCAATCCCGACCTGCTCGCGGCCCTCGCCCAGGTGCTGCCGTCCTTCGTCGCGCAGGCTTTCGGCAACGACATGGCCGGCCAGACGCTGCAGGCGAGACTGCGGGGCCTGAGTTGCAATGACGTCCTGGTGCTCGTCAACGGAAAGCGGCGGCACACCACGGCCAACATCGAGGTGGACAGCGGGCCGTACCAGGGATGTGCCGGGGTCGATCTCGATTTCATCCCGATCGATGCGATCGATCGCATCGAGGTGCTGACGGACGGTGCCGCCGCTCAGTACGGCAGCGATGCGATCTCGGGCGTCATCAATATCATCCTGAAGAAGAATCATTCCGGTGGCAACGTCTCGGGCACGTACGGGGGCTACAGGGACGGCGGCGGCGACACCACCGACGTCTCCGCCAATGCCGGCTTTCAGCCCATCGCACACAGCTACTTCAATGTCACAGCGGAGATTCATAACCATGGCGCGAGCAATCGCAGCGCCATCGACGAGCGCGTCATCAATCCCGTCAATCTCGCGACTTACCCCGATTCAAACATGACCGAGGTGGCGGGATATCCTTATCTTGGAGCGGAGGAAGGCGATGGGCACTATGACCTGAAGCTCTTCGAGCTCAACGCCGGATTCGATTTCCCCGAGGGCGTGCAGTTCTATGCGTTCGGGACCTACGGCGACAAGAGTGCCCAGTCGTTCCAGAAGTACCGGCTGCCGAGCAAGGTCGCCTATACCGATCCTGCGACAGGTGTCACGACCTACCCGTTTCCGTTCGGCTTCACTCCGCTCGAGGCGAGCAAAGAGAAGGACTACTCCGCGACGGCCGGGATCAAGGGCCTGATCGACGAGTGGCGCTGGGATCTCAGCAGCACCTACGGCCGCGACCAGTTCGCCGTCTTCACGCTGAACTCCGCCAATACGGGCGTCTACAACAGCACAGGCGATCCGACGCCGCTCGATTACTACGACGGGTATCTGCAAACGACGCAGTGGACCTCGAGCCTCGACGCGGATCGCGACTTCGAGGTCGGACTTTCGGGTCCGCTGAACGTCGCCTATGGCCTGGAATACCGCCGCGACAGCTACCGCATCGGCGCCGGCCTCCCGATCTCCTACATCGATGGCGGCGCCCAGTCGTATCCTGGCTTCACTCCGACGGATGCGGGCACCCATTATCGGCACGTCGATGCCGCCTATATCGATCTTGCTGCGCAACCGATCGCGCCGTTGCACCTGGATGCGGCCGCCCGGTACGAGCGCTACAGCGACTTCGGCAGCACCACCGTCGGCAAGCTGACGGCTCGGTATGACTTCACCCGGCGTTTCGCGCTGCGGGGCACGGTGAGCAGCGGCTTTCGGGCCCCGACCCTCGCGGAGGAGTACTACTCCTCGACGAATGTCACGCCAAGCAGCGCCTTCGTGCAGTTGCCGCCCGATTCAGCCGGCGGCAGGCTGCTCGGCCTCGGCAACGGGCTCGAGCCGGAGCACTCGGTGAACCTGAGCTTCGGGGTCGTCTGGCGGCCGAAGCCCGGTATGATTGGCACTCTGGACGTGTACCTGATCAACGTCACCAATCGCATCGTCGCGACCGGCGATCTCTACGGCACGCTGAATGGCGCACTGCAGAGCTCGGCAAAGGTGATCAATGAAGCGATCGCCGCGAATGGCAACCAGCTCGACCCGTCGGTCCTTGCGAGCGGAACGACCGGCGTCACGCTCTTCGCCAACGGCATCGATACGAGCACGCAGGGAGCGGACCTCCTGTTCAACTTCCCGTCCGACTACGCGTTCGGTCACGTCGACTGGTCAGTGGGCGCGACGCTCAACCGGACGCAAGTCACGAAGGTTCCGGCGACGCCGCTCCAGCTGAGTGGGAATCAGAGCCAGCCGGGCGCGACGAAACAAACCTTGTACGATGCAACCGCGCTCTCCGACCTGACGACCGCCAGCCCCCGCTGGGTGCTCAATCTGAGCGCGCTATGGACGCGAGACCGGCTTGCGGTCAGCCTCGAGGAGCAGATCTACGGCAAGAGCTCGGAGTGGGAGAACGACAACGGCGACAACCCGTTGAATACCCCCCTGTACTTCGAGTCGACCCTCGGCATCACGCCGATCACCAACCTCGACGTGAGCGATGAGCTGGCGCAGCATTTCACGCTGAGCGTCGGGGCGCTCAACCTGCTCAATCGCTACCCGAACAAGTACAACTCGACGCTCCTCGCCCACTACGACAGCTTCGCCTATGGTGACACGCTGGGAGTGTTTCAATACCCGATGTTCTCACCGTTCGGGATCGACGGCGGGTACTACTACGTCAGGGGCACAGTCAGTTTCTGAACGTCGCTGACCCGGCGCACACCGCTGCGGTCGCCTCCAGCATGACAGCGCCGCCCGATGCGCGGGGCCTGCGTACTCGAGATTTCGGCAGGCTGTCCGTGCGTGGATGCTCATCGCGCTGAAGTGCGGGTAAACTCGCAGGCATGGCCACCCGCTCCCTCGCTGGCCGCGTCATCGCCGTACCCGAGAGCCGGGAGCTAGAGGTGTTCGCCACCCTGCTCGAGCGGCGTGGCGCGCGTGTGATCCGCTGCCCGCTGATCGCAATCCGCGATGCTCCCGATCCGGCCCCGGTGCTTGACTGGAGCCGCAGACTCGCAGCGGGGGGGCTCGATGACCTCATCCTGCTGACGGGAGAGGGACTGAGGCGCATTCTCTCGTGCATCGAGCGGCACGAGCCGGCACTGAAGCCCCTGTTCCTCGAGGCGCTGAGGCGAGTGCGCAAGATCACGCGCGGTCCGAAGCCGGCCAAGGCGCTTCGCGAGCTCGCAATGGCGCCCGAGATCGCGGCGGCCCATCCGACGACAGCGGGAATCATCGCGAGCCTCAGCGGCCTCACGCTCCTGCACCGCCGCGTAGGAGTGCAACTCTACGGCACCGAGCCCAACCGGCCGCTCATCGATTTTCTCGAAGGGGCCGGCGCCATCGCATCGCCGGTGTCCCCGTACGTGTACGCCGATGCCGCCGACGAGCAGGCTTTGCGTGGGCTGATCGATCAGTTGCGCGACGGCAAGGTCGATGCCGTTGCCTTCACCAGCTCCGCGCAAGTCGAGCGGCTGATGACGGTCGCTTCGGAAGAAGAGGCCAGAGCCGCGCTTGCCAACACCTTGGTCGCCGCGGTTGGGCCGGTGGTGGCGGATACGCTGCGCCGGCATGGCATCCACTCCCTGCCGATGCCGGGGCAGTCCTATTTCCTCAAGCCACTGACGAGAGCGCTCGAGGCGGCGCTGGGATCGGGAGGAGCGCAGTCAGGCGGCTCGCCGACATGATTCTTCGACCCGCTCTACCAGAAGATGCGATGTCGGTAGCCCGCGCGCACGTGCGGGCGTGGCAAGCGGCCTACCGAGGCTTGATGCCTGAGGACGGTCTCGACGGGCTGCGCCCGGAGGACCGGGCACGACGGTATGATTTCGCCAGTCTCGATCCGGCTCGACCCAAAACACTCGTGGCTGTCGAGGCAGGCACGGTGCTCGGATTCGCCACGACCTCACCCGCTCGGGATGAGGACGCAGCCGGCCAGGGCGAGCTTTGCGCGCTGTACGTCGATCCCGAGTGGTGGGGCCGTGGGGTCGGACGTGCGCTGGCATCGGCGGCCCGCAGCGAGCTCTACCGATTCGGATTCAGGAGGGCAGTGCTCTGGGTGGTGGCGGGCAATGCCCGAGCACGGCGGTTTTACCGCAATGACGGATGGACCCCCGACGAGCTGCATCGGGACCAGCGGCTCTTAAGCTGTACCGTGCACACTGTGCGATACAGCCGCGCGCTCGAGTCGCCGTAATCAGGCGGCCCGGTCCGGTGTCACCCTTCGCCGCCTGCGCAGGAAGCCCGCGGCCACTGGAATGAGCGAGACGACGATGATCAGGATCGTGACCAGTCCGAAGTTTCGCTTCACCACCGGAAGGTTACCGAAGAGATAGCCGCCCCCGAGAAAGAGCAGCACCCACGACAAGCCGCCGAAGACGTTGTAGGCCTGGAAACGCGCATACGGCATGCGCCCGACACCGGCGACGAAGGGCATGCAGGTGCGGATGATGGGGATGAAGCGCGACAGGGCGACCGCCCGGCCGCCGTGGCGGAGGAAGAACTCCTCGGTTCGACGGAGGTACTCCACCTTGAGCAGGCGGTAGCGGCCGCTGAAGGCGGGCGGCCCGATGAGGCGGCCGACCGCGTAATTGGCCGTGTTGCCCAGCACCGCCGCCAAGCCGAGCACGATGATAAGGACGGGCGCGTCGAGCGTACCGCTCGTGTCGACCGCGGCCAGCGCGCCCACGCCAAAGAGAAGGGAGTCGCCGGGCAGGAACGGCGTCACGACGAGGCCGGTCTCCGCGAAGATGACGGCGAAGAGAATGGGGTAGATCCAGAAGTCCACTCGCGCCAGCAGCACGACCAGATGACGGTCGAGGTGCAGCACGAGATCGAGCAGCCATGACAGCACGCGGCGGTCTCCACACTCGCGAGAGCGACGGCTCGGAGACTAGCAGGGATTACGCCCCCCGCGGACTTCGCCGGCGGCAGTCGCCGTGGTCTGGAAACGAACGGCGGACCTGGGCCGCTCCCTGGCCCGCGGTAATCGTGCAGGGTCTCGCGAAGATCGCCTCGGCGATTTTCGCCAATTAACTAGTTCCCCATCGACCGAGTCGACCCCGAAACGATGAAGCGGCACGAACCCGGTCACCAGGCACAGGGAAGTGCCCCGCCGCCGCAGGTGGCGGACGTTGAGGCAAAAAACCGCGCTTTTTGCCTCAACGGCGCTGGGCCGGGCAGGATGCCCGGATCCAGCGCTTCATACTAGGGCACCAGATCGTTGGCAGCGAGCGTCGGCGGGATGCTCGTCGCCATCGTCTTCACCAGATGCCCGGATCCAGCGTCGGCTTGCACTTCACCCTCCAGGGTCCTCAGGGCAAGCTGGACCTCGGGATCGCGAGATTGAAGGCTGGGACCGTCTTTGGCGGTCAGTATCGGCGCCGGCTGGCGCTCCGGGCCCTTCACGACGATGTCGGGGAGGATACCCTTGCCCTGCACCGAGCCGCCCGAGGGCGTGAAGTACCGGGAGGTGGTCAGCTTCACGGCCCCACCGTACCGCAGCGGGATGACGGTCTGTACGGTGCCCTTGCCGTAGGTCTTGTCTCCGATCAGCAGCGCACGGCCATGGTCCTTGAGCGCCGCCGACACGATCTCCGCGGCTGACGCGGTGCCGCTGTTCACGAGCACCACGATGGGAGCGCCGTTCATCAAATCACCCGGGGTGGCGTCCATCTCGAACCGGGCGTCGGGCGTTCGCCCTTCCGCGGTGATGATGACGCCGCTGTTGAGAAAGTCGTCGGCTACCGCAACGCCGGACTCGAGCACCCCACCGGGATTGTCACGCAGATCGAGCACCAAGCCGCGAAGTCCCCCCGCATTGTCGCGCTGGAGCTTCGATATCGCGGCGCTCAGCTCATCGGGGGTGGTATCGGTGAATTCCTCGATCCGCACGTAGCCATAGCCGGGCGCCAAGGTCTCGGAGTCGACACTGCTCACCATGACGTTAGCGCGGCGCAATACGACATTCATCAAGCCCGACTTGCCCGCCCGGTGGATGGAGAGTGTGACAGTGCTTCCCGAGGTCCCGCGCATGTGCGCGATGGCGCCCGAGACGTCGGGCCCGACCTCCTTACCGTCGATCGCCAGGATCTCATCCCCCGCGCGCAAGCCGGCCTGTGCGGCCGGGGAGCCGGGGATGGCGTGGAGAATCTTCACGGCGGAGCCGTCCGCGGCCACCTCGATGCCGACCCCCGGATAAGACCCCATGGTGCTCAGGCGGGTTTCCTCGAACTCCTCACTGTCGAGATAGGCGGAGTGCGGATCGAGCGAGGACACCATGCCGCGAATGGCGGAATCCATCAGCTTGCGATCACTGATCCGGTCGACGTAATCGCTCTTGATGTGCTCGTAGACCTCGGCGAAGAGGCGGGCCTCCTGCCATGGAAGGCCTGCGGGATCGCCGGAACCGCGCGCGCTCGCCCCGCCCGCAGCGGCTTGCGGCCCCTGCACGCTCTGCACGGCCGCCTCGAGGGTGTTGCCGATCCGGCCGCCATGAGCGCTGGACCCCTGCGCGAGCACACCGCCCGCGAGAGCGGCGGAAAAGCCGAAAATGGCCCCCGTAACGAGAGCGATCAGCGTGCGCTTGCCGCTCGACATGTGGTGAATCCCCCCGGTGGGATCAAGGAATCGTGGAACGATGCTACGGCGTGATCAACCGGTCAATGGCCATCCGACCGCCGGCCGACATGCTCCGACAAGTGCGCCCAAGTGGCTCAAGGAGCCACGCTGCCGACTCTGTGGGCCACCGCAGCGCTGCGCTCCGCTCCCGACTTCGCGGTGAGCTGCGCCAGAAGGTCATCCAGCGGCAGCGGCCGCGAGATGGCGAAGCCCTGTCCGTAATCGACGCCGAGGGTGGCGATCCGCGCACGGATCTCCTCGGTCTCCACGTACTCAGCGACGGTCGTGAGCGACATGGTGCGCGCGAGCTGCGCGATGGCGCGCACCATCGATTCCGCGCGGGGGTCGCGGACCACGTCCCGGACGAAGCTGCCGTCGATTTTCAGCATGGTCGCGGGCAGCTGGCGCAGATAGGAGAGCGAGGAGAGTCCGGTGCCGAAGTCATCGAGCGCAATGCCGCAGCCGAGCGCACGGAGCCTCACCATCAACTCAGTCGCCCGCGTGATACTGGCGATGGTCGCATTCTCCGTGAGCTCGAAACAGAAGAGCTCGGGCGGCAGGCCGCTCGAGCCGATCCGCTCGATGAGAAAATCGCTGAAACTCTGATCATTGAGCGATTGGCCGGAGAAATTGATCGCGAAGGAGACGGGCACGTCGGCAAAGGCGCCGGAGCAGGCCTTGAGGCGCTCGACCGCGGTCTCGGTCACCCAGCGGTCGATGCTCGGCATGAGCTGATAGCGCATCGCGGCCGACATGAAGCTCTCGGGACCGGCCGCGGTGCCGTCCTCATCGAGCATGCGCACCAGGAGCTCGTAGTGGGGCTTCAGGCGCACATCCCGCCCGAAAGGCAGGATGAGCTGCGCATCGAGGCGCAGCCGGCCGGCGCGGATCGCATCGTGAAGCCGCCCGGCGATATTGATGTCGGCGAATCTTCTCACCAGGCTGACATCGTTGGCGCGATAGACCTCCACGCGGTTGCGGCCGCGGTCCTTGGCGGCCTTGCATGCGGTCTCCGCCGCGGCGAGCGAGTGCATCAGCTCGCCCGTGCCGGAATCGAGCGCTGCCGCACCGACACTGATGGAGACCCTCAGCCGTGAGTTGCCGTGCGCGCTGCCCAATTGCTCCGCGGCCTCGCGCAGTGCTTCGCCGAAGCGCTCGGCGTCGTCGAGATGCCCGGGCACCAGCACCGCGAAACGGTCGCCGGAGATCCTGGCCGCGAACGCCCCCGACGGCAGCCGCCCGCGCAACAGCTCACCCAGATCGCCGAGCACACCGTCCCCGACCCGCATCCCGAAGTTGTCGTTGATGACGTGAAGCTGGTCGACGTTGATGTAAAGAGAGCTCCAGGAGGATGAGCTCTCGCCGCTCGCGACGACGAGGCGCACGCGATTCTCGAACGCGGGCCGGGTGTAAAGACCGGTCAACGTGTCGAAGCTGCCGGCCGCCGCGCCCCGCCGCATCTTGTCGAGCTCCGCGACGGTGCGCTTCAACCTGGCGACGGCGATGCGCGCAATCAGCTCGCGGCGCAGGCACTCCAGGGCGGGCCCGACCAGCGCGTGGGCCCGCGAGAAGCTGCGTGCTTCGGTCTGCCGCTCGCCGCTCGGCGCGTACACGATGGCGGCGATCGCGAGCAGATGCTGCGAGTCATCGCGGATCCAAGAGACGTACGCCGGTACATCACCCGGGAGCATATGGAGGTCGCCGGCGCTCCCCAAGGCCCGCCCCCGGGCGGCGCAAACATTGGCGACGACACGCGTCAGGTCAGAGTCGGCCGCCGCATCGCTCGACCAGCGCAGGGCTCCCCTGGCGTCGAATATCGAGAAACTCCGGGCGCCTGGAAGAAGCGTCCGGCAAATCTGCGCATAGGGCTCGAAGCCTCCCCAGGAGTCCGGCGGTCTTCTGGGCCCCTCTGACCGGCCAGAGCGGGTCTCAGATGTCATTTTGTCTTCCGGAGGCCCGCTCATGCCGCGGCAGCCGTGATTGGATATGGAAAATGGCCACACTGTCGCCGCGAAGGGGGGTGGCGGGCCTTGCGCGAGTTGGCGGTTCGCCCAGGAGGACCCCGCCAGGGAGATCAAAGCTTGACGTCCCTCACAGGTTCATCCGTTGGCCAGAGGCGGCGTTCGGCCGCTTGCGCACGCGAGCGACGCGGTGAGGCTCAATGCGCCAGCCAGACCTGCGGATCGAGGGGTTTTCCTTGCCGGCGGATCTCGAAATAGAGCTCCGGCCGGGAGCTGCCGCCGCTCTCGCCGGCCTCGGCGATGATCTGCCCGGCGGCCACGCGCTGGCCGACCGAGTCGTACAGCCGGGCATTGTGGCCGTAGAGGCTCATATAGCCATCGCCATGATCGATGATGAGGAGGAGCCCCAGGCCCGCCAGCCAGTCCGCGTACACCACGCGTCCCTGCGATACCGCGCGCACCGGTGCATCGCGTCTGGTGGCAAAGAGATCGCCCTGCCACCGCAGGCCACCGGCGCGCACCTGGCCGAAACTGTCGATGATCCGGCCGGCGACCGGCCGGGGGAGCCTTCCCCGGAGACGGGCGAAGGGGAAATTGCCCAGGTACTGCGGAGGAAGGCTCGCCGTTGCCCGGCGCAGCTGCGCCAGTAGCGACTCGAGGCCACTTTGCTGCCGTCGCAGGCGCGCAAGCCGCTCGGCGCGAGTCCGGGTCTGCGCGGAGATGCTCGCCAGCACCTGCATACGGCGCGAGCGCGCCTGCTCCAGCGCCGAGACCTGGGACTGCTGCTCCCGTTGCAGGCTCGCGAGCTTCGCATCCTGCGCCTGCAGCTGGCCGTCGAGCTGCCCGATCCGCTGCAAGTCCGCCTGGACAGCCTGGATCTCGAGGGCGCGCGCGCGGGTGAAGTAGCTGTAGTAGACGAACATCCGCCCGGCCCGGGCCGGGTCGCCCTGATTCAGCAGCAGTTCCAGCGGCTCCTGCCGCCCGATGAGATAGGCGGCGCGCAGCTGTCGGGCAAGCGCGCGGCGATCGTGCACAAGGTCCGCCTCGCGCTGGCGCTTCTGCGCCTCGAGCTGCGCCAGCTGCGCAGCGCTCTGCTCACGCTGCCGGCGCAGGTCATCGAGCGCCGCTTGCGCCTTGCCGACCGACTCTTCCGTCGCCCGGAGCTGGCGAGTGAGGCGGTCCCGCTGCACTTGCGCACGGCTCACTTGGCGAGTGATCCGCTCGATCTGATTGCGGACCGCCTCGAGCTGTGCCCGCGTCTGTCTGGCATCGGCACGGGGGCGTCTATACGGCGCGTCCCTGCCGGCGGCGGGTACCGGCACGGCGAGCAGGTACAGCAGGATCGGCGCGATCAGGCCGAGGATGCGGAAGAAACGCATATGAGCGCTATAATGCGCGCCCTTTTTACGGCCGGTGCGATCTTCTGGCGCCTTCTGCATGGACCGTCTCGCTGAATACATCCAGGTAAATCACTGGCTGGTCGCCGCCACCGTCGCGGTGCTCGTGCTGGTCATCGTGTTCGAGATACGCGCGCGCGTGGAAAGTTTCGCCGCCGTATCACCCCAGGACGCCATTCGTCTGATGAATCACGGCGCGGTGATCATCGATCTGCGCGCCGCGGAGCAGTATGCGGCCGGCCACCTCTCCGGCGCGCGCCGCATGGACGGCGAGCAGATCCTCAAGGCCGGCGACACGCTGAAGAAGTACAAGCAGAAGCCTCTCATCGTCTATGACGAGTCCGGCTCCCTCGGTACGTCGGCCGCCCGGCAACTGAAGGCTCAGGGGTTCACACAAGCCTTCAACCTGCGCGGCGGGCTGGCGGCGTGGCGGTCGGACAATCTGCCGCTCGAGAAGGGCTCGAAGGCCGGCGGATGACAAAATCGTCTGGAACGATTTTACTCGGCGCATCCCTGCGCCTCGCCCCTTCGGGGCCGCCCTGCCGGGCGTTCAAAATTGCTCCAGGCAATTTTGTGGACGGCGGCAGCCGGCCCGAAGCGGTTTCCCGGTGAGTGTCGACTCGCGAATGCGGGGCTCAGAGGGCGCAGGGACGGAGCGTCGCAACCGTCCCAAGGTCGTGATGTACGCGACGAGCTGGTGTCCGTACTGCGCAAGCGCGCGGCAACTGCTCGAGCGCAAGGGAATCACTTTCGAGGAGATCGACATCGAGGCCGCGCCCGAAGCCCGGACGGAAATGATGTCCCACAGCGGACGGCACACCGTGCCGCAGATCTTCATCGGCGAGACGCACGTTGGCGGGTGCGACGATCTTTACGATCTCGATGCCCGCGGAGGTCTCGACAAACTATTGCAAACTGGAGCGACAGATGACGAATGAAGCTGCCGGCATCGCGCCGGTGCCCGAGGCCGCGAATGGCCCGATCCTCGCCCTGCAGAGCGTTTACCTGAAGGACTGCTCCTACGAGGCACCGAACGGCCCGCGCGTCGAGGGGAACTGGAATCCACAGATCAACCTGGACCTGCACACCGGCGCGGCAGCGCTCGCCGCCGACGTGCGGGAGATCATTTTGACAGTGACCGTCTCCGCCAAACAGAACGACGTCACCATTTTCCTGGTCGAGGTGAAGCAGGCCGGCATCTTCGTGATGCGCAACCTGTCGGAAGACGACATCAAGCGGGCCGTCGGCAGCGTCTGTCCCGGGGTTCTTTTCCCCTACGCGCGCGCCGCCGTATCGCACCTCGTGACTCAGGGTGGATTCCCGCAGTTCCTGTTGCCACCCGTCAACTTCGACGCGCTGTACGCGGCGAATCAGAGTCAGCCGCCCGGTCAGACCAACTAAGATGAAGCGCTGGATCCGGGCATTGCGCTGCGCAGTCCCTGCTCCGCGCACGTCCCGGGTCCAACCGGGCCTGCCCGGGGTGTCCCTCCATGGCCACCCGTGCGACGCATGCGTCGCACCCTGCCCGG
>JAKBCR010000334.1 GCA_021807675.1 Pseudomonadota bacterium
ACAGCGCACCCGGAAAGGCGGCCAACCGTGCCGCAAGCCGCTCGATCTCAGCCTCGGAGAGACCCTGCTGCAGAGGGCCGCTCATCGCTTCCGCCCCGGAGCCCCCGCCGGGTGCGCACCCTTGCGGCGGTACTTGTCGATGAGATCGTCGACGGCCTCATCGAGCAGCTCGTAGCGATCGCGGCCGGTCTTCTCCGGCAGCGCCGCGAAGCCCTCCGCCTGGCGCCCACCCAGGCGCAGCGCCGGCTCGATCCCATAGTCCCGAAGCCATTCCTGCAGCTCGCGGTCCCCGCCGGAGAGGTGATGGTGCACCTCGCGCTTTCCCAAACGGTCGTAGCTCAGGTAGTCCAGGCACGCATTCGCGAGCTCCGTATCGAGCGCCCGCAGATCCGTGAGGTCGAATGGGTAATCACTCCCGCAGTAGACGCCCGCAAGAAAGCGCACGAGACGGCCCGCCTGGCCGCTGGTCGGATGCTCGCGGATCGCCTTCTCAATGGTCTGCAGGGCAATCCGGGCCCGCTCCATGATCCCCTCCTGGTCACGGTCCATCGCCTGCGCCCGCTCGAGCTTCCCTGCGACAATTTCCTGCCACGCCTGGCGCAGCTCCTGCGCCTGGACCTCATTGGCAACCTGCAGCGTCAGCTCAATCTTGTCGGACATCGGGACCTTCTGGTCTGGGGCGGTGACGACGCGATTCTGGTCGATCACGACGTCGGTGAGCCAGCGCGATCATGGGCGCGATTGACCATGCCCGCAAGTATTTGATTTCACAAGGATAGGGCGGTAGGGGAGGGCGCCGCATCAGTGCGAAGTCGCTGCCCACAAACAGCGTCCATCACCGGCCAGAATGGAACTGGGCAAGGCGCGTTTCGGCCAACTCCGTCACCTTGGTGAAATTCCGGGCCGCTTCCATGAGCCGCTGGTACTCCAATTCCGCCTCAGACAGCCGCCCCTGCGGCGGCCCCTGGAACACCGGCGGCGCGCCCCGCCCGTAATGCATCCGCTCGAGCAGCGCATCCAGCAGTTCCCGGGGATCCAACCCCAGCGCACGCGCCACCATGATGAACACCGCCAGGCTCGGCAGTCGCCTGCCTCGCTCGATCGCTTCCCAATAGCCGCGCGAAATCCAGGCCCGATAGGCCGCATCCACCGGCCGCAGGGGCAGATGCTTTCGGATCTCGGAAACCAGCGAGCCAAAGCATCGCGCAATTTCCGGCCCATCGTGACGGAAAGGCGCGGAGACTGGGGCAGCAGCTTCGTGCCCGATGCTCGAATCCCGCCGCCGGCGAGTCCCCGCGACCGCCGAATGCCCCGGAATCCCATCCTCTGTGGTGCTTTGTGCAGAAACTCGACGCGAAACCCCCGTGACGGGGTCGGCCGCGGGGGCCGTAGAATGGTCGCCAGCCATGGTCATCTCCTCTACAGGTGACTCTGGTCAGGCGTCCGGTTGGTGCTACCAACACCACCGGGCGCCGTCCTCGGGCTTCGAGGGTGGCGCCCACGATAAATCACGAAGCGCTGCTTGGGACCACCGCTAACGGACGTTTTCGCACACAAATGTGCGATCAGTCCGGCGTCCATACCGCAACTGTATGAACGACTTTTGACGGCGTCGCTGACGGTGATACGGACGTCGTCCGCGACGTTAGTAGCTTGCGCTTCAAATACTTTTGCCGATGCGATAAACCGAAATTTCACGTATCGTACGCATCGCCATGAACACTTCCACGTTCCGTGTTGTATACGACGGGCCGGCCCTGACGGAGCACGCCATGGACGTGCGTGACCTTGCGCCAGCCCTTCTCGCCATCGCGGAAGCCCTTGAGGAGGCCAATAGAGTCCTGAACGGCTCCCAGGCGCAGGTCCAGGTGCAAGTGCATGGATCCTTCAAGACCGGATCGTTTGGAATAGACCTCAGCGTTGTCCAGTCCTTCATCGCACAGGCGCTGGACTTTCTAGCCGACGACCATAAGGTGGTCGGCGCCCTGAATTTGCTCGCACTCCTAGGTTTCGCGGGCACCGGCGGTGTGGGTCTCCTACGACTCGTCCGCTGGCTCAAGGGTCGAACGGTCAAGAAAGTCGAAATCACCGACGAAGACAATCTCGCGCGAGTCATTACGGACGACGACGAGCTGGAGGTCGAAGCGCGTACGATTGAACTCTTCCGAAGTTACCGGATACGACACGCGCTTGAGCGGGCGATAAAGATTCCTCTGGATCGGGACGGCGTCGAATCGGTCGCCTTCGTTCACGAGGAGATCGTTACCGAGGTCATCGAGAAGGGAGATCGCCACTCGTTCGCCGCGCCCTCGAACGATAAGACGCAAATCGCGGAACAGGAATTCACCGCCCATCTCCAGTTGGTCAGCGTTCCGATGCGCGATGGTTATAAATGGAGGGTCGACGATGGAAGCGGCGCGTTCACCGCCACCGTGCTCGATGAAGGGTTCGTGCAGAGAATGCAGCGGAACGAGATTCCGTTTACGCCGGGCGATATCCTGGTAGCCAAAATCCGCCGGCGGCAGTTCATGCAGGACCAGGAGCTACGCAACGAAAGCGAGATCCTCGAGGTGATTCGCCACGAGTCGGCGTACAGGCAGATACCGCTCCCGATTGTCCGGCGCGGGGACTGATCAATTCCGACAGGCTCAGCACGCTGCAGGCCTGGGAACAGGGTAGAGCCAAGCTTGGCGATCGTGAGCGAGCATACTTGAAAGCGACCAGGGAGGCCCGAATTGGCGTCGTACTTTTTACTGACCTGGAATCCACGCAGGGGAGAGGAGGAGTGGCCTGATGTAGCCGAGTGCCTCGCGGACTCACGGCGCGGCCATTCGGTTCCGCTGACATGGAGATGTTATATAAAGAGCCCCCTGCCCGGCGATCGCGTGTTCTTACTGCGTCAAGGCCTAGAACCGAGAGGGATCATGGGCTCGGGCGACCTGCTCACGGCTCCTTATCGGCGTGAACCGGGGGCCGCGCGGATAGTGAATGTCCGCATGGATATGTTGCTCGACCCAACCCGCGACGGCGTGCTGCCGCTTTCTGAGCTTCAGGACGGCGCGCTGGCAGAGGTACACTGGAGCACGCAAAGATCCGGGATTTCCGTCCCTGAGCAAGCAACCGCGGACCTGGTCAAGCGGTGGCATGCATTTATCAAAAATCACGGCCGTAAGTTCGCAACGTGGTATTCAGCTGAGCAGTACGCCAGCGCGCTCCAGCAGCTGGGAAGCACACTCAACGAGCCGCTTCGCGAAATGCTCAAGGCCCATCTGAAGGCGCCCGGACAGTGCCTCTCAGTGAATGAATTGGCGACAGCTGCCGGCTACGACACTCCTCAAATCGTGTATTCACAGTACGGCAGACTCGGCAAGCGCATAGGTGAGATCCTCGACCATGATTTCAACCACGAGAAGGTCCTTACCCGGATCTTCGCTCTCGATCATCGTACAGAGTCAGGCGAACTATGCTGGACCCTGGATCCCGCAATGACCCGGGCGTTGGCGAGCGAGCCTCTTTGGGACGCCCCGAATGCCGGCCGCTCGAGTCGCAGCGTGCCGATCGATGCGACGCTGGCCACCTCGTTTCCTGACGAGATTGCTGAGCCCGATGCGCTGTTCGAGGGCACCA
Organism: Pseudomonadota bacterium; assembly: GCA_021807675.1. Lineage (GTDB taxonomy): Bacteria > Pseudomonadota > Gammaproteobacteria > Steroidobacterales > Steroidobacteraceae > 13-2-20CM-66-19. The sequence goes on from JAKBCR010000334.1 coordinate 3,628, forward strand.
TCCAGACCGTCATCGTCAATCGGTACGAACGAAATGCCATCGCGAAACAGCGCTGCATCGAGCATTACGGCGCCCGCTGCACAGTTTGTAGCCTCGACTTTGAGCACCAGTACGGCCCCCAGATGGCCGGCTTCATCCATGTGCACCATCTCACGCCGCTGTCGACGATCGGAAAGGAATACCGGGTGGACCCCATCAAGGACCTGAGACCCATCTGCCCGAATTGCCACGCAGTCATTCACAGCCGAAGTCCGGCAATGAGCATCGAAGAGGCGCGTGCGCTGATAGCC
>JAKBCR010000335.1 GCA_021807675.1 Pseudomonadota bacterium
TGCCCCGCCCAGCGTGCCTGGGGCAAAAAGCGCGGTTTTTTGCCCCAGGCTCCGCCACCTGCGGCGGCGGGGCACAGTCCCTGTGCCTGGGCACCGGCTCGTGCCGCTTCATGATTTCGGGGTCGACATCGGTCGATGGGCAACTACTGAAGCGCAGTCGCCCCGCCCCGTTCATCGGAATGGACCGTTTTCGGATATCCCGTCATTCGTGAACCGCAGCCGTCATACCCGCGGTGCGGCGCGAGGCCATCGCGGCGCCCATCGCGTGTTTGGCTGCCACGTAACCCCATACGAACGATGGCCCGACGCTTGCCCCCGCACCCGGATAGGTACGCCCCATGACCCCGGCTGTCGAAGTGCCAGTCGCGTAAAGACCCCGTATGACCGTCCCACTTTCGCGCAACACGCGTGCGTGGACATCGGTTATCACGCCACCATAGGTGCCGACGTCACCTGGATAGAACCGGTAGGCATAGAATGGCGCCCGGCTGACAGGCCCCATCGCGGGCGAAGGCGCCTGGGCCCGATCGCCGAGGAAGCGGTCGTAGGCCCTACCGCCGCGATTGAAATCCTCGTCCTTGCCGTTGCGGGCAAAGCCGTTGAACCGCGCGACGGTTGCCTTCAGCTTGGCAGGATCCATGCCGAGTCGCTGAGCCAGTTCGCCCACGCTGGGCGCCTTCACGAGCCACCCGCTCTCGTACCACGCCCGGGGCTTTCTTGAGCCCGGGAGAGTTCCGGCGATCATGTAATGAGCCATGTACTGACTGTCAAAGATCAGCCAGCTCGGGACGGCAGGCACCGTTTTATGCCGCGACAGCATGTCCTGACAGAACGACATGTAGGACTGCGTTTCGTTGGTGTAGCGCTCGCCGGACTGATCGACGACGAGTGAATGCGGCTTGGCGATCTCGGATACGACCAGCGCGATCCGGCCCGGCAATCCCGGTGGCAGTGCCACCTGGTTTCCCACCATTTCCTCCATTTGGGCGGTCGCCGCGCCGAGCCGCATCATCTCTTCGATCATCTCCCCGGTGTCGCCCGGGCAAGTCGCAGTCCATTCGGCCGAGGTGCCCGGCTGGTATTTCTCGCGCATCGTCTGGTTATGGGCAAAGCCGCCGGCATTGATCAACACTCCAAACCGTGCGGCGATTCGGAGCTCTCTGCCGTCAATCTTTACGAGCACCCCGCTGACGGACCCATCCTCGTCGGTCAGTAAGCGCTGAACGCCGGCATTGGTACGCATATCCACGCCCGCCTGAAGCGCTTTGTGGAACATCCGTCCCTGGAGGGCCGCTCCGCCGCTGACCCAATGCTTGCCGGTGAGCTTCGCGGTCGCCATACGCAATACCAGCCTGGCCATTGTCCATTTGCCGAGCCAAGTCGTCTTGAAGAGCGGCAATTCCCACATTTCCTGCGACTTGACGGGCACGGGCACGAAATTAGGCCGAAGGCTGCGCCGTAGCGGGCCGAGGAGGCCGGAATCGAACAGCTCCGCGAAGACTGTGCGTCCTTCCTTGAGCGCGCCCGGCTGATCGTCGTTGTAGTCCGGCCAATAGGGGTGGCGGTTGAGCTCGATACCCTGATCGACCAGGAAATCCACCATCCTGGGAGCCTCGGTGACGTAGGCCAGGCGCCGCGCGCGCGTTGCCCCGGGCAGATCACCATGGTCGCCCACCACGTGGTCAAGATAGGTCATCGCCTGCTCAGTGCTGTCGGCGACACCGTCGCGCTTCATGAAGCGGTTGTTCGGAACCCACATGATCCCACCGGATTTCGCGGTTGTTCCGCCGAACAGATCCGTTTTTTCGAGGATCAGCGGTCTGTACCCCATCGACTTGACGACCAGTGCCGCGCACATCGACCCGCCGCCACTGCCGACGATCACGAAATCAAAACTTTCATCAGCCGACTCCATCTTGCTCTCCCGTATTCAAACGTATGAGCGGTAGACTCCGCCGCACTCACTCCCACGATGGTTCGCCGGTCGGGGTGTCGAAGACGGTGCCCTTGGGATCGAAGACCGTGCCCGTATCGCGGACATCACACGGGACCGTGACGGTCGCCGTGCGATCGATGAAGCGGTCCTCATCGGCGTGAAACAGCTCGTCGAAGCCGCGCGACTGCATGATGCGATAGACTTCCTGCAGGGCGTCCTCGTCCGGCAATATCCATTCCGAAATCAGGTCCCATTCCCATTCTCGCTGTCCGTAACCGCTGTCCTTCTGGCGGGAGTCACCCCCCGTCCAGACGATGTTCACATAGTTGCGCCGATACTCGGAAAACAGATGACCGCAAAACTTCAGTGCCATTGCAGCATGTGAGCGCTCGAAGTGTTCCTTGAACTGCTCGTGGCTCAAGTGCTTCTTTCGCTTGATGAAATGAAATACCTTGTACATTGCCAGGCCTTTGTATTGCCGATGCCGAAGGATACGCACCCAGGCCCCACGGGGCAATGACGCGGCATCCTCCATCCCGGCATTCGAGGCCGGGCGCGACTCAGGAATCGGTCTGAACTCGGATACCAGGCGCCTACCCGCTCAGGACTGCCTTCAGACAGAAGGCTCGAAACCGAAAGTGGACAACGCGCTGGAGCGACTCGAGTCTGACCGAATCGCAAGCACCCCGAGGCCACCGTTTACCGCGGCTCGAGGCTCAACATGCTCAGAAGCGAGTCCGGCTCAACATTGAATAGTCGAGCGCTCGAGCCAGGCGTCGTCCGCACCGCCTCCACCGAGGTGATGCTTATTTCGGCGGCGAGCAGCCGGCTTCCGCAAGCATCTTCTCGAGCGCTCCGCCAGCCGCGGCGCCGCACCGGCGCGCTGATCGTCCGAGCAATGTCAGGTCAAGTGGCCGCTGCCCCGCGTTGATCGCCGAGCGATCGTCAGCCAGATATGGCGGGCCGCCCGCGAACACCTTCACGGCAATGAAAGTCCTCGAGGCCCATCACCCTCAAGGATGTGTTCTCGAAGGTCAGCTCAATGGCTCTCGAAAACGCAATCTGCTCGAGACCACGCAACCCGATGAGCAAGTCCACACGATTTTGGAATGAGTCAGACAGGCTGAGCAGCGCCCCAATTGGGTCTTCCCGATCACCCCGCCGGAGCGTAGTTTGAAAACCTGCCGCCTTGAACTTCCGCTCCAGCTCCGGCGCCTGTTGCACGGCCAGCGACAACACGGCATCCGCATCTACGGTGGCGCGCACGGCACCATGAACCGATCCCGCCAGGCGCCGATCACCGCATGATCGACGCCCTCCGCGGTCAATATATCGACCGCATCGCCTTGCACCCTGTTTCAGGCGAGGGGTACAAAAGTGGCGCAGAAAGTAATGTTTGGGCCGCGCTTCCACGCGGCTTTCGGATCAGGCCGGGTGCAACGAGATCCTCAGATGGAGGGCCTGCAGGACTTTCAGCACCGTTCCGAGACTCGGATTCCCGTCCTTCGACAGGGCCTTGTAGAGCCCTTCGCGCGTGAGCCCCGTGTCCTTCGCGAGCTGCATCATGCCGCGAGCGCGCGCCACTGTTCCAAGAGCCTGCGCAAGGAAGGCTGGATCGTCGGGCGCCTCCTCCAGGCACGCCTGCAGGTAAGCCGCCATGTCCTCCTCGGACTTGAGGTAGTCGGCGCTGTCGTAGCGCGTGAAAGTCTCCTTCACTCGTCTTGGTCGCTTGGTTGCCATGATTCACCTCTTGGTTCGTCGGATGAGCGGAACGGTAACGACGTACCAGACCGCTGCAGCGGCCATCGCGACTATCGCAATGAGTTCGAGCACCATCACTGCTGCGAACGAAGCCGTTAACGTGCCCTCTAACTCGTTCGATACGACGCCATAGATGATTGCCGGCAAACCACAAATCATCTCGAAGAAGACAAGG
>JAKBCR010000336.1 GCA_021807675.1 Pseudomonadota bacterium
GGCGAGCATCGCGGAGTCGGTCGCCGCGGGTCGTCACCCGGCGCGCTGAGTCCCTGGACCGCGTAGTGCTTTCGGCGGCGCCGACCCAAGCGGATTCATCATTGAGGAGTATTCGAAGTGACGAGTAAAAAGCAAGGCAAGTCGTGGAGAGGGCCGCTATGCGTGGCCACGGGCGCAGTGCTGTTGGCGTGGTCGTGCGCGTCCTTCGCGGGCGGGCGGGTCTTCGAGACCAACGTGACCCACGATCTGAACCTCTCGAGCGGCGAGCCGGAGATCGCGATCGACCCGCGAAATCCGCGCCATCTGGCGGTCATCGAGTTCTCCGTCGGCTCGGCGAAGAAGCCCGCGTTCACCTTCAACGCCAACGACTATCCCCAGTACGTTCATGATCTCGGGGGCGCATTCGGCGACAGCGGCCGCGTGGATATCTCCAAGGACGGCGGCAGTCACTGGTCGGTGACGAAGCCGCCGGTGACCTTCGTGCAGGATGGGCAGCGCTATGGTGGGGGCGATCCCTACATCGCGTATGGTCCGCACGGGGAGATCTACGCCGGCAATGAGATTGGTGCGCCGCCCAAGAGCGGCAACAATGCCCTGGCGGCGATGTCAACCTCGGACGTCGGGATCGCGGTCTCGGTCGATGGCGGTCGAACCTTTTCGAAGTGGCAGTCAGCCGGCACTCCGGTGGATCGGCCATGGATCACCGTCGATGAGTCAACGGGCACGCTCTACTCGGCAAGCACGGGACCCCTGAACGTACGCACCGGGGAGCACAACATCCCGGGGCCGGACGCTCCCAATGACCGGTGGCTGGTTGCCTGGAAGCCGCGGTTGGCTGGCAAGAGCGAGCCGCGCCGGATGGGCGGACCAGACTTCAGCGCCGCTGCCGGCAGCACGATCATCGCGGCACACGGGGTCGTCGCGGCGACCTTCACGCTTGGAGGACCGCTCCCGGGCATCGGGATACGGACGCCCAGGACGCCGCAGCCCGTGCCGGGCTCGCTGCGAGGCATCGTGCCGGAGGGTGTCACCTCGTGCTCGATGCAGCTGCCCTGCCTTTTTTTCGAGACCTCGACTGACGAGGGGCGGCACTGGACGCGGCATTACATTCCGACGCCCGGGGGATTTAACACCCACCTCGCCAACGTCGCCGCCGATCCGGGCCGTCCCGGGCGTTTTGCCGTCGCTGTCCTGAACGGCCAGAGTACGGCCTTTCTCGTCTTCGTGACCGACGACAATGGGCAGGCCTGGTCGGGCCCCTCGACCGTAGCGGAAACCGCGCGCGGGGCGGATTTCAAGGAATGGATGGCCTACGGTCCCAGCGGCGTTCTCGGGTTGGTCTGGAAGAAGCAGACCGGTCCCGCCCCGAAGCAGCCTCCGCACGCGTGGCGGGAGGTCGTGGGCCCGGGGTTCAATGTCTATTCGGCGATTTCCTGTGACGGCGGAGCCCATTGGCTCGCGCCTGTGCGGGTCAATGCCGTGACCTCGCCTCCCGGACCGGCCGGCTCGGACGACTTCAGCTACATCGTCCTCGGCCCGCACGATGCGGATATGGTCTGGGGCGACCGGCGCGATTTGCGCGATGTGCATAACGCCCGCTATGCGGCAGGAGGGCTGCAAGCCTACTTCGCCCGCGTGCCGTTCTCGGTATTCACCCATGGCGCAACCTGCGGCCGACACTGAGCTTTGGCGGATACTACCTTACGAGGATTCTCATGGCGTTGCGAAATGATCAAGTCCGCTGGGGCGCCGTATCACAGCTTCTCCATTGGCTGATCGTCGCACTGGTGGCGGCGCAGGTATCCCTTGCACTGGTTGCGAAGCACTTCCACCACGGGCCGAAGTTCGTCGCGATCCTCGGCATGCACAAGTCTCTCGGCATCACGATCCTCGCGCTTGTGGTCGTCCGGTTACTCTGGCGCTGGTCCAATCCGGTGCCCGAGTTACCGGGAACCCTGAAGCCGCATGAGCGGGCGCTCGCGCGTACTACGCATGTGGTGCTCTATGTCATCCTCTTCGCCTTGCCCCTTACCGGGTGGGCCGGATCCTCGGCGCACGGAATCGCGGTGCGGTGGTTCGACCTGTTCACGCTTCCTAACCTCGTTGGTAAGAATCCGGCTCTTTCGGGGGTCCTGGGGGGAGTGCACTGGCTGCTCGCCGTCTTGCTCGGCCTGGTCGTGGTGCTGCATATCGCCGCCGCCCTGAGACACCACTACGTGCTGAAAGACGATACGCTGCGGCAGATGCTGCCGTTCGGGCGCTCCACCGTCTCGGGTGAGACTGGAGGTGATCGGGCCCGCCGGGCCTCCGGCGTATGAGCACGCGGGGCCTGTGCAGGGGTCATTACGTGGCGTTGGCCATGCGATCCTGAAGGACCCGGTGGGCGCCGTCGGTGTCAGTGGAGTCCATGACGTGCGGGACTGGAGCGACGCCGGGGTTGCCGAGGCCGGACTCGCAGCGATCGAGCAGTTGGCGCACTGAGCCACGACCTGGAAGGATCATGCTCATGAAGGTCCTGACGCGGACAGCCGCCGTTTGGGTTTCGCATGATTCCTTAACGTAGGTGGTGACGCTCGGCGTTCCGGGGTCGGTGGAGGATGGCATATACAAGCATGAGCAAAGCGCTGGAGCTGGGGCCGCTTGAGCTGAAGGTGCTCAAGGCTCTGTGGCAGCAACGCTGCGCCTCGACAGTCCGACATCTACAGGCCGCCTTCCCGAAGCTCGCCTATACCACCTTGATGACCACCTTGGACCGGCTGCATCGCAAGGGATTGCTGCGGCGCTCCCGGCTGGGCCGCGCATTCAGCTACGAGCCCGACTGCTCGCAGGATGAGCTCCTGGGGCAGATGGTATCGACGCTCGTCAGGGCCGTGCGGCAGGCCGATATAGACGTGCTGGACGAACTCGAAGCGCTCGTTCGAGCTGAGCGCTGGCGGTTGAAGTCGGAGCGGAGTTCCTGAAATGGCTCGCGAACGTCCTTCGCCAATGCTCGGCGTCGACCACAGGGGCCTTCAGGCGGCAGCAACAGTCACCGCCCCGGGTGAGGTGAAGAAAGCCGTGAATTGCGCTCCCTGCCCATTGCTTTGCGCCCTGAGGTCCCACTTGTGAGCCGCGGCAATCTCCGCACAAATCGACAGTCCGAGCCCTGCGCCGTCGTTGCGGCGCGCCGGTCCCCGCCAGAAGCGGTTGAATACCTTGGGCAGCTCGTCAGCGGCGATGCCCGGCCCTTCATCGCAGACGCTGAGATGATCGGCGGCGATCCTCACCGCGACGGTGCCCCCGCGAGGCGAGTGCTGGATCGCGTTCTCGATGAGATTTCTGAGGAACATGAAGAATGCTCCGCGGTCCGCTTCGACCGGGGCCGTCCCGACGGCGCGGCTGATCTGCACATACACTTGATGACGTTCAGCGAGTGGTCGCAGGTAATTGTTGACATCTTCAGCCAACTCCGCCAGGTCGACGAGTTCAAACACGTAGTTCTGCGTCTCGCTTGCCTCGGCGAGGTGCAGGAGCTGGTTTACCTGACGCGCCATGCGGTCGATATCCTGTAGCAATGCCCGGCAGTCGGCCGGGCCGGCCATATCGATCTGCGCGCGGAAGAGCGTCAATGGTGTCTTCAATTCATGGGCCGCATCGGCCAGGAATGCGCGCTGCACGACGTAGCCCTTCTCGAGGCGATCGAGTGTCAGATTGAACGCGCGTACGACAGGAAGGAACTCCGTCGGAAGGTCCTGCGTGGAAAGACGATTGGACAGGTGGCGGGGGTCGATCTTGGCCGCGGCCGCGGAGGTTTCACGCAAAGGCCTGAGCACTCGGCGCAGCGTGAAGTAGACGGCGACGATCACCAGCATCAGCGAGGCCAGGCCCAAT
>JAKBCR010000337.1 GCA_021807675.1 Pseudomonadota bacterium
AGACCTTCCGTTTCGATCCGCGTTCGCTGCGCGACGTGACGCCGCGCCAGCGCTCGATTTATCGTGGAGTCATCAATCTGATCCTCGGCGAGGGCGCCCGCGACTTTCACACTCAGGCCGTGATCACCGGCAAGCTCATGGCCGACGAGGGCATCGATGATCATCATGTGTTTCCTGCCGCCTACCTCGAACGCCGCGGCGTCACATCGGCACGGACGCGCGATTGCGTGCTCAACCGAACCCTCATCGACCGCACGACGAATCAAATGATCAGCGATCGTGCTCCATCCGACTATCTTGCCGAAATCCGCAACACCGCGGGGTTCCCGTTCGATGCTGTGCTCAAATCACACAGCTTGCCCACGGGTGCGGACTCGGTGCTGCTGAAGGACGACTACGAGGCTTTCCTCGCGTGGCGGCAGGAGCGGCTGTGGAAGGAAATTCAGCGCGCGACAGGAGTGACGGTCGCCGCGGACCTGGAATCCGACGACACGGACGCGAAATGAAGTCGAACAGGAAGCTCATTGAGGTCGCCCTCCCGCTCGAAGCGATCAACCAAGCCTCAGCGCGCGAGAAGTCCATCCGGCACGGCCACCCGAGTACGCTGCACCTGTGGTGGGCGCGGCGGCCGCTGGCGGCGGCACGGGCTGTGATTTTCGCGCAGATGGTCGACGACCCCTCAGTCTACGTGGACACGCTGCGCACGGACCCTAAGCTCAAGCGCAAGGCCGAGACCACGCTCAGGGCCCGCATGAAGCTGTGGGAAGAGGCTCGCGATCTCGCCCGCAGGGCCAAGGGCACCAACCTCGCCGTGCCGGAGCCCGGACCGCAGCCAACGCTGGACGAAATGCTGGCGGACATCGAGCGCCAACGGCTCTTCCGCATCATCGAGGACTTGGTGCTTTGGGAGAACACGACCAACGGGACGGTTCTGCAGGCGGCGCGCGACGAGATCTGGGCAAGCTGGCGCCGCGCGTGTGCCGAGAACGTGGACCATCCTGGAGCGGCGGTGCTCTTCGACCGCAAGAAGCTGCCCGCTTTCCACGACCCCTTCGCCGGCGGAGGCGCGCTGCCGCTCGAGGCGCAGCGGCTCGGGCTCGAGAGCTACGCCAGCGACCTGAACCCCGTGGCGGTGCTGATCAACAAGGCAATGATCGAGATCCCGCCCAGGTTCGTCGGGAAGCCGCCAATGAACCCAGAGTCGTGCAAGGACAAGAACCTTTTCGCGCGGGAGTGGAAAGGCACGCAGGGCCTCGCCGAGGACGTGCGCTACTACGGCCAGTGGATGCGCGACGAGGCCGAGAAGCGCATCGGCAACCTCTACCCCAAGGTCGAGGTTACCGCCGAGATGGCGAAGGCGCGGCCGGACCTGAAGCCCTACGTCGGCCGCAAGCTCACCGTGATCGCCTGGCTCTGGGCCCGCACGGTAAAGAGCCCGAACCCGGCCTTTGCCAAGGTGGACGTGCCGCTCGCCTCGACTTTCATGCTCTGCACCAAGCCGGGCAAGGATGCGTACGTCGAGCCGGTGATAGAGAACGGCGGCTACCGCTTCACTGTGAAGGTGGGGAAGCCGAAGGATGCGGAGGGGGCAAAGCTCGGCACTACGCTTGGCAAGCGCGCAGCCTTTCGTTGTCTGATGTCGGATGCGCCGGTCACGTATGACCACATCCGCGAAGAGGGCAAGGCGGGTCGGATGGGCGCGCGGTTGATGGCAATCGTTGCCGAGGGAGACCGCGGGCGGGTGTACCTCGCACCGACGCGCGAGCACGAAGCGGCGGCGCTCAAGGCGACGCCAGAGTGGAAGCCGGATGTCGCGTTGCCCGTAAACCCGCGCGACTTCAAGACACCGAATTATGGACTGACGACATTTGCCGACCTATTCACCCCCCGCCAGCTTGTGGCGCTGACGACGTTCTCCGATCTGGTGCAGGAAGCGCGCAAGCGGGTGCAGCGCGACGCGCTCGTCGCCGGCCTGGCCAATGACGCCAAACCCCTCCGAGATGGCGGCGCCGGGGCTACCGCCTACGGAGATGCAGTGGGGGTGTACCTCGGAATCGCAGTCGACAAGGCTGCCGACTACAACTCGACCATCTGCGGCTGGATTTCAGGTGGCGAAACCCTGCGCAATACATTCGGCCGCCAAGCGATTCCGATGGTCTGGGACTACTGCGAAACGAACACACTTGGTGAGGCGACTGGGAGCATCAATAGCGGCATTGGTCAGGTTGCAATGACGGTCGAGGTGCTTGTTCCCGGTGCGGACGGGAACGCAGCACAAGATGATGCGCAGAGTATCGCAGTGCGCGGTCGGGTCGTTTCTACCGATCCGCCCTACTACGACAACATCGGCTATGCCGACCTATCGGACTTCTTCTACGTTTGGCTACGTCGCGCGTTGAAGCCCGTGTTCCCCGACCTGTTTGCCACGCTCGCTGTGCCGAAGGCCGAGGAACTCGTCGCGACGCCGTACCGGCACGGCTCCAAGGAGAAGGCAGAGATTTTCTTCCTGGACGGCATGACGCAGGCGATGCATCGTCTCGCGGACCAGAGCCATCCGGCCTTCCCGGTCACTATCTACTACGCATTCAAGCAGGCCGAGAGCGACGACGAAGCAGGAACGGCCAGTACTGGCTGGGACACATTTCTCGCCGCCGTCATCGAAGCCGGTTTCGCTATCAGCGGCACGTGGCCTATGCGAACGGAACGTGGAGCGCGCACGATCGGCATCGGCACCAACGCCCTCGCCTCCAGCATCATCCTTGTCTGCCGTCCGCGCGCCGCCACCGCGCCCACCGCCACGCGCCGCGAGTTCGTCACCGCGATCAAGGCCGAGCTGCCTGTCGCGCTCGCCCACCTCCAGCGCGGCAACATCGCGCCGGTGGATCTCGCGCAGGCGGCCATCGGCCCTGGTATGGCGGTCTACACGCGCTACACCAAGGTGCTCGATGCCGAGGGCAAGTCGCTCAGCGTGCGCGAGGCGCTGACCCTCATCAATCAGACCCTCGACGAGGCGCTGGCCAAGCAGGAGGGGGACTTCGACGCCGACAGCCGCTGGGCGCTCACTTGGTTCGAGCATTCGGGCTTTGATGAGGGCGAGTACGGCGTGGCCGAGCAGCTCTCCAAGTCGAAGAACACGAGCGTTGCCGGCATGGTCGAGGCCGGCATTCTCGAATCCAAGCGCGGTAAGGTGCGACTGCTCCGACCGGAGGAGTTGCCTGAAGACTGGGATCCGGCTACCGATCCACGCCTCACGGCGTGGGAGATCGTCCATCACCTGATCCGAGTGCTAGCGGGCGGCGGTGAGGGCGCCGCATCCGGGCTCGTCGCCCAGCTCGGCGCCAAAGCCGAAGTCGCCCGCGAGTTCGCCTACCGTCTCTATACGCTCTGCGAACGCAAGAAGCGCGCGGCCGAGGCGCTGGCCTACAACGGTCTCGTCCAGAGCTGGCCCGAGATCGTCCGTCTCGCCCGCGAGGGGAGCCAACCCAAAGCCGAGCAGGCAGCGCTGTTCGCAGAGACCGAGGAATAAGCGATGGCCATCACCAACCAGGATCGCATCGGCAAATCGATGGAGCTGCTCCGCGCGGGGCTCGCACCTTTCGTCGAGCGCGAGTTCAAGAGCCAACACCACGCGCAGGCCGCCGACACGGCGCGCCGCTACTTCGGCGACGACCGGGTTGTCGGCAAAAAGCTGGTCGCCGAGTGGGACGTAGCGGCGCTACTCAAGCTGATGTGGGAAGCGTGGAACGACGTCTTTGGCAAGACGCTCGGCCGCGCCGAACGGTCGCTCGTGCAGGAACTGCGGGACTGCCGCAACAAGTGGGCGCATCAGGAGCCCTTCTCGAGCGACGACGCCGATCGCGCG
>JAKBCR010000338.1 GCA_021807675.1 Pseudomonadota bacterium
TCGGTAGGCTCTGGAGGACTGAGCACGGCTGCCAGGAAAGCGTCACGGTCGGCTCCAGCCAGCACCATGCGCTGATGTTCGTCCAGCACCCGGCGCGCCCCCTCGTAGGCGAGGTCACCAGCCGTCAGGCCCGACACCGCCATCGCTCTCTGAATCAAGGCCTTGGCCGACCCTGCAACGCGCAGTTCGATGCGCTCCTTCTTCAGTTCCCGAGCTGGACGAGTGGTGCGGGCGACAGACGGCATGGGCATATCCTTTCGGATATTCGCGTACGGGAAAATACCGTGCAATGTCAAGGTGACTCTCTGGGAACCCTCGGCGCCCATACCGAACCCGCCTCCGCCTTCCCGCATGGCACCGAAAAAGGACCGGGAAACCGGCCGCGACAGAGCGTCTGTCCGGTGGTCTCCGCCCTGTCCAGAGAGTAGGCGTTGGTCCCCGAAACCTCGAACCGCGGCGGATTGCCTCCGGTCGTCCCCTGCGCGGGCGGCTGCGAGTCGGGACCGAAGTGGGCGCCATCTTAGCATCCTCTCGAACCAATTGGATTAACGCCGCAATCGGGTGCTCGGGTGGGATCCCGATTGGACGGCGAGCGACGCCGACCGGGACCCCCGGGGTGAGTAAGATTCGTGGCGATATATCAATCGGTTGGCCAGATTCTGCGGTGGCGCCGCACTTCGGCGCCGATTAGCAATCTCGGCTGCGCGCATGTCGCAAAACTTTTGGCTACTTGCCCAGTCCCGTCTTCTAAATAGCCCTTGCCCGAATCGGGACCGCCAGTCTAGGAAGACGTCTTGACGTCGAGATGTTTTTTTGGAGCGGCGCATGCCCGACGATGACGAGCAACCGGACAGCATCGTAGTGAGCCTCCGGCTCAAGCCCGAGTTGGCTGAGGCGTTCCGCACCGAGGCGGCCCGGCGCAATTGCCGTCTCGTCCATCTCTTCGAGGAGATCTGGGAGCTCTACCAATGCCAGCCAGTGAAGCCGTCCCACTCTCCCCGAAAGCGCAAGCCATGAACGCCGAACCGCAGCACCCTCTCGCCTTCGACTACCGCGCCGCCCGGTTCGGCAAGTCCGTCCTGCTGCATGCCGACGCCTTTTCATGGATGGCGCGCCTGCCGAACGAGAGCTTGGATGGCATGGTCCTCGATCCGCCCTACGGCGTCGAGGAATACGAGGTGAAGCAGCTCGAGAAGATGCTCAACGGCGGCGGTATCTGGCGTATCCCGCCGTCCTTCGACGGCCACCAGCGCTCGCCGCTGCCAAGATTCACCGCACTGGATGACAAGCAGCGCGCCACGCTGCGGACGTATTTCAAAGACTTCGCCAAGGTCGCGTTGCCCGCGCTCAAGCCCGGCGCCCATGTCATGGTCGCGGGCAACAGCTTCCTCAGCCAGCTCGTGTTCGGTGCAGTCGTGGAAGGCGGCCTGGAGTTCCGCACCGTAATTATCCGGCTCGTTCAGACCCTCCGCGGCGGCGACAAGCCCAAGCTGGGTGAAAAGGAGTTCCCCAAAGTCGCCAGCCTGCCGCGTGGCGGCTACGAGCCATGGGGTCTGTTCCGCAAGCCGTTGCCGCCCAAGATGACGGTCCGCGAGTGCCTGAAAGAGTATGGAACCGGCGGCCTGTGCCACCGGCCGGACGGAAACCCGTTTAGCGATGTCATCCCGTCCGAGCGGACGCCGAAGCGCGAGCGCGAGATTGCCGACCATCCCAGCCTCAAACCCCAGTCTCTGATGCGCCAGCTTGTCCGGGCCATTCTGCCACTTGGCAAGGGCACGCTGGCGGATCCGTTCGCCGGTTCCGGGTCGACGCTCGCCGCGGCCGAAGCCGTCGGATATTCGTGCATCGGGTGCGAGCGCTATGAGGACTATTTCGAAATGGCCTGCAAGGCGATTCCCAAGCTCAGGGCGCTCCGCGTTGGCGAAGGCGACACGTTGCTTTAGCCCTCAAGCAGGCTGTGGATGGCCCTATCCGACAGGGTGGGGGTCCCGGTAGATCCAGTTCGCCATCATCTTGTCGTAGCCGGTCCTGGTGACCGACGCCGTGATGGTCCGGCGGCTAGTTTCCGACCGGCCCGCGAACACCCAATCAGAGCGCTGGAGCTGGGCGCCGACGACCTTGATGAATCGGAACGGCGCCGGTGCGATGCCCTTGAGCTCATCTGTGGGGCGGCCGGAGGTGAAGCAGAAGACCATGAGCCAGGCGTCCTCGGCATTATGGCCCTGCCACCCTTTGAGGTTACGACTGCCCTTGACCTCGATGCCTTTCGTCCCGTGTTGGCATTTGTTCTGTGGGAACTGGCCCGCCGGTATCATGTCCGGGTGGCCGTTGTGGTAGGCGTTCTTGACGATGGTGTGGCAGTATTTCGGGATGGCTGAGGTCATAAACTCGCCGACCATGCCGCTGAAAGTGGCTGGCATCAGCATCGTTTCCAGCCGCTGGCTCTGCCGGGTTCGTAGCTGCGTGTTGATGAAGCCGATGAGGTCGGTAAACTCCTTCATGGCGCTTTCAATGTGCTTGACGGTGACGCCGTAAGGTATCCGCGCCTGCGCATTGAAGCCGTGCGGGTGCGGGGCGACGGCTGCATAGGCGCGCTGCTCTAGGTCATCGGGTCGTATGAGGCAGGACGGCATCAGCAACTCCTTGACCAGAACGCCCTACTCCCGGCCGCGAGTCGATTCCAGCGTGAATTTCAGACCCTTGTGTCCAAGGATTGCGAGAAGCCGCTAAGGCGTTGACGAGGAACGGTTGTATGGTTTTCACCCGCCGGCGAAACGGAGTCGCTTTCATGCCTGCCAGGCACACTCGAATAGCCCCCATCATCGGCAGGTAGCCCCCTGCTTGCCGGATTTTTCCGAGGCAGGCATGTTCGACGACTCCCTTTTCACTCCGGCCGACCGCACCGCACGCGCCCTTCGCTCCCGCGTCAAAGGCAAGCACCACGTCGCCGCACTGGCTGGCGTGCGGCTGCCGACCACCCGCGCCCTTCTTCTCGGTTCGCCCTGGTTCCAGGACGACGTCCGCCGCCACGATGGCCTGGTTTTGCTCCGCCGTTGACAAAGATCTGTTGTTGAGGCGGCCAAGCCGGGAAAACACGAGGGCACTGGCTCTGACCCCGGCCGGCCTTTGCCGATTCTTCGCCGCACCCGCGCCCGCCCGCCCGATGATGGTCACGGTGGCATGCCTGGCGCTTGTTGCCCGGGCCCCGGCGGGCGCATCTGCCGCCGGGCCCGGGCGATGAGTGGGTCGAGGCGACTGCGCGCCAGCGCCTCGACCGGACCGGCCAGGGCGGGGTCCTGCTCACGCAGTGCGGCCAGCAGCGCGGGGTCCGCGGCGATGGCGCGGGCGGCATGCCACGTGCGGGTGACGAGGCGGGCGAGGTCGGCCTCGTCCGCCTCGCTGCCGAGCCAGGTGGCGGCGAGCTTCCTCCGGGCAACGGCGCTGTTCGTGATGACGGCGCGCCAGTGCGACACCGCTGCCGCCACGCCCGGCGACGGCGTTCTTGTCTCCGGGACCGGCGTCGGCGTGGGCGGTGCATCGGGGACGAGGATGGCGCTGTCCGGCACCAGGCCCCTGCGGACGGCGAAGCAGCCTTCGGTGGTGGTGACGGGGATGTCGGTCTCGCCGTAGTCGAGCGTGCTGTCGTTGCGGCGCTCGCGCGAGAGGGCCGCCCGCAGGCGCGCCTCGCTGCCCATCCCGTCGGCGCTCCAGTGCAGACTGAGCCGGTCGCGATGGCGGCTGAGGGCGACATAGGCGAGGTGGCGGTCCATCCCCCTGGTCGCCAGGATATGGGCCTCGTCGACGGTAACGCCCTGGCTCCGGTGCACCGTGGCGGCGTAGCCGTGGTCGATATCGGCGT
>JAKBCR010000339.1 GCA_021807675.1 Pseudomonadota bacterium
TACCGAGGATCAGCGGGTGCACATGATTATGCACAACGGGGCCGATCAGCATGCCCACGAACGGGATCAGGGCAAGCCAGCGAACCAGCGTTCTCATGGGGTGTCTCCATACTTCTGTCGTTTCGTGACCTGCCGGTGGCGGCAAGGCGCGAATTGATTCCCAGGCGCCCTGCTGATGCGTCGACGGCCAGCCGACGGATCCCCTGGGATAACCTGGTGCAACGCGGCTCGGAACTTGAACGGGCGTCGGATCATCCCGCGATCATCCCGTCCGCGCGGCCACCGGCGCTCGTCGCCACGCGACCGCAGCACCGACAAAAACCAGGCTAACGAGCAACAAACCGGCCGCTAACGCGAGCAGCAGTTCCGGGTGCCCCCGATCGATCAGAAATCCGAACGGGACTGGCGTCAGTGCGCTGCCCAGAGGCAGCCCGGCACTGACAAAACCGAACACCTTGCCCACCTGGCCGGCGGGCGCGGCGTTCTTCAGCATCACGTCGCGTGGGGCCCGGCTGGCCCCCACGGCGAGCCCCGAAGCGAGCATCAACCCGGCGATTGCGACCACCGGCAAAGGCAGTGCATTCACGGCAAGCAGGAGCGACGCGGAGACGATGGTGACTGCTACCGCAAAGCCGAGCACATGACGCTTGAAGGCGTCCGCCACGAAGCCCCCCAAGAGGACGCCGGCCGTGGCACCCACCGTGTAGGCAGTGAGCGTCGCCGAAGCAGCGGTGAGGCTGACCCCGGCCACGCGGTGCAGCACGGTGATCAGCCAAGCCTGGATACCAGAGTTGGACATCGCGCCCAGGAGATAGAAGCCGAAGAACAGCAGGATGGGTCCGCTGACCAGGAGACGCCCGCTGGCGACGGCCGGCGATCCGTCCCGCACCGACGAAGGGTTCCCGGCTTCCAGAATGCCGCTCTGTGCAAGCATTGCGCCAGCGGCCGCCACACCGACCAATCCGGCCGTAACCAGGCTCGCACGCCAGCCGATCGCGAGCA
Organism: Pseudomonadota bacterium; assembly: GCA_021807675.1. Lineage (GTDB taxonomy): Bacteria > Pseudomonadota > Gammaproteobacteria > Steroidobacterales > Steroidobacteraceae > 13-2-20CM-66-19. Next base: position 1,003 of record JAKBCR010000339.1, read on the forward strand.
GGAGAAGCGCCATGATTGGCGGCGCGGCGGAGAAGCCGACGTTTCCGGCGAAGGTGTGCAATGCGAAGGAGCGTCCGATACGGTCCTTCTCCACCGACCCGGACAGGATGGTGTAATCAGCCGGATGGATCACCGAATTGCCGATTCCTGACACCACAGCACAGAGAAGAATTTGCCAGAAGCTGGTGACTAAGCCCATGGCAGCAATGCCAAGGGACATCAGAGCCGCTCCGCCCACCAGATAATACCGTGCCCCATGCCGATCAACCAGGAAGCCTACTGGGGTCTGCAGGATTGCTGTCGTCGCGGACATCAGCGCCAGCACTAGGCCCAGGGCGGCGAACCTGACATGGAACGCCGCCTGCCAAACCAGAAACAACGGCGGGAGGCAAAGCACGTAGAAATGCGCCAGAAAATGTGCAGTGCCGATGAGGCCGTTCACCCGTGTCGTACGACTCAATGTCATCAGCGACGGTCCTTCACATCGCAGGCCAGCATCGCCCCAGTTCGGCCGAACGGGGTCCTATCGTCTGACGGCGCCCCATCCGGAAGATCGGCGCGCGGCTTACCTCCGCTGCCTCGCATTCAGGCCTCCGCAGCGGCAGACCAAGGGCGAAAACGACATCGTCTCTCCGGGCCAGCCCGCCCGGCGGGCGAGGGTCGCGACTCCGTGATTTCTACGTGTCCGCCTTGCGTTCCAACGGTGGTTCCACTGCATCCACCATCAGGGCGGCATGCGCATAGGCGCCGCCCGCACGCATCTCCGCGGCAACCCAGATTGCCTCCATCAGCTCCTGCTCGGTAGCTCCGGCGCGCAGCGCCGCCTTGGTGTGACCCTTGATGCAATAGGGACATTGCGTCACATGAGCCACCGCAACCGCGATGATCTGCTTCAGCTTCGCCGGCAGCGCGCCATCGGCGAACACCGCCTTGCCGAAGGCATCGAACGCGGCCTGTTGCGCCGGCGCCAGAGCCCGACGGCGATTTGCCAGCTCACGTGTTGCGGGAGGATACATCCTATCGCTCATCTCCGCTCTCCATTCCTCGACGTCACGCCTTGTTGTAGCCTCGGTTCCCTGCGTTCCGGTCGCCCTGGACCCAGGCCGGTGGATCAATCGCCGGGAAGGGGTCCTCTGATGCCGTCTCCACCCGATCGCTGCCGGCGGAGGACATCGGCTTATCCTCGGTGATCATCATCCGGCGCATAACCTCGGCTGCCAGTTCCGCCTCGAGATCTCCCACCCTGCACTCGACGGCGTCGGAGGCGAAGGCAACTCGCGCGCAGAAAACGGTATCCACCGCCTGCAGCGCAAGCCGCTCCAATGGAGCCTCCGGCGCCTGCGCCCGCAAGTGGCGCAGCAAGGCAACCGCGGTATCGATGCGTGCCGTGCCAGCCAGGTAGTTGCGTTGGTCCGTCATCATCTCTCTCTTAGGATCAGCCGCGACTTTCCATGTTTTCCGCGCGATCTGGAGGGTCATTTGGCTACCGACCACGTTGCTTTCCATAGGGTCGGTCAACTAAACTCTCCTCGTGATCTGAGCGGTACGATGCGGGCGGTGCCAGACGCGCTTTGTCGGGGTCACCGTTCCTCTGTGCCGAACCGCGGGGCCTCCTTGCGCGTGACACTCGGCCTCGTGGCCGTATCATCGCCATCGCCTGGGCCCAGCCCGGGGCCGTGAGATCGCTTTCGGGCATGATCGTATGGACTGGGCACCCCGGTTCGCAAAGGCCGCAGTCGATGCACTCCTCAGGGTAGACCGCCAGCACGGCCTCGTCGGCGTAAACGCAGTCCACTGGCTGGGCTGTCACGCAGTCCACGAACTTGCGGCGGGCGCCATTCTCGGTCACGAGATAAAGAATGGATCCCGCCTCAGGGTCACTTGGAGCGGCATTCTCCTTCGCCTCCGGCCGTCCGTCTTTGCGCCAGAACAAACAGGAAGCTCCGTGCCTCGCAAGACTGATCAGATTGGGGACGATTTGCTCGCGCGGGCCCGGGTATTTGCCGGCCTCAATCCGGCGGCGCTCGCCGAGGTCGCGGCCGGGGCAAGCAAGATCGCGCTCATGGCGGGCGAGCCATTCTTCGCCCAAGGAGACCCCGCCAAGGCGTTCTTCGTGCTCCTCGAAGGCCGGGTCCGCATCACCCAGGTTACTCCGGAAGGACATCAGGTAACCCTTCGCTACATTGGTCCCGGGCAGATGTTCGGCGCCGTGCCGCTGTTCGCCGGTGGTCCCTATCCGGCCTCTGCGTTCACGGTCCTGTCCTGCACCGCCGCACGGTGGGACCTGGGCCTGACCAGTCAGCTGGCCCAACGCCATCCCGCTATCCTCGCCAATGCCCTGACAATTATCGGCGGACGGTTGCAGGAAATGCAGGACCGCTATCGGGAACTTGCAACCGAGCGGGTTGAACGCCGCATCGCCCGGGTCGTGTTGCACTTGGCGCAACCTCGCGACGGCGCCGGTCCGGACCGGGAGATCGACTTCCCCATATCCCGACAGGACATCGCAGATATGGCGGGAGCCACGCTGCATACGGCTAGTCGCATCTTGAGCAGTTGGGAGCGGCGCGGGCTGTTGGAGAGCCACAGGATGCGGATCCGGATCGTCGAACCCGCTACCGTCCGGGCCATCGCCGACGATCTCCCGGAGCGCCCGTCTCATCGGCGTTAGCAGCACGAGCGGGGTGCTCCGCGGCTGCCTCGCTGAAGCAGGGGCGACGCCGAAGCCACCAGATCCACCCCGCCGATCTTGGCCTGTCCGGCGAGAATGGAAATATATTGGGTCATGGCGCGCCGCTGCACGGAGGCTGTCAGCCGCTCGGCGATCTGCGTTTCCGTGGCTATGAATGGGAACACG
>JAKBCR010000340.1 GCA_021807675.1 Pseudomonadota bacterium
GGTGCTGCCGTCGAGATATTGATAGCTCGCTCCGAGCGCATCGAGCCGCGTGCGCAAGAGCCGCAGGTAATCGACGAACTGGCTGAAGACCAGGGCCTTATGGCCGCCGGCGGCGAGCTCCTGAGCGAGCGTTGCGAAGGCCTCGAGCTTGCAGCCGGGCATTGCGGCCTCGGGCGCGACGAGCTGCGGATCGCAACACGCCCGCCGCAGGCGCATCAGCTCGGTAAGCACCTGGAAGCGGCGCTTTCCGGGGCTCAAGGTCTCATCGCCGATCGCCGCGAGCGCGCTCGTGCGCAACGCATCATGGAAGGCGCGCTCCGCTTGCGATGGATCGAGCGTGAGCACGATTTCGGTGCGCTCCGGCAGCTCGCTCAACACGGAAGCCTTGGTCCGCCGCAGTACGAAAGGCGCGATCAGCCTCTGAAGGCGGCCGCGGACCCTCGCGTCCGCCCGGCGCTCGATCGGCACCGCAAACCGTTCGTTGAAACGCTCGCGCGGCCCGAGAAGTCCCGGGTTGAGAAATCGGAACAGCATCCAGAGCTCGTCCAGGCGGTTCTCGACCGGGGTACCGGTGGTGGCGACCCGAAAATCCGCCTCGAGCTCGAGAACCGCCTGTGCGCGGCGGGTCGAGTAGTTCTTGACCGCCTGCGCTTCATCCAGTACCAGCGTGTGCCATCGGCGCGCTCTCAGGTCTTCGAGCACCTGGGGTAGCAGCCCGTAAGAGCAGATGACGACATCGAAATCCCCCGCGGCAGCGATCCGCTGCGACCGATCGACGCCGGCGAGCATCTGCACGCCGAGCGTCGGAGCAAAGCGGCGCAGCTCATCGGTCCAGTTGGGGCAGACAGAGGTGGGCGCGAGCACCAGCGCGGCGCCTCCGGTTGCGCGATGTAGGAGAAGCGCAAGCGTCTGTACCGTCTTGCCGAGCCCCATGTCGTCGGCAAGACAGGCCCCCGCGCCGCAGTGGGCGAGGCGCGCCAGCCAGCGAAAGCCATCGAGTTGGTAGGGTCGAAGCTGCGCCTGCAGGGTCGACGGCGGATCGAGCTCGAGCGCTTGCGCCTCCTCGAACGCTTTGAGCCGGCTCGCCCATTCGGGCGCCGCTTCGAGCCCGAGCCCCTCGAGGGTGTCGGCAACGGCTGCAAGCGCGAGTGCCGGAAATCTGAGCGTCTCACCGTCGAGCTCGCCGAGACCCTCGAGCTCATCCAGCCGGCGCCGCAGGTCTTCGCTCAGGGCGAGAAAGCCGGCATCGCCCAGCGGCAGATAGCGCCCGCCGCTCGCGCGCGCCAGCTCGATGAGCGCGCGCATCTGCATCACCGCTCCGTCATCGAGCGACAGGCTCCCGGACACCGCGAACCAGTCCCGGTCGCTCCCGATCCTGAGACTCAGATCCGCAACGCCGCACGTGCGGGTGACTCGAATGGGCTTGCCGGCTGGCCACTCGACCCGCACCGCATCGCCGAGCGACTGCAGACGCTCCACGAGCTCAAGGCACGACTCAGGGTCCTCGAGACTCCATTCGGTGACCGACGCGCCGGTTTCCGGCAACGCCAATGGCTCGAGAACATGCGCGAGCCGCTTGCGCTCACTGGGCAGGTCGCGGAGCGCGGCGCAGCGCGCACCATCGATCTCCGCGACGATGCGCAGGCGCCCGGTTCCAGGAGTGCAGCACGGGCCGCGCCCACCCAGCGGCCTGACCAGGAATCGCACTCGCAGTCCCGAGCCCGCCGGCGAGAGTGACGCGTAGATCGTCGGATCGGCGGGAACTTCCCCGACGGCTGTCTCGACATCGGTGTGGACCTCGAAGTGGCGCGTCACGTTCGCGAGCGTCCGACTGAGCGCCTCCACGCCCTGGGATGGAAAGTCCAGGCCCGGCCCGATCAGCTCCGCGATGCGGCAATGCGTTCGAGTGATCTTCAGCACACGCGCCCGATGCGGGCCATCTCGCAGCAGCACCAGGCGCTCGGCCGGCGCGTGCTCGATGTGGCGGTAAGCGGCGCGGTGCAGCGTTTCATAGATTTCTGTCGGCAAGTGCAGCCGCACGCCGCCGCCTGCACGGCTTTCCACCAGCAATTCAGGCAGGCCCGCCGTCAGGACCACGGGGGTGGTCAGATCCCCGGCATAGAAGACGAGTGGGTGGCCGACGAGTGCGGCCACCGCCAGCGGAACGTGAGCGCCGAACGGATCATATTGACCCCAGCCGTGCTGCAGCGCTTCGAAGACCCGCTCATCGTGGGCGGAGAGAAGGCCCTGGGCATGGCTTGCCGCGCCCAACGGTCTGCCGGCACTCCATCCGCGCGCTCCGCGCTTCTGTTCGCGCGGTTCCACGCGAACGGCGCCCGAAGGCGGCGTCTCGATGACCCAGACGATCCGCGTGTCGGCCGCCCGGCCTGCCCCGTTCCGCGACTCTCCCACGAGCGATTCGAGCGCTTCAATTGCGCGCTCCCACGGAGCTTCGTCCACGAAAAATGCCGCTAGCGTGCCGCGTTGTGCCGCGTTCAGCTCGCCGCCTTCACGTCCGCCGCCATCCGGGTCGCCAACGCCAGGTGCAGCGCTGTCCTTCCGCCACCCTCGTGCCATCGCCAGAGCCGCGTCGATCTCGAGTGCGGCGCGCTGATAGCCGGCCGTCCGGAACCTCTTCAGGTCCGACGCAGCCGTTTGCTGTTGCGCCTCATCCAGTGGAATTCTCGCCCAGGACCCCGCGACGAGCGTGCACAGGTTCGCCATGGCATCGCTGTCCATGAGAGGCAGGTGCCGGGAGGTATGGCTATTGTGACTGCGGGCGCGGATGGCTTCGCGGAAAAAATTCCAGACACTGGGGTTTTCTGCGGCGCGGGTCTCCTTGACACAGAGGACGTGCGCGGCCCCTACGGTTTGCGGCTCGTTGACGACCACGAGCGCTGCGATACGCAGAAATGCGAGCGATGCCGGCAGTCTCGGGATGATGAGCTTGGCGCCCCGCAACCGGCCGCCGCCCGCGCGGGCTCGACTCTCATCGACCCGCAGCCGCTCGGCCCGTGCGTACAACTCGGTGGCACGGCGGGGATCGGCGTCGAGCACCGCGGCAGCGCCATGCAGCGCCACGGCTCGCGCACTCGCGTCCGTGCCCAAGAGTGTGCCAACCTCCTGACTTCGCCCCTGCCATAACAGGTGCTCGCAGAGGCCATATTTCAGCGTACTCGGCGCCTCCGGCGCCGCGTGCGCCTGCGAGACGAAGTCGAGCGCCCAGGCCACCGCTGCCGGCGCCGATCCATTCGGCCTCCTCAGCAGGTGCAGCAACACCCCTTCGGCCACAGCCTCCCGGTGCACCGCTGGAATCAGATCGGCGACCCGAACGTCGAAAGGATCGCCAAACGCGGTGAAGCACACCGCGGCGGGATCGAATGGTCTGTTCCGAGCGAGCAACTCGCGCCGATTCTGCTCGTGAAGCCCGCTGCACATCGCAAAGCGCATGATCGCGACCAATCGCTCGAAACTCGGCCCGCGAACCGCGGAAAGCTCCGGCTGGCCGTCGAAGAGGGCGAGCACTGCCGATCGCCATTCCCGCAGATCTCGCTCGCCGAGCGCCACCTCGCGGAACGCCGCGAACGCATGCGAAGGCGCACATTGGAGCCCATGCCTCCCCTGCTCGATATGGCCGCACGCCAGCGCGGCGTCCATGAGCCTCGCGATCTGTGCCGGCGTCAGCGAATTCCCCGAGCCAGTCCGCAAACCAGCCGTATAGGCGGCGCGCTCCCATCGCGAGCGTTCGAGGGCTCCCCCCACGACCGCCATGAAACGCACGAGCGACGAATAGCCCGCCGCTTGCGGCTCGAGCGGCGTTTCAACGCCAGCGGCGGGTACTGACACG
>JAKBCR010000341.1 GCA_021807675.1 Pseudomonadota bacterium
CCGATCGGTGCTCCTGCGGGAGTGACACCCAAGGCGCTTCGAGGTGCAGGGGGGTTGTCGGGGCCACTAGGCCCGTTTGCAGATATCGCTGTGGGATCGGACGGCGCTCTATACCTGTCGGCGGACGCCGAAGGCAGCGTACTAGCGCTCCACTCCGACCCCAAGTGACGCTCGAAACGCGAGTTCTAGTCAGGCACAGGGACGTGCCCCGCCGCCGCGGGTGGCTTCATGCTGTGGGTGCGCGCGCGATCCGAGGCACTCCCTCGCGCGGGCGAGCGCCAGCATCGGAAAGTAGTGGCGGTACATGTTGTAGCCGATCATGAATCCGCGGGAGAGTTCCGCTCCCTGCTGCAGCTTCTCGAACAGATCGGGGTCATCCAGGTCCACGCGCGCGCCCACGCCGTACCCCGGAAATCCCGTCCCGGTGTACGCCAGCTCATCCCAAGTGCCTTCCGCAGTGCAGGTGCTGGTCAGATACTCCACGCCCGCTGCGATCGCCTCGGTCACATCAGCACCGCCGGCGGCGATGAGCGCCAGCAATGCCCATGCGGTCTGGGAGGGGGTGCTCTCGCCCCGTCCGCGAGCATCCTTGACCATGTAGGACGCACAACTCTCGCCCCAGCCGCCGTCCGGGTTCTGTCTGCGGAGCAGCCATTGCGCCGCGCTGCGGACATCCGGGGCTTCCATGCTCTGGCCGAGCGCGCGCAGCGCGGGCAGTACGGCGCCGGTTCCGTAGATGTGGTTGACTCCCCAGCGGCCGAACCAGCTGCCGTCGCTTTCCTGCTCGGCGCGCAGGAACGCGAGAGCTCGCCGTATCGCGGGGTGCTCGGCCGTATAGCCGAGCGATCCGAGCGCCTCGAGCACGTGCGCGGTGACGTCCGCGCTCGGCGGATCGAGCGCCTCACCGAAGTTGCAGAAGGGGATCGCCGAGATGATGCTCTTGGTGTTGTCCCGGTCGAACGCCGCCCATCCTCCGCTCTTCGATTGCATCCCGAGCACCCAGCGGACGGCCCGTTCGATCGCCTGCTCGACTTCCTGGCGCAGGGCGCCGCAGTCCCGCCGGATCTGCGAGAGGATGAGCAAGGCAAGCGCCGTATCGTCGACGTCGGGGTAGGAATTGTTCGCGCGCTCGAAGGCCCACCCGCCCGGAGGCAGCGTCGGCGCCGTGACGGACCAGTCGCCGGGGACGAGGACCTGATGATCGAGCAGCCAGCGCAAGGCCCGCGCCATGGCGGGCGTTTCCGGCACTCGATGACCGATCTCGCTCAGCGCAAGAACGCTGAACAAGGTGTCCCACACCGCCGAGTCGGTGGCTTGAATATGCCGCCCGCCGTTGCGCTCGTAGCTCCAGTGGGCCGAGAGTGCGGCAAGTCCCCGCTCGAGAACCGGATGGGTGAGGGCGTAGCCCTCGTGGCGCAAGGCGATGAGACCGTAGATCCAGGGTGGCTGTATGCCGCCCCAGGCGCCGTCCGCGTCCTGATGGCGCAGCATCCATTCGAGGCACAGCTTGATGGAGTTCTCGCGCCCGGGCATCACCCCGAGCGTCTGCGCTCCGTGCAGCAGTGTATCGATTCCCTGGAAGAGCCATTCGATCGAGAAGGGGCGGGCCTGCTTGGCGGGTATCGCGAAATCGAAGCGCTCGTAGCCCTCGGGAAACAGCTCCTCGAGCCGGGAGTTGCCCGGCAGGGGCCACACCGGGCGGCGCGCCGAAAGCACTGCCAGGGGCACGAGGGTCGCCCGCGCCCATTGCGCGAACTGGTAAATATTGAAGGGAGCCCAGAGCGGCAGACGAATGATCTCGGGTGGGAGGTTCGCCGTATGCCGCCAGGGCCAGACCCCGATCATCGCCAGCCAGTAGCGGGTGAAGACCCGCACGTTCCGCAGGCCTCCATGAGCGAGAATCCAGTCCCGGGCACGCCGCATCTCGGGACGCGTTACCGAATGGCCGGTCGCCTGCAATGCGGCGTATACCTCGACGGTGGAATTGATGTCTCCCTCCGGCGCACCGGGGTAGATGTCCCAGGACCCGTCCGGCCGCTGACGGTCGAACAATGTCCGGATCAGCCCGCTCTCAATCGGGAGCGATGTGCCCAGGATGTGCGCAGCCAGCAGCCACTCCGCCTCCATGCAGGAGTTGGTTTCGACCATGCCCACCCAGAACCCCTCGGGCGTTTGATGACGCATCAGCCACCCGGTGCTGGTGTGCAGGGTCTGCTCGATGCGATTCCCGAGGGAGTGTCCGACGAGAGGCTGCTGAGAGTTGCTGGTGCTCATCAGAAAAGCGTATCTCAGAATTGCCCGTTCCTGATAGTCGGCTTGAGGTGCATCGGGACGCTCATCGAGAGCGGGCTCTGGCGCTGGACAACCGCGTTGTGCCGCCGAGGGAACCGAAGCTAAAATGCATCTTGCGAGGTTTCCGGATCGTGAACAACGCTTATTGAGAGAGAGGATCAGGTGCCACGCACGACTACGGCCAAGCGCGACGGGCCTGCGGGCTCGGCGAGCCCGTCAGCCCCGCCGCAGATGGACCTGCGCACGAAGGAGGAGCGGGTCGCGGACTTTCTGCGCGAGGGGATCATCTCCGGGACCTTCCCGCGCGGCTCGCGCCTGAAGCAGGCGCAGATTGCCGAGCAGTTGCGCCTCAGCATCACGCCCGTCCGGGAGGCGCTGAAGATATTGGAAGCCGAAGGCTACGTGACCGGCGATTCGTACCGCGGCGCGTGCGTGGCTCCCTTCGATGCCTCGGCCTCGGAGGAGGTCCTGGAACTTCGCCTGCTGCTCGAGGAGCGGCTGATTCGGGCCACCGTGGAGAAGGCCACGGCGCAGGACGTCAGAGAGCTGCGCGCGCTGGCCGCGGAGTTCGAGCAGGCCTTCCGGTCGGGAGACCGGGCCGCGGCGCGCGGCGTCAATTACCGCTTCCATCGCCGGTTGTACGGCATCGCGGATATGCCGCAGACGTTGCACTTCGTACAGATCCTCTGGGCCCGATATCCCTTCGATCTGATCAACGCGGTCGAGGGCCGGGGCAAGTTCGCAGCCAAGGAGCACGAAGAAATCCTGCGGGCGCTCTCGAGCGGCAGCGGATCGGCCGCCATGCTGGCCATGCGCAGACACATCCAGTCCGGCTGGGGGTTGCTCAAGCCGGGCGGTGCGGGGCGTGCGTCCCGTCGGACTTGAGCGATGAGCGATAAGGCGGCTACTGGCGAGGACGAGGAGGCCATCCGGCGGCTGGTTGCCTACTACAGCGATGCGGTTACGCACCTTGATGCCGAGCGGGCGGCGTCGATCTATGCCGAAGAGGGCTGTGTCTCCATCGCGGGCACCGAGACTGTCGGTCGGGCGGCGATCGAGGAGGGGATGCGCAAGAGTTTCTCCGCCTTCGAGCTCCTTCAGCTGATTGCGCATGGGGGCCTGATCACCGTGGAGGGTGATCGGGCGAGGGCGCGCTGGTCGACGTTAGAGTTGGCCGTCCGCCGCGGATCGTCGGACTTGAGTTGCATATTCGGCCGCTATGAGGACACGCTCGTGCGCTCGCCGGCGGGTTGGCGTTTCATGAGGCGATCGTTCACCATGGCCGGCCGCACATTGATCGAGACCGCCAAGATTCAGATCAATCCGCAGTTCGGGCAGTCGATCATGGCGCTCGCGAGTTGCCCATCGACCGAGTCGACCCCGAAACCATGAAGCGGCACGAACCCGGTCACCAGGCACACGGAGGTGCCCCGCCGCCGCAGGTGGCGGACGTTGAGGCAAAAAACCGCGCTTTTTGCCTCAACGGCGCTGGGCCGGGCAGGGTGCGACGCATGCGTCGCACGGGTGGCCATGGAGGGACACCCCGGG
>JAKBCR010000342.1 GCA_021807675.1 Pseudomonadota bacterium
ATCGCCCTCTCAGGAGGCCGTGGGGGCGGTCCTCTCCGGCATAAGGGGCATGACCGCCGGCTGTCCTGCGACGGCGCTGCCGCGCCGCCCGTCAACCCGTTCCGGCTATGCCGCCAGTTCCATGAAGCGGGCGACGTCCTGCGCCGCGATCTGCACCCGGCTTGCGGCCCGAAGCGCATCGATCCCGAGCAATCGGATATCCTCGTTGAAGTCGCCGAGCCGTGGCGAGATCACGATCGCCTCGATCCCGGCTTCCTGCGCCCGGTCGATCAGGGTCGCCATTGCGCCATCACCGGCAGGATCGTCGTCACGGGCGATATAGAGCCGCCGCAGCGTTTCCGGGAACAGGATGGCCGAGAGATGCGCCGCCGAGAGGGCTGCGACCATCGGCATGGCCGGCAGGACGCATCTGAGCGACAGCATCGTCTCGATGCCCTCGCCGGCCGCCATCACTTCGCCCGCCACGCCAAAGCGAACGGCGTGACCGAGAAGGTCGCCCATCGCCCGCCTCGGCGTGTCGATCGGCGCCTTGCCGAGCGTCGCCTTGGAGAATCCGCGAGGATCGAGCCAGGTGCGGTGTGCGCCCGTCAGATGACCCTTGAGGTCGGTCACGCTGGCGATTATCGCCGGCCAGGTTTCGGTCGGGCTATCGTCGTCGGGCCGATAGTAGCAGCGCGGATGGAAGCGGAGGCTTCCGGTTCCGTGCAAAGCCGTAATGCCGCGATTACGGAGATACGTTTCTACGAGAGTCCGGGAAATCGGCTGCGACATGCCGAACAGTCGACGTGATGCTTCTGGCGATCCGGTCGGGGCACTGGGTATGCGTGCTCGGGATTGATGGGGCTCCGGCTCAGGATGCGGGAGGCTGAGGAACATACGCGCCTCGTCGGCGACGTCTTTAAAATCGACCAGACCACAGCTTTCGCGGATGACGTCGAGCAGGTCGCCATGCTCGCCGGTGGCTGCGTCGGTCCATTTGCCCGCCGGCCCCTTGGCCGTGTCCTTGAGCAGCACGAACGTCGAACGGCCAGCGACGTTGCGGGCGTCGCCGACAAGCCAATAGCCGCCTTCACGACGGCCGGCAGAGAGGTAATGGCGGCACACGGCCTCGGCCTGTCGACCCAGTCGCTGTGCGAGATCATGTGCGGTGTTGCTCATGACGGTCCTCGAAAAGAAAAGGCCCGCCGCCCAGGTCCCCGAAGCCTGCTTCGTGGAGTGGTCCGGGCGACGGGCCTCGTTGCAGTCGGCAGCTATTCGGCGGCAATCATCGGCTCGCCCGCGTCGTCATTCTGCGGGACCGGCTCGTCGTCGTCCTCCGGCAGTTTTTCGCTGGACTGCTCTACGGTTTCCTCGGCCGCGGATTCCGGCGCCGGATCGGCGTCAACGGCGCGGCCTGGCGTCCGGAGCGGTTCGGGCAGCCAGCCGGTTTCGGCCAGGAGCGTCTCCGCCTCGGCCGCCATGTCACCCTTCTTGAGGTGTTCGATCCGATCGGCGGCGCGCTGGCTCTTTGCCTGGGAAACCGCCTGAAGGATGCGGGCCTTGGTGACCCGGCCGAGGAAGTTGTCCACGGTCGGCTTCCACCCGGCCGCCGCCATGTCGAGGTCGACCGCCTGCGCCAGCCGGTCGGCATGGGCGAACGCCCGCGGACGCCGGTTCCAAGGCTCGTACACCGCGTTGACCGAGAGGCTGACGATGTGCGCGAACAGGCCCGCCTGGCTGTCGCCGTCCCATTCCTGCAGCGCGTCCCAGAGATCGGCCGAGTCCTTGGGAAGCGCCTTCGACCAGCTCTCGTGCCGCGCGCGGATCGCTTCGGCCGAGGCGCTGTCGTTGAGCCCCGGCGCCTGCGTCCCGAAGCTGACGCTCTTCAGATCAAGTTCGAGGCAGCTATCCGAGCCGTAGTGGTAGAACGTCTTCAGCGTCAGGACATGCAGGGCCGCGACAAAGGCGACGTCCGGCCGCTCGCCGAGCGCATGGCGCAGGCCCAGCGTCCGGTGCGAGGTCAGCTCGGTCATCAGGCGGTCGGAGATGGGCGAGAGACCCTCGTCCTCCTCCGGCTCGGCGTCGGGCTCCGCCGTCACGACGGCCTCGTCACCCTCGTAGCCGGCGGCCATAGCGCGTTCGTCGTCGCCGTCCGCGTCCGGCTCGGACACCGGTTCGGCCGGCAACTCATCTTCCGGCCGCACGTAGCCTCGCTCGACGCGAAGCTGGCCGTCGGCGCCGATGCTGACGAAGGCGCCAGCGCGCGCGATCTCGGCGGCGTCGAACACCACGGGACGGTTGTCGAAACCCTCGAACAGCGTCTCCAGCTCTGAGAGACGTTCGTCCGCCTCGTCGGGGAGTTCATCGGCGTCCTGGTATTCCTCGGAAAGCCGGTCGAACTCGGCCTGGAGCGCATCGCGGCTCGCCTCCTCCTCGGCCGTCAGCGGCACGGCCTCGCCGCGAAGCTGGCGCAGACCGAAGGCATGGCCATAGGCGAAGTCGGGCGCGACCTCGATCCATTTCCAGCCTTCGGCGGCGATCGCCTCGGCGTCCGTCTTCAGCTTGTCGGCCACCATCTGGTCGACGAGCGGAACATCCTGCAGCCAGCCGCCATCGTCGCCCTGGAACAGGTCGCGCAGCACGCTGCCGCCCGCCGCCACATAGGCGTCGAGGCCGATGAACTGCGCCCGCTTGTCGGAGGCGCGCACCGCGCCCTCGGTCAGCATGCGGCGGATGACATAGGGCTGCTTGTCGTAGAACGCCTTCAGCCGCTCGAAGACCTGCTCCTGGCGCTCGTGGTCGCCTGAGACGGTGAAGGCCATGAGCTGGTCGAGCGTCATGCCGTCCTCGGCGTAGACGTCGAGCAGCGCCGGTGAAACGGACGCCAGCTTCAGGCGCTGCTTCACCACGTTGACCGAGACGAAGAAGGCGGCGGCGATCTCTTCCTCGGACTGGCCCTTCTCGCGCAGCGCCAGGAAGGCGCGGAACTGGTCGAGAGGGTGCAACGGCGCGCGCTGGACGTTCTCGGCGAGCGAGTCCTCCTCGGCGATGCCGCTGTCGCGAACGATGCACGGCACCGGCGCGGTCTTGGCGAGGCGCTTCTGCTTCACCAGCAGCTCCAGCGCTCGGTAACGGCGGCCACCGGCCGGGATCTCGAACATGCCGGTCTCGACGCCGGCCTGGTCGACCACAGCGCGCACGCTGAGGCCCTGCAAGAGGCCGCGGCGGGCGATATCGTCGGCCAACTTCTCGACCGAGACGCCGGCCTTCACGCGCCGGACGTTCGACTGGGAGAGCAAGAGCTTGTTGAAGGGGATGTCGCGCGAGGGCGAGAGGGTGATCTTCTGAACAATGGTAGCCATCGGGATGTACTCCGCGACGAGCGCCGAAAGCCTCTCTCTCGGCATCAACTCGTCACGAAGCGCAGCGCCGCCCTCTCACTCTGGAGGGCAGCGCCGCAGAACCGACGACTTCCAATTAGCGCACCTTCGACTCCCAATTAGCCGCATCTGTACGCGGCGGTGGAAAAGTAGGCCATGTAGCGGCGGCATAATGCTGCTGCGTGGCGGGACAAAAACCGGCCACTTGTAGAGTTGCCTCTTTCGGAATGGAGGGAGAGGCGACGGGGGATGTATTCGGTGGAGGTTTATGCGGCGGTTCGGCAATTTGTATTTGTCGAGGGGCGGAGCCGGCGGGAGGCTGCGCGTGTTTTTGGTCTGAACCGTGAGACGGTAGCGAAGATCTGCCGGTTCTCTGTGCCTCCAGGATATCGGCGCGAGCAGCCTGCTGCGAAGCCGAAGCTTGGCCCTTTCATCCCGGTGATCGACGCGATCGGGGGGCGCCGGTGAAGCAGCG
>JAKBCR010000087.1 GCA_021807675.1 Pseudomonadota bacterium
CCTGAGCCGACGCCAGAAAGCGTGCGCAAGCGTCACGTCGAGCAGCGCCTTGCCGACGGAGAAGCCGATCGGCACGGCGCGGATGCCGAACGGGTTGGCGCATCGATGGATTTTGACGGCCGGAATAAATGTGTCCTGCCCGATGGGAAAGGCGAGCAGATCCACTTCGTATCCGAGCTGGCCGAGTGCCCGGCACGTGTTGACGAGAGCGATCGGTGTGCCGCGGTCCTGGTAAAACGGCTGCGGCGTCACGACTAGGACACGCCGGCTCCTCCCGCTCGTCACGACGGTTCGGGCGGATTGCTTCGGCATAGCTCAAGTCCTTCGGATTCAGCCCTTCGGCATGTCATGCGCGACCGAGGCCGCAGCAAGCAATGAGCCTGGGAGCCTTGGGCGGCAACAGGCTCTGCTCCAGGCCGCGCTTGCGAGGGGACAGACCGCCCCGCAGGCGGTGCCCGCCATCACCGCCGCCGGTCCGCGAAGAGATGACCGGGGGCGGCGCCAAACAGCCGGATCTTCAGCCGTTCAGCGAGCCCGGGCGCACTGGGCACCGCCACCGCCAGCACATCGACCACCGCCCTCGCCGTGTTCCAGTTGCAGGCCCACCACCGGGCGAGCACCCCATAGCAACGGAACCGCTCCTCCGGCGTCAGCGCCTCCCGCCGGACCATGTTCAGGTACTCGCCGTACAGCCGCCATGTCGGAAAACTCACCTGGCCGCCAAGGGCGCTGTCGTGCCATACGGCACGGGCGGTTGAGCGCCGCTGCGCCCGAGTGTAGCGGTTCGGGTGCTCGCGGATGGCCAGCAATGGAGCGGGCAGCTGGACCATTCGGCCGCGCAGCGCGAGCTGAGCGAGGAGCGCCCGATCGGCGCCATGGAAGGCGCCGTGCAGGAGCGAGTTGCGCAGCGACTCCCGGCGGATGAGTCCGAAGAAGTCCACACAGGTGTGCGAGCGCAGCACCATCCATGCGAAGCGGGCGGAGGGCGAGCTTGCATCCGCGCCCGAGAGCATCGAGTCGTATAGGCCAAGCTGTGCGCCCGTGGAGTCGATGTACGACACCACGGTGTTGCAGAGCACCGCGTCGGAGCGTTCCTCGAGCACCCGGCACGTCTTGGCGAGGAACGATCCCAGCATGCGATCATCATGGGCCAGCCATTTGAAATAGGGGCCGCGAGCGTAGCTGAAGGCCAGGTTGTAGTTGGCGGCGGCCCCGAGATTGCGGGCGTTGCGGAAATACCGCACCCGCGAATCCCGGCCCGCGTAGTCGCGGCAGATCTCGGCCGTCCGGTCCGCGGAAGCATTGTCGCAAAGGATCAGCTCGAGGTCCTCGAGCGTTTGCCCGAGCACGGAGCGGATCGCGTCCTCGAGAAAGGCCTCACCGTTGAAGACAGGTATCCCGACGCTGACGAGAGGCACCTCGGCTGCTGTCTCTGAAGCCTGACGCATTGCTCCCCCGCATTCGGCGCCATGCGCCGGGAAGGGTTCAACGCGTCAGCAGCACATTACGTTCCGCGAAGTCCTAGCTATCCGCGCGTGACGTCTCGGCAGGTCAAGGAAACTTGATCTTGCCGCCGCCCGGCCCGCCACCCGGTCCAGGACCGATGCCGCCCGCACCAACCTCGGGGACGACGATGCGCGAGGAGGCCTCCCGCCGCATCTCGCGAGCCTCCTCGATGGCCTGCTCGAGTGCGACGTTGACCCCTTCCGGGAACTTGGCCAGCGCTCCCTCGAGCGTGGTCGCCTCGATCTCGAACGCGAGCGGCAGAACCCCGGCGGGGGTCAGGAGCTGCGTCTGACCGGAGAAGAGCACTGGCCGCTTCGGGTCGGTAGCCCCGTCCACGGTCACGGGCGTCAGTCGCCGGATGGTGCCGGCACGACGATCGGTGTAGATCTCCTCCCGGTAGAGGCCGGCCGGGTCGAGGCGTACGTCCGGAAGATCGCTCTTCGCTGCCATGGGAAGTAGTCCCGTCTAAGTTGCTATGAAGGCGGCTGCCATTGTACCAGCGCAGCCACGAATGGACGGTCAGCCTCGAGAATGTCCTCGCCCTCGAGCTGCTCGCGCTCCACCCATTTCAGGCGCTGACCGTCGAGCGCTTGCGGCTCGCCCCGGTAACGTTGCAGCACCCACAGGGAGAGCTCGACTTCGCGGTCGGGATAGCAAGCCTTCAGCCTCATCACCGATCGGGCGGCCACACACTCGATGCCAAGCTCCTCCTGGAGCTCGCGCGCCAGGGCGGCCTCCTCCGACTCGCCGACGGCGACCTTCCCTCCGGGAAACTCCCAGCGGCCAGCCATATGCTTGCCCGCAGGGCGCTCGGCTATCAGAACTCTGCCCGCGGCATCGAAAATCGCGGCGACCACCACGAGCGTCACTCCAGAGCTCCGGCCGCGCGGTATGCCTTGCGCCTCACTCGACGCTCGACAACGCGCCGTGGCAGTGCTTGTACTTCTTACCGGAGCCGCAGGGACAGGGCTCGTTGCGGCCGATCTTGCGCTCACCCCGGACGAAAGTACCCTGCGGCTCGAGCGGGACTGGCGGCACGGCAGGCGCATCGGCTTGACCGTGCGCACGAGGGCCGCCGCGCATTGCCGCGCGCGCGGCGGCCGGGATCGCCGCGGAAGCCGCGGCGTCCTCCGGCACTTCTGCGCCACCAGCCAGGGCGGACAGCATCTCAGGATGCTGTGCATGCAGGGCCCGCATCAAGCGGTCTCGGCGCTCCTCCTCCTCGCGGTCGACCTCCTCCTGCGTACGCACCTCGATCTGCATCAGACGGGTCACCGTCTCGAACTTCACGCGATCGAGCATCGCGGTGAACATCTGGAAGGCTTCACGCTTGTACTCGGTGCGGTAGTCCTGCTGGGCATAGCCGCGCAGATGAATACCCTGGCGAAGGTAATCCATCGCAGCGAGATGGTCACGCCAGTGGGCATCGAGGGTACGCAACATGACATCCTTCTCGATATGGCGCATCAGGGCCGCTTCGATCCGTAACACCTTGGCCTCGTAGGCCTGCTGCACCTCGCGTGCGAGCCGCTCGCGCAGCGCCGGCTCCTCCAGCTCCGGCTCCTGCTCGAGCCAGCTCTTCACGTCCACGGGCACATTGAAGTCGCTCTCGAGCGCCTTGCTCAAGCCCTCGAGGTCCCAGTCGCTCGGCATGGCGTGCTTCGGCAGGTACTGATCGACCAGAGCGCCGATCGCCTCGTCCAGGATGCCGCGGATGGCCGCCGATACATCCTCCGTTCCCATGATCTCCGTGCGCTGCTGATAGATCACTTTGCGCTGATCATTGGCGACGTCGTCGAAGAGGAGCAGCTGCTTGCGGATGTCGAAGTTGTGAGCCTCGACCTTTCGCTGCGCCTTCTCGATCTGGCGGCTCAACATGCCGCTCTCGATGACCTCGCCCTCCTTCATGCCGGCCATCTTGAGCAGGCGTTGGGTGCGCACCGGATCGCCGAAGATGCGCATCAGGTTGTCTTCCATGGAGAGATAGAACCGGCTCGACCCCGGATCGCCCTGCCGGCCGGAGCGGCCGCGCAGCTGGTTGTCGATGCGGCGGGACTCGTGCCGCTCCGTACCGACGATGTGCAGGCCACCCGCAGCCACGACCTTCTCGTGCCGCGCCTGCCACTCGGCTCTGACTCGCTCACGTGCCGCCTCGTCGGCGCCCTCGCCGAGCGAGGTGAGCTCCGCCTCGAGGCTGCCGCCCAACACGATATCCGTGCCGCGGCCGGCCATGTTGGTGGCGATGGTCACGGCGCCGGGCCGTCCGGCCTGCGTCACGATGTGCGCCTCGCGCTCGTGCTGCTTCGCGTTGAGCACCTGATGCTCGATACCCTCCTTGTGCAGCACGCCCGAGACCAGCTCCGAGGTCTCGATGGAAGTCGTGCCGACGAGCACCGGCTGCTCGCGCTCCACGCAGTCACGGATGTCCTCGATGATGGCCTTGAACTTGTCGTTCTGCGTCAGATGCACGAAGTCCGCCATATCCTTTCGCACCATCGGCTTGTGCGTCGGGATGACCATGACCTCCAGGCCGTAGATCTCCAGGAACTCCGGCGCCTCCGTGTCGGCGGTGCCGGTCATGCCGGAGAGCTTCTTGTAGAGGCGGAAGTAGTTCTGGAAGGTGATCGAGGCAACCGTCTGATTCTCCTCGCGCACGCGCACGCCTTCCTTGGCTTCGATCGCCTGGTGCAGGCCGTCGGACCAGCGCCGGCCGGGCATGGTGCGCCCGGTGAACTCATCGACGATGATGACTTCTCCGCCGCGCACGATGTACTCGACGTCCCGCTTGTAGAGCGCGTGCGCCCGCAACGCGGCGTTCAAGTGGTGCATCAGGCGGATGTTGGCGGGATCGTAGAGACTCTCGCCCTCGCGCAGCAGGCCCGCCTTCAGCATCAGCTCTTCGACGTGCTCGTGTCCTTCCTCGGTGATGTGGACCTGCTTCTGTTTCTCATCCAGGGCGAAGTCGCCCGGACCCTCCTCCTGCTCGCCCGGCCGCGCCTCCTGGAGCTGGCGCGTAAGGCTCGGCACCAGCTGGTTGATCCGCAGGTAGAGCTCGGTGCTCTCTTCCGCCGGTCCGGAAATGATGAGCGGCGTGCGCGCCTCATCGATCAGGATGGAGTCGACCTCGTCCACGATCGCGTAGGCGAGCTGGCGCTGCACCCGGTCTTCCAGGCCGAAGGCGAGGTTGTCGCGCAGGTAGTCGAAGCCGAGCTCGTTGTTGGTGCCGTAGGTGATGTCGCAGGCGTAAGCTTCGCGTTTCTCCTGCGGGCTCTGGGAGTTCTTGATGACGCCCACGGTGAGCCCGAGGAACCGGTAGACCGGTCCCATCCAGTCGGCATCGCGCTGCGCCAGGTACTCGTTGACCGTCACGACGTGCACGCCCTCGCCGGGGAGGGCATTCAGGTAGGCCGGAAGCGTCGCCACCAGCGTCTTGCCTTCGCCGGTACGCATTTCCGCGATCTTGCCCTGGTGCAGCGCGATGCCACCGATCAGCTGAACGTCGAAGTGGCGCATCTTGAGCGTACGCGACGCCGCCTCCCGAACGACGGCAAACGCTTCGGGCAGCAGGTCATCGAGGCTCGCCCCCTCCTTCAGCCGGCGGCGAAATTCCTCCGTCTTGGCGCGCAGATCCTCGTCGCTCAGGGCCTTGAGCCCGGGCTCGAGCTCGTTCGCCGCGCGGACGTATCGCGCGAAACCACGGATCAACCGCTCATTGCGGCTGCCGAAAATGCGCTTGAGAGTGTCGAGCAACTTGACGATCCTGCTGATGGGTTCGGAGCGACCTCGAAGATCCGCTCTTTCCGCGACTGATCTCTGGGCCCCGCCTTCCCGAGACTCGAGGCCGCGGGAAACGGGCACCGGCAACCGGTACCCGGTAACGGGCCGGCTATTCTACGCACGCGAGGCTAAGTCCCCAATGGGTACCCGCTTTTAGCCTGTTGGCGCACAAGATCGCAGGAGCGATTCTGAACGCCTGGCGCAGCCAGGCGGGCCTGTAAGGGCCGAGGCGCAGGACGCGCCGAGTAAACCGCGCCCGGCGTTTCAGTCCTGTCCGCGCGCGCTCAGGCTCGGCAGGGGCGCTTTGCGGGCCGCGAGATGCATGGTGCCCGCACGGGCAAATGGCGTCGTAGCCGCCCGCAGGGCGACGAACCTCGCTGGATTGATCTCGAGGCCGTTCCTCAGCACCTCGAAATGCACGTGCGGTCCGGTGGACCAGCCGGTGCTGCCGACCAGGGCGATCACGTCGCCGCGCTGCACGGTCTCGCCCACGTGCACCAGAATCTTGGAGGCGTGCCCATAGCGCGTCGAATAGCCGTTTCCGTGGTCGATCTGCACCATGTTGCCGTAGCCGCCCCGGGGCCCCGCCCAGGTGACGATACCGGCGGCGACCGCGTGGATCGGCGTGCCCATGGGGGCCGCGAAGTCGATGCCCTCGTGTAATTCATCCCGGCCGGTGAAAGGATCGATCCGCCAACCGAAGGGCGAGGAGATGTAGCCGGTATTGACTGGACGCCCTTCGGGGTGGATCTCCTGGCCGAGCTGGCGGGAGAGCATGACGTTCTCCAGAGCGGAGAGCTGCGAGCCGCGCAGATCGATCTGGCTTTGGAGCCGGTTCAGCATCGTCGAGAGGTCGCCGATCTGCGGACGGGTGCCCGGAGCATCCGTATCCGGGCCGCCCTGAGGCGGATCGTGACCGAAGTTGAATTCGCTGCTCTTGATGCCCGCCATGGCCGTCAGCCGCTGGCCCAGCGCATCGAGACGGATGATGTGCGCCTTCATGTCGCCCAACTGAATGGCGATCGCGTTGGCGCGCGCCCGCATCTGCTGCTTCAGCTCGGCGATCTGCTCGCGCTGCTTGGCCAGAACGTGCGACCAGTGCGCGGTCTGCGCAAGCGCCAGCCCGTTGGTTTCGCTGCCCTGCCCGAGGCTCATCCCCGCCCCGAAGACCCCCCCCACGATGGCGAGGACCAAGAGGACCATGCATACCAGAGCGAGCGGAGGCAGGCTGAGCTGCCGGGCGTGTCCGTCCCGCTTGGAGAAAATGATGACGTTCATGCCGTGCGCTCGACTTGCATGCGTGCTACCCCATATCGATATCGGCGGGCAACGCAGCAAAACCAGCGCACGAGCCAGCCCAGCCCCTGAGACCCGCTTTCCTGGCGTCCCAGATACACCAGGGAGCGGAATGGCGCCCGGCCCCATGAGACTCGCGCTCACGGGCGTCGATGCGCCAGGAAATCCCTTTTCGAAAGAACTTGCGCTTTGCCTGCAACCCCGCTGTCATGGCTCTCCGCTTTAGACCGGTGGCTTTGCGTCCCCGCCTTTCGACGAGTTTGCCCTCGAGCAACATCGAGAATATGCCCAATAAGAGCCGTCAGCACAAGCGTCGCTTCCCGACTACACCCATCCGGAAAGCACTCTCGGCCTCCCAGCCCGGCCATTCGGGGTCTCGATCACAGCCGGCGCATTCTGTCAAAGATCTGTTGGCCCGCGCGGTTCCCATTCTGTCGCAAGCTGCCGACCAAAAGAGCTGCCAAGCCTTCTGGCGGGAGTGGCTGGCGACCCATCTGCCCGTCGAGCTCGCATCCCACATGAGCGGCGCGGTGGAGCGCGCTGGCGGCCTCACGCTATTCGCCGACTCGGCCGCCTGGGCCTCGCGGCTGCGCTACGCCCTGCCGGAATTGGAAGCGCAACTGCGCTGCGCCGCTCCCCACATCAATGAAGTCCGCGTTCGCGTGCTGCCCCGCGCGGCCGCATCGGGAAGGTCCCCATGATGGCAGCGGAGCCCACCCGCCGCACGGCCGAGATAGAGGAGGTCACGAACCGGTATTTCGTTCACCCGGTCGCAAGCCGTCTCGTGCCGCTCTTTGCCAGAGCGCACCTTACGCCCAATGCCGTTTCCCTCTGCGGGATGCTGTTCGGGATCTCGGCCGGCGTGGCTTACTACCGGTATCGGGAGCTCGAGTGGACGTTGACGGGCTTTCTGCTGATGCTGGCCTGGCACGTCATGGACGGCGCTGACGGCCAGCTCGCCCGGCTCACGCGTTCGCAGTCGCACTTCGGAAAGGTGCTCGACGGAATCTCCGATACGGTCACCTTCGCGGCCGTCTACACGGGCCTGGCCATGGCGCTCAGCGTGAGGCACGGCGCCGGAATCTACATCCTCGTTGTCCTCGCCGGGGCTTGCCACGCGGTGCAGTCGGCCAGCTACGAGCTCGAGCGGCAGGAATACGATGCGCTCGGCTGGGGGCGCAACGCTCCGGCTGGCCGCCTGCCGGGTGCGACGGGCGGGTCGGTCATCGACCGCATGTTGCCGCGGCTCGACCGGTTGTTTTACGGAGGGCTCAGCTTCCCGGCGGCCGGCCTCGCCCTGAAGGCTCGCCAGGCGATGACGGATGCCTTGCAGCACCACCCCGGAGAGGCGCCTCGCATCCGCCAATGCTATCGCGAGACATTCGCTCCTCTCCTTCGCCAATGGTCGGTCCTCTCGGCCAACTATCGCACCCTCGGCATATTCCTCGCCTGCCTGCTCGAGGCGCCCCAGTACTACTTCGCATTCGAGATCATTGGCTTCAGCGGTATCCTCGTGTGGCTGCTCTACCGGCAGAGCGCACGCCAGCGGAGTTTCCTCTGCGCTCTGCAGGGGCTGGCTCGTGAGCAGCCCCGCTGAGGGACCCTCAGCCCGCCGCGGGGAGGTTGCGGATGAAGGAGCAGACGAGCGCGCTGTACAGCTGCCGATGCCTGTACTGGCGGACGTAGGCCGGATCGATGGCGGCGACCTTGGAGGCTGTACGCACTGAGGCATACCAATGCACAATGCGCGTCTGCGGATATAGCACCGCCTGCAGCTGCACGCCCCGGCTCACCCTGAACCAGTGCTCGGATATCTGCGGCGGCAGCGGATAGAAGACGTGCGGCTCCTCTATTTTCAGCTCGCGTTCGGTGAAACGGTCGACAATGGCCTGAAGAAGATCCGGTCCGAGCGCGTAGGGCGTGGACCACCGCTCGGGCGGCGTGGCGGCCATGGCGCGCAGGGACTCGATGCACAGCGGGGATTTCGCTTCCGCCCCCATGACGGCATTGTTGATGCCGACATAACAGAATCTCTCCACTCGCCTGAACATCCGCCACCCACCCGGGAGGCGGCGCATCGATTTGCGCAGGAGATCGAGACTCAGGGTGCGACACCACACGGCAGGCGAGCGCGAGGTCCGCGCGAAGTATGGCCAGACAACGCGCTCGCAACCGACGAATTGAGCCTGTTCGAGCAGGGGCAGGAGAGAGGCCGTCGTGATGGTGTCCATGTCGAGATAGACGCCACCCTTGAGGTACAGGATTGCCGCTCGGAGGACATCCGTGCGGATTGCGGGTGTCTCGACGGCGCCATAGATCGCGGCCAGCCGGTCGCCGATGCCGAGGGCGTGTCCGGCCTCGGTCAGGCAATCGATGGGATCGATGTGGACCAGCCGCACGCGCGGACAGAGCTCGAGCGCGCGCAGTCGCGCATCCGCTTCCAGCGGATCGGTATGATGGAGCGTGATTTCCTGCAACTCGCTGTTCTCGGCAGCCGATAAGACGGCGAACACGTACGCCCACGGCAGTCGAGTTCCGACCCAGCAGAAATGCCCCCTGGCCGGAATCGTCACCGGCGCGATCCTCGGGTGCCTGTCCCCGGGCCGGGAGCGCTCTGCCCGCCCGCCCGGGCCACCGGACCGGCTTCCAAACCAACTGCCGGGGGCAGCACCAATGACCGTTTGCGAATCAGATGGACCGCCCAGCGCCGCGAGTGACGCAGCCAGGCGCGGGATTGCTCGCGGCTCCACGCACCGCACTCGGTGGCGATGGAATCCAGCCGTTCCCGGATGATGGCCGCGATCTTGCGGGCCCGGCTCTCCCAGGTGTAGTTGCGGCTGTCCGCCAGCGCCTCGGCGGCAAGCCGGTGCGCGAGCCGGGGATCCCGTGTCAAGGTGTTGATCCCGTCGATGAGGGACTCGACGCAATCCGGGCGGCAGAGCAGCGCATTCCTGCCGTCCTCGAGCACTTCCCGCAGGTCCGGGCTGTCGCCAGCCAGGATGGGGCGGCCGCAGCCCATGTAGAGGTAGAGCTTCAGCGGTATGACCGTCGAGCCGAATTGCGTCAGCGGCTTCAGGGACGGCGGAATGAGGAGCACGTCTGCGGCGAAGAGATACGCGGCGAGCGCCTCGGGCCGTTGCCAGGGAACGAGCCGGACGTTGCCGAGAGCGCGTGCTGCGGCCTCGATGGCCCCATTTCCCTGTGAGCCGACCAGGACAAACAGCTGATCGGGCAGCCTGCGTGCCGCCTCGATCACCAGCTCCAGGCCCTTCTTGTGGTTGACTCGTCCGGTGTATACGACGGTTTTTTGGGATCCCTCGATACCGACGCGTCGCTTCGCGGTCTCCACCGGGACCGGGCCGCCCACGCGCCGGGGGTCGAAGCCGTTTCGAACGCAGTACAACTTCTGCCCCGGCACCCCGAGGTCCAGATACCTGGCCCGGGTATACTCCGAGTGGCTGATATTGGCCAAAAAGCGCCGATGACACATCAGGCGGTGGAGCCATCGCCCGAGCGGCGGAATCTGCGCCGGCCAGGGACGGTAATGATCGAAGACGATCCTCTGGCCGGCGAGCAGCGCGAGCGATGCAACCCACAGATTGCGCGTGTAGATGAGGTCGGCCTCGCGGAATTCCCGCCGAAACACCACGGTCAGGCCGCAAACGAAATGCCGCAGCGCGGCAGGAGCGATTGGCGCGCGCGCGCGAACCACTGGCATTCCCGCGAGTGCGGCCGCCGCGCGGCAATGGGCCTCATCCGCTGCGGGCACGTGCAGCCAGGACTTGGATGCAAGGCGAGCCAGGTGTCGGGCCGTCGTTACGAACACCTCGGCGTCGGCCTCGGCGCTAGGCAGCGGGTTCTCGAAAGTAAACAGGATTTTCATCGGGACGCTGCCCGGGCCACCACTGCGGTAATATTCTGCGTTCGTTTGGGATGCAAGGTCGCGCCCGAGCCAGCATCCGGTGGCAGCCAGCCCATCCCGGCGCAAGGGCCACTGTTGGCCCGGATCGGACGCCATGGCGGAGGATATACAAGCAAAGTCGCAGCCGGGATAACCTTGCTCGATTGCTTCGCCATACGTATACAGTTCCAATTTCCCGTTTACAAGGTCGCAGGGTTGGGCTCATGACCGGATCCGATACAGTCCTCAAGCCGACGGACAGCAGCGGTTGTGGACTGAGGCTGGGCGATTTTGCCACGTTGACCGAGGCGCTCGATTATGCGGCAACGAGTCGCGCCGGCTTCAATTTCTATTCCGCCCGAGGCGAGCTCATCGAAGTGCTGCCGTATCGGGATCTGAGGGAGCAGGCGCTGACACTCGCGAGACGGATACTGCGCTGCGCAGCCCTGCGGATGGGCGATCGCGTCGGCCTGGTTGCCGAGACCGGCGGTCATTTCATGCGCGCGTTTTTCGCCTGCCAGTATGCGGGGCTGATTCCCGTGCCGTTGCCAACTCCGGTGGCTTTTGCCGGGCGGGCGAGCTACGTGGCGCACCTGCGCAATCTCCTCGCGAGCGCGGCAGCCGCCGCCGTGCTCACTCCGGCCGCATACCTCAAGATGGTCAGCCAGGCGGCCGAGCCGCTCGGCCTGAAGATGCTCGGGACGTTGGATATGCTCGATGCCCTTCCCGAGGACGGCACGGATCTGCCGAAGATCGGCCATGATCACCTCTCCTATCTGCAATTCTCTTCCGGCAGCACGCGCTCCCCCGCCGGTGTCGCCGTGACCCAGCGCGGTTTGCTCGCGAATGTACGTGGCATCTTGCAGGCCCTCGAGGTGACCGCGGCCGACCGCAGCACGTCCTGGCTGCCGTTCTATCACGACATGGGCCTTGTCGGATTCATTCTGGCGCCGGTAGCGAGTCAGGTATCCACGGACTACATCGCGGCGGGCGAGTTCGCGCGCCGCCCGCTCACCTGGCTGAGACTCATTGCAGGCAACGGCGGCACCATCTCCTACAGCCCCTCGTTCGGTTATGAGCTTTGCGCTCGCCGTGCGATCTCCGTTCCTCCCGGTCAGATCGATCTTTCGACGTGGCGAGTGGCCGGCGTCGGCGGCGATATGATCCGCCCGGCGGTGCTAGTGGAATTCGCCGCGGCGTTCCACGGCTGCCGGTTCCGCAAGGAAGCCTTCGTGGCCAGCTATGGGATGGCAGAAGCCACGCTCGGCATCAGCTTCGCACCGCTCGGTCGGGGCATCGAGATCGACCGCATCGATCTCGATCTCCTTCAGAGGGCAGACCGGGCGGCGCCTGCGAATGGCAACGAGGGCCGGGCGCGGGAGTTCGTGCTTTGTGGCCCGGTTCTGCCCGGCCATGAGATCGAGATTCGCGACGCGGAGGGCAACGTCCTCGAGGACCGTCATGTCGGCCGTATCCTATTTCGGGGTCCGAGCGTGATGCAAGGTTATCTCGCTTCCGGCGAAGCGGCGGAGCGCGTACTGTCCTCCGACGGCTGGCTCGATACCGGCGATCTTGGCTATTTGCACGACGGCTCGCTGGTGGTGACCGGGCGCAGCAAGGATCTCATCCTCGTCAATGGCCGCAATGTCTGGCCGCAGGATCTCGAATGGGCGGTCGAGAGTCAGGTCGATGGCCTGCGGCCCGGAGACGCAGCGGCCTTCTCCGTCGATGAGACGGACCGGGAACGTATCATTCTCCTGGTCCAGTGCCGTCAGTCGGATGCGGCGGCCCGCGAGACTTTGCGTCGCAAAGTCGGCGAGGTGCTCCTGGCGACCGCCGGCCTCGCATGCACGGTCGTTCTGGTATCGCACAATGAATTGCCGCGAACCTCCTCCGGCAAGCTGAGCAGGGTCCGGGCACGGCAGATGTATCTGGCCTCCCTCCAGGATCCGTCACAGAGGGGGGCCGCCGCGACGGCGCCCGGACGGCATCCTTCGGCGACCGCGGATTAGCCTCGCAGGGTATGCCCGGGTTGGCTGCAGTCACCGGCGGAACAGGATTCCTGGGCCGCTACGTCCTGAGCGCCTTGGCGGATGCGGGCTGGCGCGTGCGAATTCTGGCGCGCGGGCGCGCCGATCACCCGCAGCTCGCCGGGCTCAGATTCGAGGCCGTCTGCGGCGATTTGTCCGACCGGCGTGCCTTGCGTGAGCTCGTGGACGGTGCGGACGTGGTCGTCCATGCCGCCGGTCTGATCAAAGCGCGGACCGCCGCCGCGTTCCGAGAAGTGAATGTCGAGGGCACCGGCAATCTCGCTTCAGCGGTCAAGGCGCATGGGGCGGGAATGCGGCTTCTCATGGTGTCCTCGATCGCGGCTCGCGAGCCACAGCTGTCGGCCTACGCCCAGAGCAAACGAGCGGGCGAAGAGATGCTGCAGGAACGGCTCGGCTCCCGCCACGATTGGGTGGTCGTGCGGCCGTGCGCGATCTATGGGCCGTGGGATGTGGAGACGCTCGGGGTTTTCCGGGCGGTCAGCCGCCGCATCGCGCTGCGGCCGCGTGTCGCCCACGCACGCCTGGCGCTGATCCATGCGGCCGACGCGGCGCGGGCGATAGCCTGTCTTTGCGATCGGGCTGGCGCGGGCTCGGTCCTCGAGCTCACGGACCAGCGAACCGCCGGTTATTCCTGGGACGAGATCATTTCCGCCGCCGAAGCGGCCCTGCAGGTGAGGACGCTCACGCTATCCGTCCCACCCGTGGCGCTGCGGACCGCGGCCGCCCTCAATCGGGCCTCGGCCTGGGCGCTGCGCCGCACACCGATGTTGACCGGCGGGAAGGCGCGGGAGCTTCTGCACGCGGACTGGGGATCGAGGGCTGAGCGACAGCCGCCCGCCGGGCTGTGGCGGCCCAGCATCGGGCTGCAGGAGGGCTTTCGGGAAACGGTGGATTGGTACAGGGCGCGGCACTGGCTGCCAGCACGCCGCCCGACTTGGTTGGACGGGCCACTTTAGTTTAGTCTTCGCCTTGGCAAGTGATCTGCAGGCACATTCGGCGCAGAGTTTGCTCGGCATCCTTGGGCTGGCTGCCCGGCCGGCGGTACCCGAACCGCGGCCAATTGTGTTTGCTTTCCGATTGAAAGGTGCGTGGCTTGACGTACGACGGGCGTAACTTCGAGGGGGAGATCCTTGAGCTGCTCATGGCTCGAGTGCCTGGCGGGATGCCGGTATCGGTGGACACCCAGATCGTGGGAGGTCTGGGCCTCGACTCCGTGGCGATCCTGGATTTCATCATGGACCTGGAGGACCACTTCGACATCTCGATTCCGCTCGACCGGATCGCAGAGGTGCAAACCGTAGCGGAGCTGAGCTCCGCCGTCGAAGGGCTATTGAGGGCCACGCGCTGATGTCGCTATTCCAGAAATTCGACCCTATCCGCGCAGGCCTCGACCTGCTCGTGGCCAACGGCCGCAATCCGTTCGAGCTGCGCTTCGAGAAGATCCTCTCCCCCACGGAAGCGCTTCTGGATGGGCGCACGATTCTGCTCCTGGGCACCAACAACTACCTCGGTCTCACGTTCGATCCGGCCTGCATCGAGGCGAGCTCGAGAGCCTTGCATGCGGCGGGAACCGGCACCACCGGCTCGCGGATCGCCAACGGCACCTACTGCGATCACGCCGTCCTCGAGCGCCGAATAGCCGAGTTCTACGGCCGCCGCTCCGCCATCACCTTCACGACCGGCTACCAGGCGAATCTGGGACTGATCGCGACGCTGGCCGGTCATGGAGATCACCTGCTCATCGATGCCGACAGCCACGCCTCGATCTATGACGCGAGCAAGCTGAGCAACGCGGAAGTCATCCGCTTCCGGCACAACGATCCGGAAGACCTGGCCCATCGCCTGCGCCGGCTGAAGGGCCGTCCGGGCAACCGGTTCATCGTGACCGAAGGCATCTACAGCATGCTCGGGGACGCCGCGCCCCTGCGGGAAATCGCGGTGGTGAAGCGCGAGATGGGCGCCTATCTCATCGTCGACGAGGCGCATTCGCTCGGGATTCTGGGCGAGAACGGCCGCGGTCTTTGCGAGGCAGCGGGGGTGGAGGCCGATGTCGATTTCATCGTCGGCACCTTCAGCAAGAGCCTGGGCGCGGTGGGCGGATTTGCCACGTCCGATCTGCCCGGCTTCGACCTGATGCGACTCGCCTGCCGGGCTTACATGTTCACGGCTTCGCTCCCACCTGCCGTCGTCGCCTCCGTCATCGCCTCGCTCCGCCGGATCTCGACTGACGGATCGCTGCGGGCGCGGGTCATCTCCAGCTGCCGCAGGCTCTATTTCGGACTCGACCAGGCGGGGTTCGAAGTCGGCCCGCAGCCGAATCCGATCGTCGCCGTCAGGATGCCGGACCGGGAAACGGCGGCGCAATTCTGGAACAGGCTCCTCGACGAGGGCGTCTACGCCAATCTGGCTCTGCCGCCGGCAACGCCCGGCAGCCTCTGCCTCATTCGATGCAGTGTCAGCTCGGCGCACACGGAGGCGCAGATCGATCGGGCCGTCTCGATCATGACCGCGGTGGCAACCGAGCTTCGCGTTCTCGGCGCCGCGCGCCCGCATCTGTCGCCCAACGCAGGTGCGGCGCAGTCGGCGTCATGACGATCGAAATCCTTCCGGTTACGGACAAGGCAACTCTGCGACGCTTCATCCGCGTACCCTTCGCCGTTCACGACAACGACGCCGCATGGGTCCCTCCGCTACTGCTCGAGCGCGAACAGGCGTTCTCGCCCAAGGACAATGAATTTCTCCGCCGGGCGGAAGTGCGTTTCTGGCTCGCGCGGCGCGACGGCCGCGACGTCGGCCGCATCAGCGCGCAGATCGATCCGCTGGCGCGGCAAGGGACGGACGGCGCCGTGGGCCATTTCGGCTGCCTGAGCGCCATCGACGACCCCGAGGTCTTCGCGGCCCTGCTCGGCACGGCGGAGGGTTTCCTGAGGGACCGCGGCATCAGCCGCGCGTGCGGACCGTTCTCCCTGTCGATCAACGAGGAGACCGGGCTGCTGGTCCAGGGTTTCGAGACGCCGCCGATGCTGCTCATGGGGCACGACCCCGCTTATGCAGCCGGGCGGCTCGAGGCGCTCGGATAT
The DNA here is from genome assembly GCA_021807675.1 of Pseudomonadota bacterium. Lineage (GTDB taxonomy): Bacteria > Pseudomonadota > Gammaproteobacteria > Steroidobacterales > Steroidobacteraceae > 13-2-20CM-66-19. Next base: position 15,612 of record JAKBCR010000087.1, read on the forward strand.
CGCAAGGAGAAGGACGTCTACGCATATCTTCTCGATCTGCAGGCCCCACTCTCGCGCTCGGCGCGCAGCATGCTGGAGCGGCCCCTCGCCAGCTCCGTCACGATGCGCCGCCTGAATTTCTCCGATTACTCGGGGGAGATCCGGCGGATGGTCGACATCTTCAACGACGCCTGGAGCGGCAACTGGGGCTTCGTGCCCATGACCGAACCGGAAATCGACGAGATGGCCAAGCGCATGCGGATGCTGCTCGATGAGCGTCTGGTGTGGTTTGCCGAGTTGGACGGCAAGGCTGTCGCCTTCATCGTCGTTCTGCCGAACATCAATGAAGCCATCCGGGACCTCGACGGCCACCTCCTGCCCTTTGGCTGGGCGAAGCTCCTATGGCGCCTCAAGGTGAGCGGAGTCAGATCGGCTCGCGTGCCGCTCATGGGCGTGCGGCAAAGCCTCGCGGGAACGGCGATCGGCAGCGCGATTCCGCTGCAGTTGATCGGCGCGGTACTGCCCGCCCACGCCGAGTTCGGCTTCCGCCAGATCGAGCTGTCGTGGATATTGGAGGATAATCTGCCCATGCGCCGCATCCTCGAGCGGCTCGGGGCCACCGCCTACAAGACTTATCGCCTCTACGGAAAGACGCTCGGGTGACGGCACGCGCTTGCCGCATGACGCAGCCAATTCCAACAGCTCAGTGGTTTCCCATGTCCCCCCGTCCACCCCGAATCATGAAGCGGCACGAGCCGGTGCCCAGGCACAGGGACTGTGCCCCGCCGCCGCAGGTGGCGGAGCCTGGGGCA
>JAKBCR010000343.1 GCA_021807675.1 Pseudomonadota bacterium
CTCGATATGCGTCACCGAGTCACTGGTGTTCCCGTCGGCACAGCGGAACTGTACCGGCACGCCGCCGTCCGCGGCGGTTGTGAGGATGAACAGCAGTTGCTTCAAATCAGGCCTATGGTCCTTGCTGGTATGTGATCCACCACATACCAGCAAAAATGTTGCGGCAAAAAATATGTGGCGGCGGTGACGCCTGAGGGTGCTCTTCCGTCCCATCCGCGGCATTGACGCAACATAAGAGTTCGGCGTCTGCTGGCAGCTCCTCACGATGGGAGTCCTGCCATGTTTCAGACGCTCTTTCGTCAGAACGCCGCGTTGCAGCGTCATCAGACGGGTCCGCTCGCTGCAGAGCGACGACGATACCTTCAGCACTGTGCAGCCGGCGGTGCGCCCTTTGGCCAACAGCGCAAGCGCGCAAAGTGCTTATTATGGATAGCCAAGCGGCTGGTGCCGCGCGACCGCCAGGGTGTCAACGCGGAGAGATTGCACCAAATCGTTCATGCTCGGCCGTCGCCAGGCCCGACGATGGCGCAAGTCTTTCTGGAGTTCGGCCGACCATGGCTGAAGTTCCTCGGCTGGTGGCACTCTGAGGAAGAGTCGATCCCTTTTGCGGCGCATCTGGAGTCATACCTGGCCTGGATGCGTCAAGAGCGGGGATTCAGTCCGGCGACCGTACACGCGCGCAACTCGTGCACCACGAACTTCTTGCGGTGGTGCGGCCAGAGCGGTCGGGACTTGGCGAGCCTGCGCCCTCATGATCTGGACGCCTACTTCGCCACCTTCGGGGATCGATGGTCCCGGATTTCCGTGGCGTCGATGGCGACGCGGTTGCGGGCGTTTCTGCGGTACGCAGCCTCGATAGGAGCATGTCCCCGGCGACTACCAGATGCGATTCTCGGTCCACGCATCTACCAGCTTGAGTCACTTCCTTACGCGCTCAGTTGGGAGGAGGTCCACAAGCTCCTGGCAAGCACTGCCTCCGCCAGCCCCCGCGACGTCCGTGATCGGGCGATCCTGATGCTCCTTGCCGTCTACGGTCTGCGCCGTGGCGAGGTGGCCGCCCTCCGGCTCGATCAGATTGACTGGGCAGGACGCCGCCTATGGATACACCGCCTGAAGCGTCGGCAGCCGCAGGTGTATCCGCTGCAGAGGTCCGTCGCCGAGGTCCTGTCCCGTTACGTGGATACGGTCCGGCCAAGGGTACCGTACCCCGAGGTCTTCATTCGCCTGCAGGCTCCGCATCAGCCGATCGGAGATGGAGCCATCTATCACGTCGTGAGCGAGAGATTACGCGCCCTCGGCATCAAAGCAGCACACCTCGGCCCTCACGCGCTGCGGCATTCCTGCGCGGCGCGGCTCCTCGCCGACCGTCTGACGCTGAAGGAGATCGGAGATCACCTCGGACACCGCAGCGCTGCCGCTACCCGGATCTACACCAAGGTGGATCTGCCCGCCCTGCGGGAAGTCGGCGACTTCGATTTGGGAGACCTGCCATGACTGCCCTTGAAGCCGTCGAGGCCTATCTGGCAGCACGTCGTGCCCTCGGCGTGCAGCTCGACCGAGCGGGGCGGTATCTGCGTCAGTTTGTCAGGGAGTCAGGCAATGCACCCCTGTCCGACATCACCCCTACTGCCGTCGAGCGCTTTCTGCGCGGCCGTGGTGCGCCGACAGCGACGTGGAGGACCAAGAGAGCCTGCCTGGCGGGCCTGTATCGGTATGCGCTCGCTCACGACCTTGTCGCCTTCTCGCCGTTGCCGGAGCATCCGCCCAAGCTGGCTCCTCCGCAGACTCCCTATGTGTACTCGACCGCGGAGCTGCAGCGGCTGCTCGAGGCGACCGCGGTGCTCGAGCACCGCGCGAGCCCTCTGCAGGCAATGACATACCGGACATTGCTCCTGCTGCTCTATGGCACGGGATTGCGGGTGAGCGAGGCCATCTCGCTCACCGTAAGCGACATCGATTTGGTCCGACGGCTGGTCACAGTCCGGGACACGAAGTTCTACAAGACACGCATCGTGGCCATAGGACCTCGCCTTACCCGGCATCTGGCGGCGTATCTGGACCGCCGTCGCCTGTTGGCGCTGCCAGAGGGTGAGAGGTCCGCGTTCCTCTGTACGCGTACGGGACATGGTTTCTACTACCAGGAGGTCATCACCACGTTCCAGCGCATTCGCTCCGCAGCCGGGATCACCTGTCCGCCCGGCGAGCCAAGGCCGCCTCGTCTGCACGACTTGCGACATACGGCTGCTGCGCATCGGGTGCTGGCGTGGTACCGCGCCGGCAAGAACGTCCAGCAGCTATTGCCGCGCCTCGCAACCTACCTCGGCCACGTGGACATCCGCTCGACCCAGCGCTATCTGCAGATGACCCCGGAACTGCTGCAGGAGGCCAGTCGACGCTTTGCTCAGTACGCTGGGCAGGAGGTGCCTCGTGATTGACCGTAATCTGCTGGCACCTTGGGTTCGGAGGTTCCTCCTCGAGCATATCGTCGTCGAACGCAACTTGGCGCACAACACCCAAATGAGCTATCGCGATACTCTTACCCTGCTTCTGCCGTTCGTCAGTCGTCGATCCGGCGTCAGCATCGATCGGCTGTCTATCGAGGAGGTTTCGCCCTCGGCAGTACGTCAATTCCTGGAGCACGTCGAGCGGGACCGGCACTGCAGTGTCGCTACGCGCAATCAGCGTCTTGGCGCGATTCACGCCCTGGCTCGCTTCATCGGGACCCGAGCTCCGGAACACTTGGCGTGGTGCATGGAAATCCGCTCCATCCCCTTCAAGAAGGCTGCCAAGACCGTAATCGGCTACCTCGAGAAGACAGAGCTCGATGCGCTCTTGCGAACACCCGATCGGCGTACGCCCCTCGGAGCCCGTGACCACGCAATACTTCTGTTCCTGTACAACAGCGGGGCTCGGGCGGATGAGGCGGCGCGGCTCCCTGTCGGCAACCTGCATCGCGGCACTTCGCCATCGGTGCGGATCCTCGGCAAGGGCAACAAATGGCGCGTCTGCCCACTCTGGCCCGAGACCGTAGCCGCATTGCGCCCACTGCTCGCAGGCAGGACGCCTGAAGATACAGTGTTCCGCGGACGAACGGGCAAGCCCATGACACGGTTCGGTATTTATCGTCTCGTTGCCGCCTATGGCAGGACGGCCTCGCTTACCATTCCGAGCCTGGCAACAAAGCGCGTGAGCCCGCACACCGCGAGGCACACCACCGCGGTCCACTTACTCCGCGCAGGCGTCGATATCAACACGATCCGCGCCTGGCTCGGCCACGTCTCGCTGGACACAACCCACGTGTACGCCGAGGTCGATCTCGACATGAAGGCTAAAGCCCTCGCATGCCTCGACATCACTGACCTGCCGAGGCCGGCGCGACGCGGGCCGATGCCGTCCCTCATGGAGTTTCTCCGCGGACTATAATGGGAAATATATGTGCGCGAGATCGTCACTCCCGCAGCTCGGCGGCAGTTCTCTCGGGAACTGCCGCCACATATTTTTCGCCGCAACATTTTTGCTGAATCCGAACGCTAGACGCGCCGGACGACGCCCGCGGATCAACTCCGGTTGCTTGCGATACTGTCCACAGAATCGGATCGAGGTCGAATCATTGTGCAGCTCGTCAAAGCGCACACCGAAGGATCGGCCTACGGCGAGCACCACGGCAGTCAACAGTGCTGCCCGGTCGGCATCGTAGAGCCGCTCCAGTGCCCGGCCCAGCCGATCGTCGCTGAGCTGGCGCAACTGCGACTCCTCGAGTCCGAACAGGCTCGCCGCATAGGCATGCACCGTCTCGGCCTCCCGGTAGATCGGTTCACGC
>JAKBCR010000344.1 GCA_021807675.1 Pseudomonadota bacterium
CCAACCGCTCGTGGAATGCTCGGAGCGGATGTTGGCCCACTCCGAGAGGTTCGCGCGCCCGAGAATCACGACGCCCGCGCGGCGCAGGTTGCGGATCACCGTGGCGCTCACCGAGCGGACGTTCTTCGCCAGCGCGAGCGAGCCGGCGGTGGTGGGCAGCCCCGCGATGCCGATGTTGTCCTTGACTAGGATGGGGATGCCATCGAGCGGCCCGAGCGGCTTCCCCTCGGCGCGGCGCTCATCGGATGCGCGCGCCTCGGCCATGGCGCGCGGATTGAGGGCGATGACCGCGTGGATCTTGGGATTGATCCGCGCGATACGCGCCTCGTAGGCGCGGACCAGGGACTGGGAGGTGAGGCGGTGGACCGCCAGGTCCCCTGACAGCGCCGCCGCCGAGGTGCAGCTGAGATTGACCGCGCCTGCCGGAGTGACCACCAGACCGCACAGCGCACCGACGCTGAAGGCAATCATGCCGCGCATGCCGATCCCCCCATATCGGATGATGCCGGGCACTCTATCGGGTGGGATGCCTGCGGCGCAAGCCCGGTCGTCCGGGACCGGTGTCCTTCAGGGATCGCATCATGACGACAGCCGTTAAATTTTGTGCTTATCGAGTAATCGAGATCCTGATGCTTGGAAGTATCCTGCTGCTTGACTTCGTTCTCTGTGAGTCGGGTGGACGCGGCCGCTCGATGGGCAAGTCCGCGTCGTCTCACACCGTTCGGGCAGGGGGCTTGAGCGCGTGAGACGGGCTCGCCTGAGCCTACCTTACGACCATCGTGTCGGTCCAATACGCCCTTGTGCGCCCTTCCGGCCGGACCTGGGTCACTCCGCCCCATCCATCGGTTCTCACTCGATCGACACGTTCACCGGCATGAAGCTCGATGCAGCCGTGTCTTTTGCCGGCCGCCTCGGCTTGTGGCCACGCGGCGTTGTCTATCAGCGCCGCGGTCAGGATCCGCTTCAGGTCCACCTTGCGCGGGCACGCCGGGAAGTTCGACGTTACCCTCAGATAATGGATGTGCACAACAGAGGGCGGCCCGCGAGTCGTTTCGGAGGCGGACGGCCGCCTGGTGGATGCCGAAACGCTCGCCATGCCCGCAGGCCTCGAAACGGTGCCGCTTCCCGGATGGCGCGGCCGCTCCCAATGGAGGGCCGCGGCTGCAATCGACCCGACACTCTCACTCGCCAGCCCATGGGGCGCCAAACCGAGCCTGGCATACTGCGGCAAGTTTTCCCCGTAGAACTTTGCGAGGCAGGCCGCGCGCATCGCCTTGCCGATCTTCTGCCTCATCGCTTGCGGCGCTGACGGACTGTTCTCATTGTGCGCCATGGAGAGCACGCCAAGCTGAAACTCGTCTCGCCCGTACTGCGCAACGCTTTCCCCAAACGGTGCCTTGGCGCAGTTGACGTTCGCAATCGCGACGTTCCCCGCGAGAATGAGGCACCCGAGAAGCGCAACCTGCGTTTTCATGTCTGCCCTTGTGCTCGGAAAGACACAGCATACGCCCGCCAAGCCGCATCAGGAACCGGCGGGTCCTCCCGGAGGCGCACGCCGCGCGGACCGGAATTCCAGAGCGCAGCAATAAGAGCGCTCTGGGCCGTCGGCTATCGCTCGGTCTCGCAGTTGCGTTCAGTCCTCGGGTTCGCCGGCGGATTGCCGCTGGCGCTGATGGCGGCGGGGTCGGCCATGAGCCGCCACTCAGGGCTTGCGCTCCGTCCCTTCACAAAGCGGTCGTTCGCGCACACTCTCAGAAACCTCTGAGCAGAGCGAAGGGCGCCAGTCCTCCCATGCAGCGCCTGGCTTTGTCCCCATGTTCCGGCGGGATCCGAGCAACGCAGTGCCGGCACGCAGGAATTGCGCGAGCCTCTAAAGTGATGCGCTGCCCTGGCCTCCACGGCCGGTTCGTTGCAGAAAGTGCCTGCCAAATAGGCTTCACACTGGCCGACATCGCTGCGCGTCGTCGTCGGCCAGTACATGCAGCGCACGGATTCACGTGCTTCCAGTGCCAGGATATACGGACGTCATCGAGACGTGAAACATTGGACGTCACGATGCCTCGAGGTCCGCAACTGCGGACGATAGCCCGCGTATTCGAGTCCCAGGCTCCAGCGTCACACGCGACGACGGCCCTAACCGAAGCCGAGGGTTCAGGAGGCTCCATCGAACGCCGGAGACAACCCACGCTTCATTCAGTGCCGCAGCCGGCGTTGGTCCTCGTTCGCCCGGATGGCCGTCGCGATCGGATGCGCGCTGCTCATGTTGTATGCCGCAGGATGCGCAACGTCGCGCAAAGCGGCGCTCGCTCCGAATTCTCGCAGCGTCCGCGGAACTCCTCAGGCGCCCGCGTCGTTACGCCGCGAAGCGGAGTCAGGCAACGCCAGCGTCGAAGTCGCCATGGGGCTGCGGGAGAGCACATTGCGTCGTTACAAACAGGCCAATTTTTGGTATCGCAAAGCTGCCGTGTAGGGGAATGCCGCGGGAGAGTTTGAGATGGGTCTCGACTACGCCATGGGTCGCGGCCTCAATCAGAACGACGTCCAAGCCAATTCCTGGTACGGCAAGGCGGCCCAACAGGGGCACCTCTCGGCGGAAATCAATCTTGCGACTGACTGCTACGTCGGAAGAGGCATTGAGCAGAGTTACGCGCACCTGAACTTGGATGATGCATTGGCGTAGAACACATCCGTCAGGGTACCCGCGAGCGTCATGATCTCCGACGTGCGCTCGTATGGTCTAAATGCCGGGTCGTCGTGAGGCCTGCTCTTGTCGATGAGCTCGCCAATCAGAGAATGGTGGACTTCTGCCAACGCGTCTGGATCGACCTTCTCGACTATGGATTGCTGGTTCGCGCCAATTCGAAATCCCGCTACTCTCAGGGATGCAACCGCCACAAATGCTTTCGGACCGGCTGATGGGTACCAATCTTGCACGGTCGCAAGCATCGCGGCAGTCGTAGGACTTAGCGCCTTGGCAAACTGTTCGCCAAACGAGTCGGCCGGTACCACTTCCTGTTGCCGTTGATCACTCACGCCAGGCTTGTAAAGTTTGTACAGAGTTTGTTCAAATGCACCCAGCAGCGCTGGTGCGACCTTGCCTTCCTTCGCCCATTCCAAGGCGGCAAGGCGTGCCGTAAGCTGTGCGGTAAACAGGTCTTCGCGCGTCACTGAATCAGCATCCTTGAAGATTCTCAGGGCGACAGAAACCGCAAGATCGTGCGTCGAGTATGGAATCGGGCCGGCATCAAGTTCCTTCGCGAGGTGCATCAGACGGTCCCGATCAGTGGTTCCACACAGCAGGTCGTCAGCTGCGAGTCGCACGGCTTGGGCCACGTCTGCGGACTTCCGCGGCGGTTTGTCCCCATAAATGCCTTTGATGAGCTCATTCACCGCGCTCGTAGACCGCTTCTTGAACAGGCCAGACATATCGTGTGTCTCCCCGTCGCAAACAGCCGAACTTTCCGCTCATAGATTCTCGCGAATCCTGCGGTCGAACTCAGCTCGGTCGATCTCCCCGCGCGCGTACGGATCGAGGAGCACAGCGTCATCCTCGCTCTCATACAGACCTTCCATCGCATTGATCGCGCGCGCCACCTCGAGCGCCGCGAGACGTCGATCGATCTCTTCCGAACTGTACTTGAGTGGCAGCGCCATGAGCGTCATCAGATGAATGGGTCGGCCGCGGCGGCCCTCAGGCCACCTTCCGCTTCGAGACCGGCTTGACCGACTCGAGCTCTTCCAGTTTGGCGTTGCGAACCTCCCAGAGGTCCACCGCGTCCTGCATCGCGAGCCAACTTTCCG
>JAKBCR010000088.1 GCA_021807675.1 Pseudomonadota bacterium
CGACGCTTCGGCCTGAATATTGCCGATACCATCGAGGCATTCAAAAAGATCATCCCCTCCGGGCTCAGATATCGGATCTGCTCCGTCACCGCGGAGGATGACCGCGTCGTGGTTCAGGCCGAAGGTGATGCCCTCACCCACGATGGGAGACCGTACTGCAACGAATACTGCTTCGTCTGCACCGTGAAGGACGGAAAGCTCGTGCGGGTGGACGAATACTTTTGCACGAAGCTGGCCGATGAAGTGCTTTGGCCGGCTTATGAAAGCGTGGGAGGTCCCGCAGCCGATGCGCCGTGAGCCCGGCAGGGCGTCGAACAGCGCCAGCTCGGCGCGCTGCGCCATCGAAAGCCCGTTCGCATGATGTCCCTGTCCGAACACTGCATGAGCCTTCTTGCCATCGCGCCCACGCGCGAGGCGGTGCAGTTCGAAGGTCGCTGGTACAGCTGGGGCGAGATGCGCCGGCTGGCTACCGAGCTTTGGAAGGCGCTTGCGACAAGCGGGATTGGCAGCGACGCGCCGATAACGGTGGTGGCACGCAATCGGCCGTGCGCACTTGCCGCGATAGTGGCACTTCTGGCCGAAGGCCGGACCCTCCGCATGGTCTACGCCTTTCAGGCGCCGGCGGCGATCGCGCGCTCACTAGAGCGGCTGGACTCCCCGGCGGCGGTGATGGTGCCGGAAGACTTCTCGCCCGAAGTCCGTGCAGTACTCGCAGCCAGGCGCATGGCAGGAATCGCGATGGGAGAGATGTCCGCACAGCTGCTTGCGGGTTTCGAGCAGGGCGTATCGCACGGGAGAAAAGCTGCCCGACAGGAAGCCTGTGTCGAAGTGCTGACGAGCGGTACGACGGGTGCCCCGAAGCAGTTTCCTCTTCCACAACGCGTGATCCGCGAGTTCATCGAAAGCCAAGGTCCGATCGGAGAGTTGAGTGATGCCGGATGCGAGCCGCCGCTGCTGCTGACCTTTCCGATCGGAAACATCGCCGGGATATTCTTCGCGGCGACTTCGATGCTCCGGGGGAAGCGGACCATCCTCCTCGACCGCTTCTCGCTCGAAGCGTGGCGATCGCATGTCACGGCATATCGACCTGCCGTGATCGGCGCGCCGACCGCGGCCATCAGCATGATCCTGGAAGCCGGGATTCCGCGAGAAGACCTCGCCTCGCTCGAGTTTCTCCTCACCGGCGCGGCACCGCTCGACCCCACGGTCCATCGTGCCTTCGAAGCGCGTTACCGTGTGCCGATCCTGCTCTCGTACGGCGCCACCGAATTTGGCGGCCCCGTAGCGGCAATGACGCCCGAGCTTCATGCCGAATTCGGAGCCGAGAAGCTCGGCAGTGTCGGACGGCTGCTGCCCGGGGTGAGGCTGCGCGTGATCGACGCAGAGACCGGGCAGCCGCTTGGCTGCGGGCACGAAGGGCTTCTCGAGGTCGTATCCCCGCGAATCGGGCCAGAGTGGATCCGGACATCCGACATCGGCCTCATCGACGAGGACGGCTTCCTTTGGCACCGCGGCCGTGCCGATGGCGCGATCATGCGCGGCGGCTTCAAAGTGTTGCCGGAGACGATCGAGCGAGCGCTTCTGCAGCATCCGGCAGTTTCGGCAGCGGCAGTCGTCGGCGTATCCGATGAGCGGCTGCAGCAAGTGCCCGCGGCGGCGGTCCGGCTGAAGTCCGGCATTGCGGCGCCGACGTTCGAAGAGCTGGCGCAGCACATGCGCCGGCACGTGCTTGCCACTCACATCCCCGCCCATTGGACATTCGTCGACACACTTCCCGTGAACCACGCTTTCAAGATCGACCGGCTGGGCCTGAAGCAGATGTTCGAAGCTCGGCTGAGATCCGTGGACGGGCGGCCATTAAGGAAAACAGAGAATGGGCAGACTTGAGGGAAAGATCGCCGTCGTCACGGGCGGCCACAGCGGGATAGGGCTCGCAACGGCGAAACGCTTCGTCGATGAAGGTGCGTATGTGTTCATCACGGGCCGACGTCAGTTAGAGCTCGAGAAAGCGAGTGCCGCCATCGGGCGAAATGTCTCGGTGGTGCGGGGCGACATCTCGGACCTCGATGACCTCGACCGCATGATCGGGCAGATCCGGACTGAGAAAAGCGTGATCGACATTCTCGTCGCCAACGCCGCATTCAGCGAGAGCGCCGCCCTGACGAGCGCCACGCCCGCTCATTTCGACAGGACGTTCGGAACGAATGCGCGCGGCACCTTTTTCACGATCCAGAAGTCGCTGCCGCTGATGACCCGCGGCGGCTCGGTGGTGATCGTGACCTCGGGGCTGCATCTTAAGGCCTTTCCGATGTATGGCGTCTATGCCGCGACCAAGGCGGCGCTGCGGTCCTTTGCGCGCACGCTGGCGGCCGAGCTCAAGGATCGCAATATCCGTGTCAACACGATGAGCCCTGGCGTGATCGACACGCCCATGGTCGACGCGCAATTCGAAAGCGAGGAGCAGGCGGCGCAAGGCCGAGCGATGTTCGCTCAGATCACGCCGCTCGGCCGCATCGGCCGACCCGAGGAGGCGGCCAGCGCGATCTTCTATCTGGCCTCCGATGAGAGCAGCTTCACCACCGGATTCGATCTCGTGGCCGACGGCGGCATCACGCAACTGTAGAGGGCACAATTGCACAATAATGCAGGAGGAGCCCGAATGACGAATTCTCTGACGTTCGGTTTTCTCTATGACCTCAGAAATCCGCAACCGTGGCGCAAGCCGTGGACCGACTTGTATGCCGAGACGCTCGATTTCATCTCCTGGACCGAGACGATCGGCTTCGATGGTGCGTGGGTACCGGAGCATCACGTCGCCGACGATGGTTATGCTCCGTCGCCCTTGACTGCGCTGGCCGCGATCGCAGCCCGCACACGCCGGATGAAGCTTGGTACGGGCGTCGCGTTGGCGCCGTTCTATCATCCCCTGCGCTTCGCTGAAGACAGCGCGATGGTGGATGTGATCTCGAACGGACGGCTGGAAATCGCACTCGCGCTCGGCTATCGCCGACGGGAAACCGATGCGTATGGCATCGAATATGCCACGCGCCCGAGCCGGATGCAGGAATTCCTGCAGATCGTCCGTAGACTCTGGTCGGGAGAAACCCTCTCCTTCGAGGGCCGGCATTTCAAGCTGAAGAACGCCTTCGTCCCGCTACGCCCTCCACGCGGCCACATTCCCCTCTTCGTCGGCGCGTACAGCGAAAAGGCCATGACCCGTGTGGCCAAATACGGCGACGGCTACCTGGGTGCGGCCGAGCTCTACGACGTGTATGCGGCCAAGCTGCGCGAATGCGGCAAGGAGACGTCCGCGGGCCGGTTCTATCAGGCGAGCCTGCCGCTCGTGGTCGCCCACGATCCCGAACGCGCGCTCGAAGCGCTTGCGCCTTACTACCATTACGTCAGCAATACCTACGGAGTGTGGCTGAACGAGGACGGCTATGACGGGCGTGTGCAGGTGCACGACGCGCCGAGAATGCTGACACTCGAGGAATTCAAGGCCGCGGGCCTGCTCCACGTGCTGACGCCTCCGCAGGCGATCGAGTTCTTCAGGGCGATGCGCGCCAAGGCTCCGGTCGAGCATGTGACCCTGGCCGTTCCGCCGGGGATCCCGCTTGCGGCCTTCGCGCCCCATGCCGAATTGTTCGCCAAAGAGGTCGTGCCGGTGTTCCGCTGAGCCGGTCCGATGAAAGTGCCTGAGCCGTCCGGGAGGAAGAGATCATGCCGAGGTTCGATCCAAAGGCCGCGCTGGATGTGCTCGAGCTCCAGCAACTCGTGACCGAGTGGTGTCGCGAGCTCGACGACAATCACGGGCTCGATGCCACCCGATTCTTCACGAAGGACTGTGTGGTGGAGGCCGGGCTCATCTCGTACAGGGGGCATGAGGCGATGAGGGCGTTCTATCAGGGAGTCGCGGAATTCGCGCGCGCGACCCCTGAGCGCGGGATCCGGACGACCCGGCACACCTACACGAACTTCGGAATCTCCTTCACCGATCGGGATAGCGCCACGGTCACGTTCCTCAGTTTCACCCATTCCGGCTACGGCGATCTTCCCGTGGCCGAGGCGACCGTTCCGGCAATGATGTCCGATGTGCGGTTCGACTGCCGGCGGGACGGGAAGGGCGACTGGCGGGTTGCGCAGTTCCACGCTTCTCCGATCTTTCTCGGCAGTGATCCTTACCTCAATCGGCTGTTGGTAGCGGAAAAATGAGAGGCCTCGGTTGGCGGCGGCGAGCGGTTTCACCGCCGCCGAGAATACCCGTCGAGACCATCAGCGGGTCAGGTCCGGCTCGTCACAGTGGCGCAGGATGTGCGCGCGAGCCGCATCTCGCAGGCGCACTGCCGCCGCAAAGGACGCCTCACCCTCTCGAGCCGTGAGCGGCGCACCCGCCACCAGCCGCAGTGGCGCGTGCCGAGGAAGCCATTGGCCGTCGCGCAACAGGCAACGGGTTCCGCAGACGGCAAGTGGAATGACGGGGATACCGGCCGTGACCGCGGCCTCAAAGGCTCCAAGATGGAATGCCCGCAGCCCCCTTGCGCGCGCGAAGGTCCCCTCCGGAAAGATGATGATTGAGTCGCCGCCGGAAAGCGCATCGCGCATCCGGCCCGCCTCGGCAAGACGCTCGGCGGTGAATCGCTCGATGAACACCGTCGCCAGTCTGCGCAGGTACCGCCCCACCACGGGCGTCCGTGCCAGCTCCGCCTTCGCGACGAAGCGGTGCGGCTCTGCGACGGCGGCGCTGATGACGATGCCGTCCGCATAACTCGCATGATTCGCCACGATGATGTGAGGTCTTCCATCGTCGGGCCGGGCTTCCCAGGTGAGCTTCACCGGCATTCCCAGGAGGCGCAGCATCCAGCTTGCCGCTTGGTGATTGAGCCGCCACGCGCGGTCCGGGCTGCGCTGGATGATCGTGAGGATCAGCACGGGAGCGGCGAAGACGACAAGCACGCACCAACACCAGAGTCCGAAGGCAAGGTAACCGGCGCGATTCAGCGCGCGACGCACGATGCCGACGGCACTTTCCAATTCCCAGCGGAGCATCTCGAGAGCGGGGGCGCGCGCTCGATGCCCTAGAGAGCTCTCGAGGAAGGCTTGGCGGGTTGCGGCGCGCCGCAGCTTGCCGCTCGATGTCTTCAGTACGCTGCGAGGCTCGAGGAGGACGATCTCGTCGGCGGGCTCGCCGACCGCCCCGGTCACCCGCTCGGTGATACGTCTCGTGAGTTCCCGGCGACGCACAGGGTCGGTCTCGTGAGTCTCGGCGAGGATGATCAGCCGTTCGGTGCCACTTTCGCGTTCCTGGGTACCCAACACAGCGACACATCCGCGCCGAACTCCCTCGATCTCACCGACCGCGCGCTCGATCTCTTCCGGGTAGATGTGACGTCCGCGGCGGATGACGATGTCCTTCGTCCTTCCGGTGACGTAGAGCTCGCCGCCGGCGAGATAGCCTCGATCACCGGTATTGCGCCACTCGCCACAGAGGAGGCTCGCGGTCGCAGCGGGGTTGCGGTAGTAGCCACTCGTTGCCGAGGGGCCCGTGAACTGCAGGTTGCCCTCGTTTCTTTCCGCGACTTCCAAGCCCCGCTCGTCGACGACCCGCAACCGGTAGCCGGGCAGTGGCCGACCGCAGGACACGAATGAAGCGGCATCCGTCGCAGTTTCAGGTACCGCACGCGCCTCTGCGCCACGGGCGAGCAGTGTGCGATCGATATGGTCTACGACGGGTGTGCGGCCGACGGTCGGGAAAGTGAGACCCACACCCGCCTCGGCGAGACCGTACACCGGTGTCATCGCCTGCGGGCGAAGGCCGCAGGGTGCAAAGCGTTGCTGAAACCGCTCGAGAGTCTCGGACGAGACGGGCTCTGCACCGTTGAACATAACACGGAGAGATGAGAGGTCGAGACCTCGCAGCTCGTCATCGGTCACGCGCCGAGCAGCGAGCTCGTAGCCGAAGTTCGGCGCAGCCGAGAGCGTTCCATGGTGCTCATGAATCGCCCGTAACCACCGCACGGGTCGTGCGAGGAACGCCGTCGGGGGCATCAGGATCAACCGACATCCGAAGTAGAGCGACGCGAGCCAGGCGCCGATCAGCCCCATGTCGTGGTAGAGAGGCAGCCAGCTCACGAAAACATCATTGTTGCCCGCTTCGATTGCCCTGCCCATCACGCGGATGTTCGCGAGGAGATGCGTATGCGTGAGAACGACTCCTTTCGGCTCGCCCGTGCTGCCGGAGGTGTACTGAAGCAGGGCGATGGAATCCGGCGGCGTCGCGGGTGGCAGCGCCGCGGCGTACGCCGGCTCCGCGATCTCGGCGACGCCGAGAACCTGGCGCAGTCCACGCACCTTCGATTGCAACCGACGGGCGACGGGCTGCGCCGCCGGGAAGGTGAGAAGGATCTCGGCGCCCGCATTGGCCAGGATCCGGGTATGCCGCTCGACGTGCTCTTGGAGCTGTGAGCGGTGCGAAGGAGGGTAGAGAGGAACGGGAGTGCCGCCGGCGAGCAGTACACCGAAGAAGGCGTGCAGGTACTCGATCGACGTTGGCAACATCAGCGCGACCACTGCGCCGACCGTAAGGCCGCGCAGCTCGAGTCCCGCCGCGATCGCCTGCGCACCTTCGAGCAACCCCCGGTGCGTGACCGTCACGGGCTCGGCCGCGCCGAGCACCACCGCGTGAATGGCATCGGGCTGCTGCCGCGCCCGCCAGATCATGACTTCGGTCAGAGTCGCGGCTTCGACAGGCTCTCCTGCCGCTAATGCCGCTTCGCGTCCCACCTTGGGGACGGCGATTGCCGGGGGACGGGTTCCGGCCTGCTCCGCGGCCAATGGAGCGCGGCGCATCACGGCCACGAGGTCGCTGACTGTGTCGATGGACTCGAGCGCGCTTGCAGGAAGCTCGATGCTCAGGGCACGCTCGAGGCGCCCGAGAAGCTCGACACGCGCGAGGCTGTCGAGGCCCAGATCGGCATCGAGACGGCTCTGCGGGTCGAGCACGGCCGGCGGTGCGGCATGGTGCATCTCCTCGAAAAGCGTTCGCACCGCTTCTTCGACGACGAGCGGTATGGTGTTTCGGACCGGCGCCGATGGAGCTTCATTGAGCAGCGACATGATCATCGGTATCCGCGATACACGGACTGGCTCCGCCTGCAATGCGCCCGCGCACCGTATGAAGCGACACGAGCCCCGGTGTGCGCCGGGTCCTCAGGTGACGACGAATGATAGGTCTCGCCCGATCTGCGATTCCATTCGTATGAATCCGCATACGTGCGCGGGCGGATCGCACGTTCGCGCACTGCTGCGTCAACGCTTCCCACGCGAACTCCTCGAGCGAATGCGTGCTCCCGCAGCCGTCCGGCGCGCGATCACCGCGGCGCCCGAATCGAGTGGGGCGTCGCACGCCTCTATGGGAGTGAGTCCAATCCAGCCGCCGAAAGTTCTGTCAGACGGCTTGCTCTGCGCCACCGTCCCGGACCGGTCGTGGCAGAGGGCTCTGCCGACGGACTCGCCCGTTCAGGCGTCCGCGGGAACCGGATAGACGCTCGGGTGGTCGGAGGTGAAGTAGGCCTGCGACACCGATTTGGGCGCGCCGGGCTCTCCGATCAACCGCGCGAATTTCTGGCCCTCGAAGGCCGCGGTGGCGAGGGGACGCACCGCCAGCGCATCGCCGATCGTGAACACCTGCTCCACCTTGCCCTCGAGGTCACGCCCCAATCCGTCGACCGACAGCCGCCCTGTCGCCAGCACGATCGCATCCACGCCGTCCATCGTCGACTCGAGGCCGCTGTTGACGTCGAAAAGCTTCAGGTCCCGGTCGCCGATGCTGCTTGCCCAGGTGGCGGGCCGAAACGTGACACGCGCCTCTGCGAGGCGCTTGGCTACCGCTTCACCTTCGAATGCAAACAGGATCCGCGCGGAATACGGGGCGAAGTCAGACGAGATCAGCGTGACCTCGGCTCCGCTGCGGCCGAGCAACTCGGCGACGCCGGCGCTCGCATGGGTCCCCTCACCATCGAGCACCACGACCTTGCCTGACGGGCGAGCACCTTCCTGGAGAATGTCTTCGGGGCAGAACACGTGCCGCTTCCCGGCCCCAGGCATGTCGCGGTCAGCGATGCCCGTGCGGCCCGTGCGACTGAACCGCGCGCCGGTCGCGACGACTACGGCATCGGGGGAGAGCGCGAGCACGTCCTTTGCCGTCGCCGCCTTGCTTTTCTGAATTTCTACGCCCAGGCGTGCCAGCTCGCGTTCCCACCACTCGATGGCATGGCGATAGAATTCCCGGCCCGGCAGGCGCGCCCAGAGCTCGAGCCCGCCCCCCAACACGGCGCGCGCTTCGAAGAGCGTGACCTCGTGCCCTCTGAGGGCGGCAACGCGGGCCGCCTCGAGCCCGCCCGGGCCGCCGCCGATGACGACGACCTTCGAGCGCCTGCTGGCGGGCGTGAACGTATTCACTCCCCACGTTCTTTCGCGGTAACTCGCAGGATTGATGGAGCAGCCGAAGGCGCCGTCGGCCATGCCTCCCAGGCACCAGTTGCAGGCGATACAGGTCCGTCCCAGCGCCTCGTTGCCGTTGCGGGCGTGTCTCACGAACTGCGGCTCGGCGATGAGCTCGCGGGCCGACCCGACCAGGTCGCAGACGCCCGCGGCGATAGCAGCCTCGGCATCGGCCATGCGGGTCACCCGGCCGAGTACGCTCAGGACCGGCACATCGCCCGCGGCGCCCCGGACCTTCTCGACATAAGGACGGTATACGTGCTCCTCCATGAAGACGGCGGGCATGCCGTAGTTGAGTTGCAGCGGCTCCATCGCGATGTCGAGATCGACGAAATCGATCAGAGCCCGCGCGCAAATTTTCTGCAGCACCTCGTAGGCCTCGGCCGTGTGATAGCCGCCTTGTACCAACTCGTCGCAATTGAAGCGCATGCCCACGGCCATCCCCTTGCCCGCCGCCTGGCGCGTGGTCTCGAGCGTCTCGACCAGAAGTCGCATCCGGTTCTCGAGGCTGCCGCCATATTCATCGTCACGGCGGTTGAAATAAGGCGAGAGAAACTGCTCGAGGATTCCCGAGTGAGACGCGTGGATCTCTATGCCGTCGAACCCGGCCTGCTGCAGATGCCGCGCCGACTGTCGATGCGCCTCGTTCATGAAGCGGATGTCCTCGCGCGTGGCGGTTCGGGTGCCGACGCTCCTGCCTCCGAAAGCGAATTGGGCCGATGACGGCGCAAGCGTCGGTGCGGGAGGGGCGAGCGGCTGCCACTGACCGGGCGCGTTCCAGTTGTACCAGAGCTGAGCGAAGATCTTGCCGCCGGCCGCATGTACGGCATCGGCCAGCGCGCGGAACGCGCCGACGCTCTGCCTGGGATACGGGCACGGCTGGGCGTGGCGGCCCCGCTCATGCACGGTGCAGCTGAGGATCACGAGGCCGCATCCGCCGTCACGGACCCGCTCGGTGCAATAAGCAACGAGATCGTTCGAAGGGCCGTAACCGACCGTCAGCGGCACGCCATGCGGCGAGAAGTAGTAGCGATTCGCCAGTTCCACCGGTCCGAGCCTGATGGGACTGAATACTTTCGGATATTTCGCATGCATACCTGTTCTCCTCATTCGTCCGGCGGCCGAAGGGCGATACCTGCGCATTCTGTGCCAATCAGCCAGGCTCATGCCATCGGCAGCGGGTCCGGCCGCCATCTCGACGCCGGCGCCGTTCGCCTCAGCTCTTGAGAACTGGCGACCCTGCCGTAGCACCGCCATCGATGGTGATGACGCTCCCTGTGATGGCGGCCGCCGCGGCGCTCGTCAGGAACAGACAGGCCGCAGCGACCTCATCCGGTTGAACAGCGCGTCCGATCGGCACG
Source organism: Pseudomonadota bacterium (assembly GCA_021807675.1). Taxonomy (GTDB): domain Bacteria; phylum Pseudomonadota; class Gammaproteobacteria; order Steroidobacterales; family Steroidobacteraceae; genus 13-2-20CM-66-19. The sequence continues at coordinate 9,861 of JAKBCR010000088.1, forward strand.
ATCCGGCGCGCGATGTCCTCCAAGGTCGTCTTCGGCGGAAGCATATCGTCCCAGGCTTCCGTCGCCGTCACGCCGAGCGCGATCGCATTCACACGCACGCCTGTCGGCGCGAGGACAGCCGCTGCGGAGCGAGTAGCCGACTCCAGGCCTGCTTTGGCTGCGGCATAGGCCGCGTTGAACGGGTTCGGGCGCTGCACCGCGATCGATGAGAGATTGATCACCACCCCGCGACCCTTGGCGACCATGGCCGGAGTGAGTGCCTGGATCAGCGTGACGGGCGCCTCGAGGTTCACGGCGAATTGCAGGTCCCACAGCGCGTCGTCCGGGACGAGCAAGGACTGCTGGTTGCCGCTGACCACGGCGGCGTTGTTGACCAGAATATCCACGTCGCCGCAGCGCCGTGCGATCTCGCGCGCCGCCGATCGAGTGGCAAGATCGCCGGACAGCACTTGGGCCTTGCCGCCGGCTGCCTCGATAGCCCGCCGCACCTCTTCCAGCCGTGCCTCATTGCGCGCCGCAATCACCACCTCCGCGCCTTCGGCGGCGAAGGCGCGGGCGATCGCTGCCCCTACGCCGCGGCTTGCGCCGGTGACGAGGGCGCGCTGGCCGGAAAGGTCGGCGCTCATGGATTCCAGAGCGTTGACTCGACCTCGGTAACGCAGGCCACTCGACTCTTCGGCCGGTCGAACAGGCGTTCCTCGTCCGCGATAACCTCGTCCGGAAGATTTCCGGTCGCCGTCGCGGCGAGCACCTGATCGTAGATCGCCTTGTCGTCGAACCAGACCTCGGTGATCACATCGAACGGCAGCTCCGCGGCCGCGCCAATCGCCTGCGGCGCGGGATCAAGGTAACGGCGCACGTACCGGACCACGCCGTCCGAGAACTTCTCGCCGATCAGGCGGTGCCTGGTCTCGTAATAATCGCGAAAATCCTTCACCGACATGCCCGGACGCCGCCTCAGCAATAGCACCAGTTTGTAAGTTGCCTTGGTCATTCTCGTCTCTTTTCCCGCTTCAGTGGTGCCACGTCCTCGTCGAGTCGGCGCCCGATCGCGAGGCTCGTGTCGCCTGCTGTCAACTTAGGAAGTAACGCTGAATCCACTCTAGCAGGGCTGCCGCCGTTTCTGCCAGCGACCGGGTTCGCGTGCGACCGCCGCCTCGGCGAGAAGTTGTGTGAGATCGGCTGCAAGCCACTGATCCAGCTGCGCTTGCTCGGCTTGCGGCAGCGCCGGGAGCGCCGGCCTCGATGCAGCTTCGGCCGCAGTCCTCGCGCCGCGAGCCGAACATCGATCTCTCCGTCACCGTGCGGCAAAGCACGAAGTTGCCTTGGTTCGATGCTGGCCCGGAATCGCCTGCCAAGGTAAGATGCCCCAACATGCGGAGCCACCTGCTCATTCCTCGGAGCCTTCAATGACCGAATTGGAGCGCCTGGCCGCCATGGATGCGATTCGGCAGCTCAAGGCGCGGTATTTCCGCGGTGTCGACACCGGCGATCCCAAGCTCGTGCGCAGCGCCCTGGCGGAGGACTGTGTGCTCGATTACCGCGGCTGCTGCACCGATCCGGCGAGCGGCCGTGATTTCCTGCCGGCCATGAACGTGGTCATGCGCGGACGACAGTCCTATCAGGACGGACTCTCGAGCATCGGAGTCGTCAGCGTTCACCAGGGTCACAATGTCGAGATCGAGGTGAGCGGTGCGACCACTGCGTCGGGTATCTGGTCGATGACCGATCGGCTTTACATGCCGGCGGGCTCGCCATTTTCCCTCATGACCGGATACGGTCATTACCATGAAACGTATGAAAAGACGGACGGGGCGTGGCAGATCAAGACGCTCCGCATCTCCAGGATCAGAGTCGAGGCAGCCTGAGACCGAGTCCATAGAGCAACTTCGGGAGAACTCAGATGAGCGTGACCATCGAGCCCATCAAGCCGCTGATCGGAGGTCTCGTGCGGGTGGACAAGAGCCGTCTCTGCGACCCGGATGTGGTGGAGTCGGTGCGCGCCGGCCTGGAGGACCGCGGTGTCCTCGTCTTTGCGGAAATCGGGCTCAAAGACGAGGAGCAGCTGGCCTTCACCGACCGCCTGGGCAGTCGCGTCAACTTCACTCGCCAGGCTCCCGGCTCGGATGTCTCCGCGCAGGACGTCTACAAGGTCACGCTCGACAAAGAGCTGAACAACGAGCCGGACTACGTGCTCGGCACTTTTTTCTGGCACGTCGACGGCGTGACCATGGACATGGCGGTGCCCAAGGCGACGCTCCTGTCCGCGCGCAGTCTTGCGGACAGAGGCGGTGAGACCGAGTTCGCCAATCTGATCGCCGCCTATGAGGCGCTATCCGCGGAGGAGAAGCAGGAGATCGATTCCCTGCGAGTGGTCCACACTCTGGAGGCCAGCATGCGGCCGGTGTGGGGCCATCCGTCGAGCGAGCGTCGGGAGCGTTGGACCAGAATGGCCGTGCCGATGGAGCATCCCTTGGTCTGGAAACATCCGGACGGCCGTAAGTCCCTGCTGCTCGGCACGCACGCTGACGGCATCGTCGGCTGGCCAGCGGCCCACGGGCGCGCTTTGCTCTGGCGACTACAGCAATGGGCTGCGCAGCCGGACTTCGTGTACAGGCACAGCTGGCGTCCCGGCGACCTGGTGATGTGGAACAACGAAGGGCTCATGCACCGCGTGGCTCCCTACACGGATGGCCGCCGGACGATGCACCGGACGACCATCGCCGGACGCGAGAAGCCCGGGCATCGCGCGCGGCCCGAGGATCTCGCCAGGACACTCGAGCCGGTTTGACGCCACCACTGACTGCGGCGCGATCAGCCGCACTCGAGCGCGGTCGGGCGCCTTGATTCATCGAAAGCGAGGTTCATCGAGATATGGTCAAGAAGGTAGCGCTGATCACGGGCGCTGCGGTCGGCATCGGCCGCGCCATCGCAGTGCGTCTGGCGCGGGACGGAATCGCCATCGGGGTCCTGGATCTGAAGCGAGCGGACGCCCAGAAGGTGGCGGATGACATCACTCGCAACGCGGGGGAGGCGATCGGACTCGAGGCGGACATCTCGAAGCGAGCGCAGGTGCAGGCCGCCGCGCAAGCGCTGCGCAGCGCGCTCGGTCCGATCACCATCCTGGTGAACAATGCGGGGATTACCGGCTTCAAGCCCTTCCTCGAGATCACGGACGAGGAATGGGACCGCATGCACACGGTCAACCTGAAAGGCACCTTCATCGTCACGCAGACGATCATTCCCGACATGATTGCCGCCGGTTGGGGGCGGATCGTCAATATCTCCTCCTCGAGCGCCCAGTCCGGATCGGCGCAGATGGCGCACTATTCCTCTTCCAAGGGCGCGATGATCGCGCTCACCCGCACCCTGGCACGGGAATTCGGTCCCGCGGGCATTACTGTGAACACCATTCCGCCCCGCTTCGTGATGAATACGGTCATGTCCGAAGAGTCCTTCCAGGAGCCTCCCATGGCGGGCAGGCGCGAGGCCATGCGTCTGATGGGCCCTATCCAGCGGGAAGGGCAGCCGGAGGACATCGCGGGCGCTGCCGCTTGGCTGGTCTCGGACGAGGCTGGTTATGTCACCGGACAGGTCATCGGGGTGAACGGCGGACGTTACATCTGAGCTCGCGCTCATTGACGCTCCGCGCGGAGCTTCGAACTCGGCAAACTTGCTAATGATCCTCGGGCCGGCCGGCTCATCGGGATCACGATCGGAGAACGAGATATGGGCTTACTCGATACTCGCGCCAACTTGTCCGGCAAGGTGGCGGTAGTTCTGGGCGGCTGCGGCGAGATTCAGGGTCGCGCGATCACTCTCGCGCTGGCGGACGCCGGGGTCAGTATCGCCGCCTGTGACATCGACGCGGAGGCGGTGAAAGCCATCGTCCCCGAAGTGCAGTCGCGAGGCGTGCGGGTCCTCTCGATGCACGCCGACGTCACGGATCCCGAGGCGCTGGGTCGGTTCTATGACCGGGTCGGAAAGGAGTTCGACCGGGTGGACATCGTCGTGAATCTGCCGGGCGGAGTGCAGCGATCGCTCTTCGTCGATACCACGCCGGAGCAGAACGCGCGCGACATCCGCTTGAACTACGGCTACGTGATCGACAGCGTTCGGCGCGCCATCCCCTTGGTCCGGCGCGGCGGTCGCGGCGGCAGCATCATCAACTTCACGACCATCGAGGCGTTCCGGGGAGCCGCGACGTTCGCAGTCTATGCCGGCGCCAAAGCGGCCACGACCAACTTCAGCCGCGCCCTGGCCGTGGAGCTCGGCGCCGACAGGATTCGCGTCAACATGATCGCGCCGGACACCTCGCCGGCCAAGATCACCAACGCCGCCCTCTACCCGGAGGACCTCGAGCGCTTCGCCGCGCTGGGTCCCGGCGCCATGGAGAAGGCGATGGAGTTCTACGTGCCCTTGAAGGAGCAGACGCCGGTCGAAGACCTCATCAACGGGGTGCTATTCCTGGCAAGCGACCTGTCGAAGTCGATCACCGGACAGACGCTGCACATCGACGGCGGCACGAGCGCCGCGATGGGCTTCCTCAATTGGCCCATCGACGGCTTCATGCCGGCACCCCTGGCCGGCTCGTTCGCGCGTCTGTATCCAAAGGACACCTGAGGGAGGCGCTGGGCAGGGGCCCCAAGCCATGCCCGGCCCGCCGCGTGATCAAAGCCGATCGAGAGAAGGCCGCAACGGTCCCGCCGTCGCTCGTGAGATCGATATTGGCTGCTTGTGGTGCGGATGCCACGAAGCGATCCTTTCACAATGCGCGCGCAGGGGGGAGGTGCCGGCCCGAGGCATCTACAGCTCGTGGCATTGACGCCACGGTCTGTGTCCCGTAGTATTCAGCGGTATACAATAAAATTGTGTACGTGCCGGGTGGGCCTCATCGGTCATCTAGGTTGGGGGCGTATGAAAAACGTGCGAAACAAAGTACTTCTCTCCGTTGCGGCGATGTTTGGGCTGGCGCTCACAGGAGGGCTGCCGGCGCAGGCTCAGCCGGTCGCCCCCCCGCCCGCCGGCGCTCAGCCGGTCAGTACCACGGGCCTGAAGGAAATCATTGTGACCGCCCGTAGACGTCAGGAGCGCCTGCTCAACGTGCCGGTCAACGTCGCCGCGGTTACCGGCCGGACGCTCCAGGATCTGCAGGTGACGCAGATCAGCCAACTCCCGAACCTCGTTCCCGGTCTGGTGATCGGGCACGGTGTACTTTCCGAAGGCGCGTTTCTCACCATACACGGCATCGGCATCACGACGCTTGATCCGGGCGTCGACTCTTCGGTCGCGTTCGTCGTCGACGGCATGCCCATGGAGCAGGGCCTCGCCTTCGAAAGCTCCTTGTTCGACCTGGCGGACATCCAGGTTATGAAGGGGCCGCAGACTTTGTTCTTCGGCAAGAGCAGTCCCGGGGGCGTCATCTCGTTGAGGACCGCCGATCCGACCGACAAGCATGAGGTCATCGCCTCCGCGGCCTACAACTTCGGCACCATGGGTCCTCGCACCGAGCTGATCCTGTCAGGCCCCGTGACCGACACCCTGAAAATGCGCCTGGCGGGCATGTTCTCGCGGTCCGAGGGATACTTCCACGATCAGGCCACCCCGGATCTGGCGACGGGCGCTCTCGGCCCGTTCTCCTCGCGTGCCCCGAAGACCAGGAACTGGATCGTCAGGCTGACGACGCTGTGGAATCCGACCAGCCGATTCTCGGCGCGCCTCAAGATCAACCTGGTCGGCAACTACAGCACCGATCCCGAGGGTGCGGAGATCACCTCCTGCCCGAACGGGACCGGCGCGTTGTTTGGCGTCTACCCCCCGTGGCTTGCCGGCGCGGGCTGCACCCTGGGCGATACCCTGCACCTGGTCAACATGAACCCCGCCGCTTTCCCCGGCGGCCTGCCCGGTCATGGCGAGGACTATCTCTCCACCGATCAGAGGTGGATGACCCTGGAGCTGAACTATAATCTGACCCCTGCTCTGGACCTTTCTTCCATAACAGGGTTCTATCACCTGATCTCGACCAGCCTGTTCAACGACTTTGGGACTTCCTCCGCCGCACCGGCGCTCGCCACCCCCAACTACTTCCGCCGTCAGGACATCACCGAGGAGATCCGGGTCAACAGCTCGTTCTCGGGGCCTGTCAATTTCACGGCCGGCGCCTTCTTTCAGAGAGCCAGCGTCGCGCAAGCCACCAATTTCATGGGAAACGTGACCGAGGGGCTTCCCGCGGAGCTCTACTTTCCCAAGCTGACCGTGCCGATCGAGGCGCACTCGCTCTACGGCGAGGTGCGGTGGAACATCATGCGGAAGCTCCAGCTCGCGGGCGGCCTCCGGTGGTCGGTCGAGAACCG
>JAKBCR010000089.1 GCA_021807675.1 Pseudomonadota bacterium
ATATTATATAGTTTCAGTCGCTATTCGGCACGCCTCCCGGCATCGGGATCCGGTCGAACCCCGATATCGCTTCGGAGTCCCGATCCCCCCGTGCGAACGAGATCCGGATCCGCTTTTCTGCAATTTCCGCCTTCCGGTCGCTCAGGGCACTGAGGAGCCCGTTCGACGTCTTTCCGGCGCTCGCGCGGCAGATTGCCTCCCTCGCCCATCCGGCATCGCAAGTACCATTGACACCTTTTGTTCTGCAATGCAAAGCTACTCGAGTGCCGCAGCGCACGATCCGAGTGTCGAGACACCGGAGTCCCTCTAGTCATCGTGGAGCGTGGATGAATACAGTCACAGTCGCCGAAGATCGGGCCGCACCGGTCGCATCGTATGATCCCGTGGCGCGCAGCCTGCACTGGCTGACCGTACTGTTGGTGCTGGCCGAGTACATCGTCGGCTCCCTGATGCCGCGCATTCGGCTGGGCACCCCATTCGTGTTGCTCATCCAACTGCATTTCGCCCTCGGTAGCGGCCTGCTCCTTGTGGTCCTGGCGCGCATACTCTGGCGTCTCACTCATCGACCGCCGCCGCCACCACCGCTGCCCGTCTGGCAGAAGCTCGTTGCCGGTGCCACCCACTTCGCGCTCTACGTGGCACTGCTTCTCATGCCACTGGCAGGCTGGGCGTCAGCCTCCGCGCACGGCTATCCGGTCCGCGCCTTTGGAGTGATACCCTTTCCGGCGCTCGTGCCTTACAAGGCGCACGTCGGCTTCAAACTGGGTGACCTGCACGCCGATGTGATCTACTGGATTCTCCTTGCGCTGATCGTGATGCACGTCGGGGCCGCGCTGTATCACCGCCTCGTCAAGCGCGATGCTGTGCTGAGCCGCATGCTGCCCGGCTGGTGAGCGTGAAAGCGAGTCGCCTCGGTCGGGCGGCTCGCTCGCTCCGAGGGGCTCTGCCCTTCACTCACCCGAGAAGCGCCTCGAGCGCGGTCCCCGCGACTGGCCTTGAGCAGTCCGCACTTTCGTGGCGGCAAGTCGAGCGTCAAGGCGATCTGTCTGCCCTTCATGTGCCGACACTAACTGCGGCCACGGACATGCATGGGTGCGACTCCCTGGCTTCAGGCACGGTAACGATACCGACAGTCTAGCGGCGTTTTCCAGGCAACCGCTGCGCGTCCCCCTTGGGATCAGGTCACTGGACCGGCGATACTCTGATCGGGGGCCGGGTTCGGCGCGGGGCTCGCCTCGCGCGCGGCTCTTGGGCTTCTGCTGAGTTGCGCACGGACCCGCGGCAGCGCCTCGGCATGACGCTTCTGGATGAACGCGATGAACCTCTCGCGGATGTCACAGCGCAGGTCCCACGCGGTCGAGGAGTCCGCGGCTGTTGCCAGGATACGCAATTGCATCGCCTTCTCGTCCGCTTCCACGACCTGGAGATTCCAGAATCGCCGATCCCACTTGGGATGAGTCTCGATGATCTCCTTCAGCGCCTTGCGCCCTTCCTCGACGGGGAAGGAGTAGTCGACCCACACGTGAATCCCGCCGAGGAGCTGCGCCGAGCTGCGGGTCCAATTCTGGAAGGGCTTCTCGATGAAATAGCTGAGCGGCAGCACGAGCCGTCGATCGTCCCAGATGTGCACCACCACATAAGTGAGCGTGATCTCTTCCACGCGCCCCCACTCGCCTTCGACGACGAGAACGTCGTCCTGTCGTATCGGCTGCGCGAGGGCGATCTGGAATCCCGCGAGGAGATTGGCGAGTGTCTTCTGCGCCGCGATACCGGCGACGATGCCGACGATGCCGGCCGAGGCGAGCAGACTGGTGCCCACCTGGCGCACTTCCGAGAACAACATCAGGATCGTCGCCACGGTGAGGAGAGTTATCGCAACGTCGATGACTTTTCCTATGACGTGTACCTGGGTGTAGACCTTGCGCGCCCTCAGGTTGTCGGCGACGCTGATATCGAAGCGCATCAGCAGAGCCGCTTCGAGCGTGCGCACGGCTTGAAAGGCGAGCAACGCCAGAACGACGATCACCATGATGCTGACGCCTTTGTCGATCAGCTGCAGGTATCCCGCCGCCAACGGAATGATCGGCAGGGCGAGAATCACTCCGAGGACGGGGATGAGCATCCGCGCCGCGCGGCCGATGAGCGGCACGAGCAGATCGAAGAACCGGGTGGGGCTTCGGGCGGCCCCTCGCTTCAGGTGCGCCTCCAAGACCCAAGTGAGGCGATAAAGAAGCCAAAGCGCCAGAATGAGGATGCCGAGACCGAGCACGATCCGCAGCACCTCCTGCAGCTCCTGAGCGACAGCGCCGGAGCCTACGGCGAGGAGCAAGGTGGACAGGACGAAATAGAAGCTCACGAGCCATATCAAAAAGTAAAGCGGCTTGCCGATGGCCTTCAGCAGGTGTGTCCGTCCGCCCGGGTTCGCCGTCTCTGGAGGCCACGTCCGCATTGGGCGGCGTATGAGAGCGGCAGCGATCGAATGCGCGATCGCCGCCAGCGCTACGAAGAGGACGGCCGTCACGACGCCGCCCCAGGTGAGTCTCCCCATCACGAGCGGCTCGGCTCTGGCACCGAGCAGATCGCGCATCCATCCCTGTACGAGCGCTGTCGCCCATGCGCCTACGGAGTGCGGTACGTGTTGCCCCTGGCTGGTCGTCATGATTCGCTCCTCATGCAAAGTGCCGGCACGAAGGCGAGAGCTACACGAGAGAGCGCGGGCTTCCGGCCAAGTGCCCACTCGGTCGCCTTCGATCAGCCTTGATTATCCGCTGAGCGCGGAAGTTGCCGTTGGACTGGCCCTGGTCGAGGCGCCAGGACGCTAGAACACCCGCAGGGCGCTTACCGTCGCTGCGTGCAGAAGCGGCTATGGCGATCGGATCGGCTGTCCGACGTCTGGTCGACGACCGCGGGTCGATGATTTCGGCCCGATCGCGCGGCGCGCCCCGCAGGGGCCGCCGCGCGACTCGCCATTACTTGATGACGCGCCGGAACGCCTGGTTGCTGTCGAAACTCGCGATCCGCCAATGGCCATCGGCGTCTCGCCGGACGTTCATGCGGACATCGGCGAAGGCAGCCGGGTCAGCGTGCTCGGTACCGGTTTTCATGCCGAAGGTGCTGAAATAGGTCAGACCGAACGTGATCGAGGCCTCGCTGGCGGAGCGGAAGCTCACGCGCAGGTTGGACAGGGCGTGGCGTTGGACGGGGACGCCCCCTGGGGCCGATGAGAGCTGCGCGAGCCGGTCGGCGTAGAATTTAACGACGGCGGCGCGGCCTTTCCTTGGCTCGCCGCGCACCGTGTAAGCACAGTCCTCCGTGACCAGATCGGCTATGTTCTTGCCTTCGGAGACATCGAGCTCGTAGCCCCAATCGTTGATGAGCTGCTGGATCTCGACGACGGCGTGAGCCTGCTCGGCAGTGAATCTGGCCAAAATCCGTCTCCTGTGCGAAATGGACTGGATGAGGTCAAGCGCGTAGCGTAGCACTTGTAGCGCCGAGGTAGAAATCGCTGCCGCGCGCCACGACGTGAACGCCGAGCACGCCCGCTCGTTTCGGACCGCCGCCCCATCCGGGGCGACTCATTCGTACCGCAGCGCCTCGATCGGATTGAGTCCGGCGGCCTTCCTGGCCGGATAGAAGCCGAAGAAGATTCCCACCGCCGCGGAGAATACGAATCCACCGGCCATCGCGAGGGCGGAGATCGCGATGGGCCAGCCGGCGACAGCCGAGACGAGCTCCGACACCGCGACCCCGAGCAAAATCCCCACCGTGCCGCCGGCCGCGCTCAGGAAGACTGACTCGGCCAGGAACTGCAGCAGTACGTGAACACGGCGTGCGCCGAGAGCCATGCGCAGGCCGATCTCGCGCGTGCGCTCGGTGACGGACACCAGGAGAATGTTCATGATCCCGATCCCGCCGACCAGGAGAGAGATGGAAGCCACCATCGCCAGCAGGAGCGCCATCACCCTGCTGCTGCCTTCGGCGGCCGTTGCGATCTGACTCAAGTTGCGGACACTGAAGTCATCGTCCGCCCCAGCGCGGATGCCATGTCGGCGGCGCAGGGTGGTGATCACCTGCTCTACGGCCCGGTTGACGAGCACCGAGCTCCCAGCCTGCACATAGATGACGTTTACATAGCCCGTGAGCCGCGGCTGCATGCCGAACGGGTTCGGCAGAGGCGGATACACGGTGCCTGTGCCCTGGACCTCGAGCTGGCTCGGCGCGGCGACGCCCAGCACTTTGCGCTCCGCCGTGGTGAAGGGCATGGTCACGAGATCGTCCTGATCCTGGCCCATGGGAGACTGTCCCTTCGCCTGGTAAAGTCCGATCACCCTGAGAGGGACGCCTTTGACCAGCACCGTGGCGCCGATCGGATTCTCATAAGGCGCGAACAGCTGCCGGTACACCGTCTGGCCGATGACCGCCACCAGCGCGGCTGAGCTCACGTCCGCCGGCGTGATTCCCCTGCCCTCGGCGATCCGCCAGTTCGTGATCTCGTCGTAGTTCGCGGTGACCCCGTATAGACCCGTGCTCCAGTTCTGGTTGCGGTACTGCACCTGACCGACCTGGCGGATCATGTATCCCACCTGCGCGACCGCCGGGTCGTCGCGACGAAGCGCGTCGGCGTCGGCAACGGTAAGCGTCGAGGCGCTGCCGTGTCCTCCGTGTACACCACCGGCGGTGGTCGTACCGGGAAGCACGATCAGCAAGTTGGTGCCGAGACTCTGGATCAGCTCGCCGACGGCCCTGTTGGCGCCTTGCCCGACCGCCACCATCGCGATGAGCGCGGCGACTCCGATCAGCACCCCGAGCGTGGTGAGGCCGGAGCGCATCTTGTTGCGCCCGATGGCCTGCACCGCGCTCGAGACGATCATGCGCCAGAACGGCCAGGACCGCGGGCCGGCCGAGAAATCGCCTCGACCACCGGTCGCGGCGGCGAGGCCGGCGGCTGGCGCCGCCCCCGCGGCGCTCGTGGGGGATCCCGGCGCGCGGCCACGCTCGTCCGAGATCACGACTCCGTCGCGCATGGTGATCACGCGGTCGGCATAGGCTGCGATGTCGGGCTCGTGCGTGACGACGATGACGGTCACCTCGCGCTCGCGATTGAGCCTCACCAGCATCTCCATGATCTCGTGCGAGTTGCGAGTGTCGAGGTTGCCCGTCGGCTCATCGGCGAGAACCACGGCGGGCGAGTTGATGAGCGCTCGCGCGATGGCGACACGCTGCTGCTCACCGCCCGAGAGCTGAGCCGGTGTATTGCGCTCTCGTCCCCCGAGGCCGACCAGCTGCAAGGCCGCCCGCGCGCGAGCGCTTCGCTCGGATGCGCTCACGGCGCCTCGCGGGTCGTAGTAGAGCGGCAGTGCCACGTTCTCCAGCGCGCTGGTGCGGGGAAGGAGATTGAAGCTTTGGAAGACGAAGCCGAGCCGCTCACTGCGGATACGCGCAAGCCGGGGCTCATCGAGGGCCGAGACATCCGAGCCTTCGAGCAGATAGCGGCCGCCGGTCGGCCGATCGAGACAGCCGAGCAACGCCATCAGCGTCGATTTGCCCGATCCGGACGCTCCCATGATGGCAACGAGCTCTCCACGCTCTATCGTGAGACTGACACCCGCGAGAGCATGCACCTCGACGGCGCCCGCCCGGTATACGCGCCACAAGTCTTGCGTCCGGATGACGACATCACCCACGACGCGAGCCGCTACAGAAATGGCGCGCGCGGTCGGCTCGCCGCGCCAGGATGGGTGGAGGATCCGCTCGAGCGCTCACCGATGATGACCGGATCCCCGGGGGAAAGAGCACCCTGCTTGATCTGTGCGTAGGTGTCGTCCCTCAGGCCCACGACGACGGGAACGGCCAGGAGGCGACCGTTCCGCAGGGTCCAGACGCGTGTCGGTGCCGAGCGGCTCTCGGCCGGCTTCGGCATCGTCTCCGGCCAATAGCGAAGCGCTTCGACCGGGACTCGGAGCGCGTCCCGGGCCTCAGCCGTGACGATCCGCACGTCGGCGGTCATCCCCGGCTTCAACAGCAGTTGCGGATTGTCCGCCTGCACCACGACATCGTAGGTGACCACATTCTGGATGGTCTGTGGGGACTGGCGCACCTGCACCACTTGACCGCGGAACACATGCGCAGGGAATGCTTCGACGGTGAAGGCCGCCATGTCTCCCGTCTTGAGGCTCCCGATATCGGACTCGCTGACACTGGCGTCGACCTGCATGTGCGTGAGATCGGTCGCGATCAGAAACAGTGTCGGTGTCTGAAAGCTTGCCGCGACCGTCTGTCCCTGCGTGACGTTGCGTGACACGACCGTACCGTCGACCGGCGATGTGATGTTGGTATATCCCAGATTCACCTTTGCCGCATCGAGATCCGCCTGCCGCTGCACGATGGTGGCCTGGTCCAGCCCGACCTGGGCGCGCGCCTGGTCATAGGAGCTGCGGGCAAGATCCACCGCATCCTTGGAAGCCAGATTCTGCGCCACGAGCTTGACCTGCCGCTCGTAGTTGAGCCTCGCGTAGGCGAGGCTCGCTTGATCCTTCACCCGCTGCGCCCTCGCGGCGGCGAGCGCCGCGGTGTCCTGATCCACTACGACCTGATAGGGCCGCGGGTCGATCTTCGCGCAAAGCTGTCCGGCTTTGACCTGGGTGTTGAAGTCGCAATAGAGCTGCTGGATCACACCCGAGACATACGTCCCGACTTGAATGGTCACCACCGGATTGACGCTTCCGCTCGCCGTGATGTAGGGGGCAACCGCGCCCCGAGTGACCTCAGCCGACACATACGCCACCGGAGCGCCCGGCTTCAGATACCACCAGATCCCCGAGCCAACCGCGAGGATGAGCAGGCCTGCGACCAGCGCAAGGCGCCCCCCCGTTCGCCGCCACGGCCGCCTCGGCTGCTCGGGCCTCTTTCCCGAATCCACCACTGCCGCCGGGAGCTCGGCGCTCGAGCTCGCACGACGCTCGGGTTCCACGGGTTTGTCGGCTGCGACGGGCGTGTCCACGGGCTCTCCAGCTGAGCGAGAGGAGACCCTACCGCGCCGCTCGCTGCCGAAACAGCCGGGTTAATGCGTATGCCCAAGATCCGCTGCCGCTCGGTCCATTGGGCGCGGCTCGGCCCTCGCGACCGGCGAAGTGCCGGCTAGGCGGCGGTGCTCGGGCCGGGGCCGCGGACCCGGCTCAGGGAAGCGGCTTGCGCGCGGTCAGATACACCATGCGGTCCATGGAAACCGACCTCGGATCCTCGACCACCGGTCGCATGCTGCGCTCGAAGAGCTCGCGCTCCTCGGCCGTGAACCGCTCGGCCATGATGTCCTTCAACGGCGGAGCCAGCGGGTGCGGGGCGCTGTTGAGGAAGGTCTCCCAGCCGTGCACGACCGATGGAACCAGGTCGATGTGGAGCTCCAGGTGGATGTCGGTGAAGCCGGCGTTCTGGGCGAAGCGAATGAGGTCGCGCTCGGAGTAGTTGGCGATCGGGCTCAGGCGGATCTTCTCCTCCGTGTCCGGGTATTGCGCGGCCTTCCAGCGGTGCAGCAGCACCATGAGCGGACTCACCTCCGCCGCGGGCTTCGAGTCGATCACCGCTTTCATGGCCCGCGCCGCGAGCGCATCGTCCTGCATGACCGGCTCGGCGAGGGAGATGCGCCCATTGAGCCGCAAGACGCGGTGGAATTCACGCAGAGCGGCAGTCTTGTCGGCGACATAGGCGAGTACGGAGCGGGTCGCCACCACATCGACGGAGGTATCGGCCAGGCCCGCCAGGCGATCGGCCGGACAGCAGAGAAACGCGCATTGGCCTCGTACCCCTAGCGCGCTCGCCCGCGCCTCGGCATGCCGCAGCATTGGCTCGGACACGTCGGTGAGGCAGACCCGCAAAGTCGGGCCGACGCGCTCGATCGCGCGGAAGGCGACGACGCCCTCACCGCTACCGATATCCGCGAGCGTCTCGCCGGGAGAAAGCCTCGCCCCATCCAACAGCCGATCGATGTAACGGCCGACCACGGTGCGCAGCGTCTGCTTCAGATGTGGATCGCCCGCGTCCCGTCCGTGCAGCAGCCATTGCGACCAAAGGTCGGTCGTGGGGTTCTTCTCGTTGGTCGCCATGCGCCTCACCAGCCTGTATTCAGTTGGCGCATCTTACACGGCGGCGGGCGCGCTGCGGGGGACCTGCGCCTTTGAGCCGTTCCTCGGACGCATCTGGCGCTGCGAGGGACTCGGCGTTGACAGTGAGTCGAGCCCCGAGCGAGACTCACGCGCGCCATGACCCGAGTCTGCGTATCCAGGCACGGCTCCCGTGTCCGCCTGTTTGCGGCACCCCTCGTGCTGCTCCTCATCCTCGCTCCCGCCACGGCCTTCGCCGGCGGCGGCCCCTTCGGAATCGATCACGAGCTCGGCAAGGGTGACACCGGCGTCTTCAATCGCGGCGCCCAAGTCGGCCTCGAGTACGGCTCCATCGCATTCATCACGGCCGGCTCCCTCATTCTCGGCAACAACAACAAGCTCGGCCACGAATTCTGGCAATCGGCCGATTCCGCGGTATTTGCGGGCTTGAGCGCCCAGGTGCTGAAGTTCGCCTTCAGGCGGGCGCGCCCGATCCAGGGCCACGGTCCCAACGCCTGGTTTCAGGGTCACGATCAGAGTTTTCCGAGCGGCGAGGAGACGCTGCAGGCCGCCTGAGTGACCCCCTTCATTCTCGATAATTACCGCCAGCATCCGTGGATCTGGTCGCTAGAGCTGCTGCCGATCTGGGATGGCTACGCCCGGATGAAGAGTCAGGCGCATTGGCAGTCCGACATCCTCGTCGGCTGGCTGCTCGGTTCCGGGTTCGGATACTGGGCGTCGCACCGCAAGATACCCTTGCTGGTGCAGATCCTGCCCGGCGGGCTCTCGGTAGGCTTCTACGAAAAATTCTGAATGCGCACGCTTCCGGCAGTTGCCGCGCTGACGGCCCTGTCACTCGGCGGTTGCGCGACGCTCCCCAACGGTCATCGATGGGGCGGTGATGTCACGGTCGCCCCCGGCTGGGCCCGCGTTCGCAGCGCCGCAGTCCGTGCCGTCTGCGATCCCTGGGTATGGGCGCCGCTTGCCGGTGCCGCGGCGCTTCAGATCGGCAACTTCGATCATCGGCTCTCCCGCTGGGGCCGGACTCACAATCCGATATTCGGCTCCGAAGGGAAAGCCACCCTCTGGAGCGACCGGTTGCGCAGCGCGTCCGTGGGCGTGGATATCGCCACCATCCTCTTCACCCCGAGCGGAGATGCCGGCGGCGAGTGGCTCCTCGATAAGGCGAAGGGCTATCTGGTGAACCTTGCGGCCGCCACGACGGCCATCGAGTCGACGACGCTCCTACACCACCTCGTGCGCCGCGAGCGGCCGAACCACGCCAACGATCACAGCTTTCCCTCGGGTCATTCGGCGGCATCCTCCGTCTATACGCGCCTGGCGACCCTCAACCTGCAGCACATTCCCATGGGCGCGGGCACGCGCGAGGCGCTCGATGTGAGCTTCCATGCGCTCAGCTTCGCTACCGCCTGGGCCCGGGTGGAAGGCGGCTGGCATTACCCGTCGGACACCCTCGCCAGCATGGCGATCGGCAATTTCGTCGCGAAGTTCTTCACGGACAGTTTCATGGGCCTCGATGCGCCGAGGGAGCGCTTCGGGTTCTCCGCGTTGCCGGGCGGCGGCGAACTCACCTTCGCCGTGGCGCTCGGTCCCGGAAGGCGATGATTCGCGGCAGTCAAAGCGGTGCGGAGCGAGCCCGAATCCCGGTCAGCGGCAGCGCGCGCCGTTCTGCCCCGCGCTTCGAGGTGCAATAGTGGACCTGCGTGAGGGGGCTGTCCGGCACCGTCCGGACCAAAAGAGCAACACTCTGGCAACACGCTACGGAATCCTCCAATGCCCGGATGTAGTCGACTGGGCCTTGGGCTGTGGCAGTCAGCAGCATGAGCCATGTTGGCCCGGTCAGCCGCCTGCCCGCGGCCGGCAGGAGCGTAGGCCGAGCCCTTCCGCGAACCCGTGCCGGCGGCGGTCTGGCAGCCCGGGGAGCGATCCGCAAGTCGAGGTCCCGTAAATGCCGGATGGCTGCCGATCTGCGCGGGGGCCGGAAGGCTCTCCTGCGCCAAGAGGCGGCTATCGAAACTTGAACTCAGCCGCAACACGAACAAACCAGGAAACAGACGCACCAGCGCGCCGTCGAGCCGCGTATCCCGCTGCCGGGGAACGCGATGAACCTGCATGAACAGCCGTCAATCTTGTCGTTGGACACTGTTAGTGTTATAATTATAGGTCGCGGTAGCTGTATTGGGGGGTGTGTCATGCACTCCGTACGTATCTCACTTCGCTCACCGGACACGAACGTCCTGCGTTGCGTTGCCGCGCTTCTGTCCACGCTGTTGCTCCTGAGCGCCTGCGGTGGCGGCGGCTCGAGCGGGATGAGCAGCCCCTCGCCCACTCCCTCGCCCAGCCCCTCGCCCAGTCCGTCGCCCAGCCCCTCGCCGCAGAGCAACTACATGCTGACCTACCTGGTGGCAAACAGCACGGCGGTCACCGCACTGGATACCGACTCCAAGCTCGTCAACGCGTGGGGTCTGGCATTCGCTCCCACGGCCTACGCTTGGATCTCCGACGCCGGCAGCAATTATTCCAGTCTGTACGACGGCAACGGAAATCCGCCCTCATCCGGCGGCGGCTACGGCAGCAGCAGCCAGCCGGCTCACATCACGATACCGGCCGGCTCTTCTGGCACGGCTGGACCGACCGGGATCGTGTACAACGCGACGAGCGGATTCTCGATCGGCTCGAGCGGCGTGTCCGACCCCGCGACGTTCCTCTTCGGCACCCTCGGCGGGTCAATCGAGGGTTGGAATGCCTCTGTCGACTCGAGCAGCGCCATAGTTGCTTACAACAGCACCGATGGCGCGATGTATACGGGACTGACGATGGCGACCGACGGCAGTGGCAATTACTATCTGTACGCCGCGGACTTCAAGAATGACAAGATCGCTGTATTCAACAGCAGCTTCACTCCCGAAACGTCAGGCTTCAATTTCTACGACTCCGCGATTCCCTCGGGCTACGCGCCGTATAACGTTCAGAACATTCCGACCTCGAGCGGCACTGCGCAAATTTACGTGACCTATGCGCAGCCAAGCACATCGGCGCAGCATGTGACGATCGGCGCCGGTCTCGGGTACGTCGCGGTCTTCCAATGGGACGGTACCCTGATCAGCACCCTTGTCTCGCAGGGCTCGCTGAATGCGCCCTGGGGCCTGGCCATTGCGCCTTCGAACTTCGGCCCGATGAGTGGTGCGCTTTTGGTCGGCAATTTCGGCGACGGCGCAATCAACGCCTATAACGCGACGACCGGCGCGGGCATGGGACCGCTCCTGCTCGCGAGCGGCAAGCAATTGTTCGTGCCCGGGCTCTGGGCTATCGCCTTCGGAAACGGGAGTAACAGTCAGCCGATGAATACCCTGTTTTTCACTGGCGGACCTGATACGCAAACTGCCGGGGTGTACGGCCGTATCGATCTCGCGGGCACTTATACACCGCCCTGAGCATGGAGCGGCCGCAGCGGGTGCTGGCCGTATTGATTGAAGCGCTTGGCAGTCAAGTCCGGAACCGGCCAAAGTTGCCGGCCGGCGGGAATGTGGCTGCCTCTCGCTCGGCGAGCGTGCGATGAGCGTACATGACGGAAGGTTGGCGTGTGCTGCGCTCGCGCTGGGGTGCGCGCTGGCGGCCTCGGGAATTCCCGCGCGGGCGGGCATGCAGGCCGTCCTTCACTCCTTGCGCGGACGGGTCGTGTACGTCGATTTCTGGGCGTCCTGGTGCGTGCCGTGCCGGCAGTCCTTTCCCTGGATGAAGGCGCTGCAGCGCGCGTACGGGCGCCAAGGTCTGTCGATCGTTGCGGTCGATCTCAACCACGACCGCGCGAATGCGCGGAGATTTCTGCGCGTGTTCCGGCCGAACTTCAAGATCATCTTCGACCCTAGCGGGAACCTCGCGCAGCGGTACAGGGTCATCGGCATGCCAACGAGCCTCCTCGTTGATCGGCGCGGCATCATACGCTTCGTGCACGTCGGATTCTTCCTCGACCAGCGTGCCACCTATGAGCTGCAGATTCGCGAGCTGCTGGCGCAGAAATGACGGCGCGGCGCAGAAGCGGGAGTCGTTTGGCCGCACGTTGGGTGTGCATGCTCGCCATGCTCGGATGCGCGGCAGCGGCATCCGGCTGCAGCACCCTGGGTGTCAAGCCGTGGCAGCGCGGCATTCTGGCCCGACAGGACATGCGCCCTGGCGGCAGTGGAATGGATGACTTCATCGACGATCACATGTACTTCGCCAAGGAGGCGTCGTCGGGCGGCCGCTCGTTTGCAGGCGGGGGCTGTGGATGCAACGACTGAAGAGCACACCGCGCGCGATTCGCCGGGGACTGATCGCGGCGAGTTGCGCGCTGCTGGGGGTCGCGCGGGCTAAAGGCCAGCAGTTGCTCGATCCTGCCCTGAGCGGGGAGGGCACTCCCGTCGCAGATCGCTGGGTAATCGGCTTGGCCCTGTCCTATTACCAGGAGAAGGGGCGCATTCGGGTCATCGAGCCGATCGTGAGCGCCGTGAAGGACTTTCAGAACGGGCAAGTCGTCAATCTGCATTTCTCGGTCGATAGCCTGACGGGGGCCAGCCCCAACGGCGCGGTGACGAGCTTCCTTCCGCAGACATTCGCCGGTCCGTCGGGTAAGGTCACGCATAACTACACGACCCCCCCGGGAGATCTGCCCGTGGATCCTTTCTATCACGACGTGCGGATCGCCGCTTCGGGCTCCTGGCAGTTGCCGCTGTCGCGCGTGACGAGCTGGACTGTCGGGGCGAAGGTTTCCTACGAGCACGACTTCCTGTCGCTGACGGGAGACACTTCGATCGCGCGCAATTTCGATCAGGACAACACAACCTTGTCGCTCGGTGTCTACGATGAGAACGACACGATACGGCCGATTGGCGGTGTACCGGTGCCGGGCAGCGACACGAGCTTCGCCGAGAAGGAGAGAATAAGCAATGAGAGCCGGAACGACATCGGCGCGCTCATTGGCGTCAGCCAGGTCATGAACCGGCACTGGCTTGCACAGGTAAATGTCTCGTTGGATCGGGCGTCGGGCTACATGAACGACCCCTACAAGATCATGTCGGTGGTCGAGAGTGAAGGGATTACCACCGGGTATCTCTATGAGCGGCGGCCGGCTCAACGTACACGGGCGAGCGTTTACGTGGACAATCGCGTGGGCTGGCAGCGCCAGTCGGTGGACCTCTCGCTGCGTTATTTCGGGGATGATTGGGGAGTCCGCTCGTATACGGCGCGCGTCCGCTATCGATGGTGGAACGCAGATCAGGGGTCCTATTGGCAGCCGAGCCTGCGGTGGTATCGGCAGACGGCGGCGGATTTCTACCATCCTTGGATGTCGTTGGCCGAAGTCGGCAGCTTGAGCAGTGCGTCGGCTGACAGCAGGCTCGGAGCCTTCCATGCGCTGACCTACGGCTTGGAGTATGGCATCGACATTGGCACGCCGTACGTGCACCCAAAGTGGCTCACCGTGCGAGTTCAATACTATCGACAGATGGTCGATGCAAGGATCCCGGGGCCGGGCGCGCTCGCGGCCCTCAACCTGTATCCGGGACTGACCGCGATTCAGGCGCAGGTGACCTATCGCTTCTGATCACGGTCTTCGGGCAACTGTGAAGTCGGACTGCAACCCCTCGCTTTCCCTGCGGGACCTCCCCGGCGAGCTGCTCGCCGTCCGGTTCGAGGCTATGGCGAGCCCGTGCGAGCTCTTGCTGCCGCAAGCGGATCGCCCGCAGGCATTGGAGCTTGGGAGCCTGGTGGCCGAGGAAGCCTGGCGAGTCGAGCGGAAGTTCAGCCGCTACCGCGACGACAGCGTCATCGGCTGGATACATCAGAGACGCGGCACGAGGCTCGAAGTCGATGCCGAGACGGGGTCGCTGCTCGACTTCGCCGCACAATGCTATGAATTGACCGATGGGCTCTTCGACGTGACCTCAGGTGTCTTGCGCCGAGCCTGGAGATTCGACGGCTCGGATCGGATTCCGACGGATGCGGATGTTGCGCGACTCGTACCGCTGATCGGGTTCTCGAAAGTCCGATGGGAACGGCCCTGCCTGACGCTGCCCGAGGGTATGGAGCTCGATTTCGGCGGCTTCGGCAAGGAGTATGCGGTGGATCGCGCCTTCGACATACTGGCGCGGCAGCGAGCAGAGCCATTTCTGATCAATTTCGGAGGGGACCTGCGTGCCAATCGTCCGCCGCACTCGGGCGCGTGGCAGATCGGGATCGAACGGCCGGAATCCGTAAGGCAGGCCGCGGCGCTGCTCGAGCTTGCGCGCGGCGCGCTCGCCACCGGTGGGGATTCGCACCGATTCCTGATGAAGGACGGTGTGCGGTATGGCCATGTGCTCAATCCCCGGACGGGTTGGCCGATTGCAGGCGCTCCGCGCTCAGTCACGGTTGCCGCCAGCAGTTGCACGGAAGCCGGACTTCTGGCCACGGTGGCCCTGCTTCACGGCACGAGCGCGGAAAAATTCCTGAAGATGCAGGATGTGCGGTTCTGGATCCTGCGGTAGGCCCGCCGCGCGCTCACGCTCCCGGCGAGGTACAGCGTGCGCGACTGCGCCTTCAACGGCCCAGGCCTGAGCGTCGGCCGCTCAGAAGCCCGTGTGATAGAGGTAACCGACCACCATCGCCGCCACGAGGCAGTAAACGCCGAAGAAATGCCAGCGGCCGGTCTCCAGCCAGCGGCTCAGCCACTTGAGCGCGAGGAGCCCGGCGAGGAATGCGAACACCACTCCGAGGACGCTCGGCATCACCGCGGGGAGCATCCCGGCGAGGTGATGGTGCTGGGATTGGTACAGGCGCCAGATCTCGCGCGCGTCGGCCGGCGGTGTCAGCACGACCGCGAGCGCGAAGCTGAAGTCCTCCGCGGTCCTGCGTGACACGCCTAGAAAAAGGCCGGTCGAGATAGTAGCGCCGGAGCGGGAAAAGCCGCGAAAGGGGATGCAGAGCCCCTGAATCGCCCCGATCCAGGAATATTGCGGGGGTGTCAGCCTGGGCGGAGCGTCGTCGGCCTGGCGGCGGCGATTCTCGAAGATCCCCGCGGCCAGGATGAACACGCCGGCGACCGCAAGCGCAATCGCGATGAGGTCGAGTCGCTTGAAGAGCTGCTCGATCCAGGCATGAGCCTCGCCGCGCATCATGACTTTCTCGATGAACTCGACGATCGAGCCGCCGACGACGCCGGTCAGGAACGTGGCGACGATGAGCGCGACGGCGAAATTCCTGAACTGCGGCACGGAGTGAAAGAACGCGGTCCGCCAGCGCTCCCAGAAATAGACGATCACGGCGATCATCGTTCCGGTATGCAGCATGACGAGCAGGAGCGTCATCTCGGGTGCCGAGGGGTTCAGGCCCATCAACTTCTCCGCGACGATCACGTGCGCGGAGCTCGAGACCGGAAGAAGCTCGGCCAGCCCTTGGACGATGGCCAGGATGACGACGTGCAAAATTGACATTATGGGTTTTGTCCTCTCTTCATGATGTTGGCCATACGAGGCCATCGAGGGCTCCGAGTGCCCTCGCGGCCTGCTCTGCCTGATGCTAGCTCCCCCGGGAGCTGGGACCCGCGAGGTCCTCTGCCCTCAGAGCACCTCCACGATGCCCGCCGCGCCCATGCCGGTGCCAATGCACATCGTCACCATGCCGTAGCCGGTCAGCCGCTTGCCGCGCATGCCGTGGACCAGCGTAGCCGTGCGAATCGCACCCGTGGCTCCCAGAGGATGACCGAGCGCGATGGCGCCCCCGTGGGGGTTGACGAGCCGCGGATCGAGATCGAGATCCCGGATGACGGCGAGCGCCTGGGCGGCGAAAGCCTCGTTGAGCTCGATCCATTTCAATTCGTCCCGCCTGATGCCGGCACGCTCGAGGGCCGCGGGAACGGCCACTGTGGGGCCGATCCCCATGATGGCCGGCGGAACGCCCTTCACCGCGAACGTGACGTAACGCGCCAGGGGTGTCAGGCTGTAGCGCTTCAAAGCGCTCTCGGACACCAGCACCACGGCGCCCGCGCCGTCGGAGGTCTGGGAGCTGTTGCCGGCCGTCACGCTCCCCTTCGCATCGAAGACCGTCTTCAGCCTCGAGAGCGCCTCG